>NZ_JAFBBE010000007.1 GCF_016907015.1 Oceanisphaera litoralis
GCTCTAGCTCCTTATAAGACCATTCCATAATCTGGCCCACCATATTTCTGTATATAAATACAGTGTAGACACAGTTAACTCATACATAGCCAATCCAATTAAAGAAGTGATCGGTTACTGATAACAATGCCGTGTTTAACGTCCGGTAACTTCCTGCAGGAAGATCCTGACTTTCGTCAGGATGACGGCCTGAACACATGATTCATCCGATTGGTATAATACTATTCTGCTACGCAGAATTTCGCAGCTAAAGCAGCGACTACAAAATACCGTGTCTATCTTTGGGTCAGGCGTGACACTGTAAAAACAAAAAGGCCCGCATTTGCGGGCCTTTTGACACAACCGGTCGGCTTACTTGCTGCCGCGGGGAGTAAGACGCTCTTTGATACGAGCAGACTTACCAGCACGGTCACGCAGATAGTAAAGCTTGGCACGACGCACGGCGCCACGACGCTTCACTTCCACGCTGCCGATCAGCGGGCTGTGAGTCTGGAAGGCACGCTCAACGCCTTCACCGTTGGAGATTTTACGCACGGTGAATGCAGAGTGCAGGCCGCGGTTACGCTTGGCGATAACAACGCCTTCGTAAGCCTGCAGACGCTCTTTGCCGCCTTCGGCAACGCGTACCATTACACGCACTGTGTCACCCGGACCGAAGTCGGGGATATCGGTGCGCAATTGTTCGTCTTCAAGCTGCTTAATGATGTTGCTCATGATATTTCCTTACCTAGGGTAAACTGAAAACTCTACTGTTCTGGCTCGCGATAATCGCGAACAAATTGGGCAAGAAGCTGCTCTTGCTCGTCAGTCAGAGCTAGGTTGTTCAAGAGTTCCGGCCTTCTTAACCAGGTCCGGCCCAATGACTGCTGCATTCTCCAGCTGGCCACCTCGGCGTGGTTGCCACTCAACAACACTTTGGGAACGGCCATTCCCGCCAGTTGCTCGGGGCGCGTGTAGTGAGGATGATCCAGAAGCCCTTCGCTGAAGGAGTCCTGCTCCGCACTCGCCATGTCACCGAGGACACCGGGCACCAAACGGGCCACCGCATCCACCAGTACCATGGCCGGCAATTCGCCGCCACTGAGCACGTAATCCCCGACCGACCACTCTTCGTCGACATCGGCCTGAATAACGCGCTCATCCACTCCTTCATACCGTCCGGCCACCAGAATCAACTTCTCGTGTTTTGCCAGTTCGGTCACGCCTTGTTGATCCAGCTTGCGACCCTGAGGAGACAGGTAAATTACCCGTACTCCCTCACCTGCCGCCTGTCGCGCCGCCGCTATGGCATCGCGCAGTGGCTGAACCATCATCAGCATCCCGGGTCCGCCCCCGTAGGGTCTGTCGTCGACAGTACGGTGTTTGTCCCGGGTAAAATCCCGCGGATTCCAGCATTCAAATGTCAGCAGGCCATCTTTTACGGCCCGCCCGGTTACACCAAAGTCGGATACTGCCCGGAACATCTCCGGGAAGAGGCTGACTACCCCTATCCACATGATTCTCTCCGCGCGATTCGACTCGGGTTAAAAATCCGGATCCCAATCAATTTCGATGATGCTGTCCTGAATATTCACGGACTTTATTACCTGATCTTCCAGAAACGGAACCAACCGTTCTCGTTGACCAAATGCATCGTTGGTATTGGCTTTCACTACCAGCACGTCGTTGGAGCCGGTTTCCATCAGCTGAGTCACCAGGCCAAAATCATAGCCTTTGGTGTTCTTCACCCGACAACCGATCAGATCACGCCAGTAGAATTCGTCATCCGGCAGGGCAGCAAACGATTCTGCACTTACCGCGATGTCGGCACCGGTCAGCATTTGTGCCTGTTCGCGCTGATCGATATCAATCAGTTTGCAAATCAGACCTTTGCCATGACGTTTCCATCCAGTGACCTGAATTTCACGCCAGCTGCTGCCCTCTTTTATCAGCCAGGGCCGATAATCGAAAATACCTTCTGGTTGGTCGGTAAAGGAGTTGACCTTCAACCAACCTTTAATGCCGTAAACGGCGCCCAGTTGGCCTACTACTACAGGTTCGCTCACTTTAATTCCCTACCTGTAAAGACTTAGGCCGCTGCTTTGGCTGCGTCTTTGATCAATTTGGCTACGCGCTCGGATACGGTTGCACCCTGGCCAACCCAGTGATTAACACGCTCCAGGTCCAGACGCAGTTTTTCTGCCTGACCGGCGGCGATCGGGTTGAAGAAACCCACTTTCTCGATGAAACGGCCATCGCGAGCATAGCGGCTATCTGCAACTACTACCTGGTAAAACGGACGCTTCTTAGCGCCACCACGTTGTAAACGAATGGTTACCATATCGTCCTCTATATACTGAAACAAACAAGGCCCGCAGACAATGCGAACCCTGGCTTAAAATAAGCTGCGCAATTGTACTCTGATGCGGTGAGAATGCAACCAAATTGGCAGTCACCGGCGGCGGGCATCTGCGTCGCCATACTGCAGTGGCCACCGCCACCAGGCAAGTCAGGTCCCGATGATCCGCCCGCCGTGACGGCCGGACGCCTGGTCTTTAATTCAGAAGGGGCCGCGCCGACCGCCACCGCCCATGCCACCCGGGCCCATCATGCCCTGCATCTGGCTCATCATCTTGCGCATGCCGCCCTTGCCGGACATTTTCTTCATCATTTTCTGCATCTGGGTGAACTGCTTGAGCAGCTTGTTCACTTCCTGCACCTCGGTGCCCGATCCCAGGGCGATACGACGCTTGCGCGAGCCCTTGATCAGGTCCGGGTGACGGCGCTCTTTCGGGGTCATGGAGCCGATAATGGCTTCCATGCGCACCGTCAGCTTGTCGTTGACCTGATCCTTGACGTTATCCGGCAGCTGATTCATGCCCGGCAGCTTGTCCATCAGGCTCATCATGCCGCCCATGTTGCGCATCTGCGCCAGCTGATCGCGGAAGTCTTCCAGATCGAAACCCTTGCCCTTCTTCAGCTTCTGCGCCATTTCGGCGGCTTTGTCCTTGTCGACCGAGCGTTCCATCTGATCGATCAGCGACAGCATGTCACCCATGCCCAAAATGCGCGAGGCAATACGGTCCGGATGGAAGGGCTCCAGGGCATCGACTTTTTCACCCATACCGATAAACTTGATCGGCTTGCCGGTAATGTGACGCACCGACAGGGCGGCACCACCGCGGGCATCACCGTCGGCCTTGGTCAGTATCACCCCGGTCAGGGGCAGTGCTTCGCTGAACGCCTTGGCGGTATTGGCCGCATCCTGACCCGTCATGGCATCGACCACGAACAGGGTTTCGGCGGGGTTGATGGCCTCATGCAGTTGCTGAATTTCGGCCATCATGTCTTCATCGACGTGCAGGCGACCGGCGGTATCCACCAGCACCACATCGAAGAATTGCTTGCGACCGTAGTCCACCGCATTGCGGCCTATGTCCACCGGCTTCTGTTCGATATTACTGGGGAAGCACTCGACGTCCAGATCCGCCGCCAGGGTCTCGAGCTGCTTGATCGCCGCCGGACGATAGACGTCGGCACTGACCACCAGCACCTTTTTCTTGTGCCGCTCTTTGAGGTACTTGGCCAGCTTGCCGACCGAGGTGGTTTTACCCGCCCCCTGCAGACCCGCCATCAGGATCACCGCCGGCGGCGTCACCGCCAGGTTGAGCTCTTCGTTGGCCTCGCCCATCACCGACACCAGTTCGGCGTTGACTATCTTGATGAAGGCCTGGCCCGGACTCAGGGATTTGGAGACTTCCTGGCCAACCGCACGCTCCTTGACCCGGTTGACGAATTCCCGCACCACCGGCAGGGCCACGTCGGCCTCCAGCAGTGCCATCCGTACTTCACGCAATGTTTCCTTGATGTTTTCTTCGGTCAGCCGACCGCGGCCACTGATGTTTTTCAGCGTACGCGACAGTCTTTCGGTGAGATTTTCAAACATGATGTGGTCCGCAGTTGGCGAAAATTACCACCAGTATACCCAAGTTATCGGCCGAACTTAAGCGAGGCCGGGTAGCGATGTGCTTTGTCTTAAGGGTATACTGGCCGCTCTTATCTATTCACCGGTTAATGGCTTAAATTCATTATGGAATTGCTTGCTGTTTTGGCGATGGCATTTTATCTGTTGGCGGCCTTCGCCTGTGTGCATAAACTGCTCAACCCCCAGAACAAAGGGCACAGCTACGGCCTGCTGGCGGCCCTGTGTGCCTTGCTGCTTCATGGCCTCTGGCTGTTCAACACGGTAGTACAGGTGCCGGGGCAAAATCTGAGCATGCTCAATGTCGCCTCCATCGTCAGCCTGATTATTTCGGCCTTGATGACGGTGCTGGTGACACGCTTCAAGGTGTGGCTGCTGATGCCGCTGGTATACGGCTTTGCCGGCCTGCTACTGGTGGCTGACGTGCTGTTGCCCGGTTATTACAGTATGCATCTGGAAAGCCGCCCCGAGGTGCTGCTGCATATCGGCCTGGGACTCGTGTCTTATTCGCTGCTGGTGATCGCCAGTCTGCTGGCCATTCTGCTCGGTTTTCTCAATCACAGACTGAAAACACACAAGCTCACCAACTTGCCGGCCATGCCGCCGCTGATGACCATAGAAGGCTATCTGTTCCGGCTGATTTTTGTCGGTGTGGTGGTGCTGACCCTGTCTATTTCAACCGGCCTCTTCTTTCTGCAGGAAATGTTCGGCCCCGGCAAGGCGCATAAAGCCATCCTCACCATTCTGGCCTGGTGTGTCTATGTGGGCCTGCTCTGGGGCCATCATCGCCTGGGCTGGCGCGGCCGCAAGGTTATCTGGACCAGCGTGGCGGGCAGCATACTGCTGACCCTCGCCTATTTCGGCAGCCGTTTC
The DNA here is from genome assembly GCF_016907015.1 of Oceanisphaera litoralis. Lineage (GTDB taxonomy): Bacteria > Pseudomonadota > Gammaproteobacteria > Enterobacterales > Aeromonadaceae > Oceanimonas > Oceanimonas litoralis. The sequence continues at coordinate 4,835 of NZ_JAFBBE010000007.1, forward strand.
GTGCGCGAGGTGCTGCTGGGGTAAACGACTTGACAGCACCCGGTCAAACCCTTAGTAATTTATCAGTTTCATGACACAGGACGGTCTGCTTGGACGACATATCCACGGGTACCCTAACGGGCATCCTGATAGCTTTACTCTTTATTTCCGCTTTTTTTTCGAGTTCCGAAACCGGCATGATGTCGCTGAACCGCTATCGGTTGCGTCATCTGGCCCAGGGGGGCCATTCATCGGCCACCCGGGTTGAAAAGCTGCTGTCTCGGCCCGATCGGCTGATTGGCCTGATCCTGATCGGCAACAACCTGGTCAATATCCTCGCCTCGGCCATCGCCACCCTGATCGCCATCCGCCTGTACGGCGACTATGGCGTGGCCATCGCCACCGTGGCCCTGACCGTGGTGGTGCTGATTTTTGCCGAGGTCACCCCCAAGACACTGGCGGCGCTCTATCCCGAGCGGGTCGCCTTTCCCGCGTCCTTTATTCTCAGGCCCCTGATGGTGCTGCTGTACCCGGCAGTGTGGATGATCAATGCCATTTCCAACGGCTTGCTGGCCCTGTTTCGCATCAACCCCCATGGCGGAGAAGACACCGCCATCAGCTCGGAAGAACTGCGCACCATCGTCAACGAGGCCGGCGCCCTGATCCCCCGCCGACATCAGGATATGCTGGTGTCCATCCTGGATCTGGAAAAGGTGACGGTCGACGACATCATGGTGCCGCGTAACGAGATCTATGGTATCGACGTCACCCAGGACTGGAAAACCATCAGCCGCCGTCTGATGCAGAGTCCGCATACCAAGGTGTTGCTGTACCGGGACAATATCGACGATGCGCTGGGCTTTATCCACGCCCGCGATGCCCTGCGGCTGCTGGCCAAGGATGAGTTCAGCAAATCCAGTCTGATGCGCGCGGTACGCGAGCTGTACTATATTCCCGAAGCCACGCCACTGAACGTGCAGCTGGTCAAGTTTCAGCGCAACAAGGAGCGCATCGGGTTGATCGTCGACGAGTACGGCGATATTCAGGGGCTGGTGACGCTGGATGATATTCTGGAAGAAATCGTCGGTGACTTCACCACTACCATCAGCCCCACCCTGAGCGACGAGATCAAGCCTCAGGATGACGGCTCCTACCTGATTGAAGGCTCGGCCAGCATTCGGGACATCAACAAGGAGCTGGGCTGGGAGCTGCCCAATGACGGCCCTCGTTCACTCAATGGTCTTATCCTCGAGTATCTGGAAGAGATCCCCGAGGCCAATATCGGCCTGCGCCTGGCCGGTTATCCGATTGAAATTCTGGAAGTGGAAAACAACATGGTGAAGCTGGTGCGGGTGCTGCCGCACTATTACCAGGGATAGGCGGTCAGGTACCAGGGGTAGGCGGTCAGGATGACGGCTTGTCGGCCTGCATTTCCAGCTGGTTGAAAATAACCATCAACTCTTCCCGATTACCGCTCAGATCCGCCAGGGTATAGCCATCCATGACCTGCAGAAAGGCGTCCATCGCCAGCTTGAGCGCATCCCGCAACCGGCAGGCCGGCACCAGATGGCAGGCCGGGCTGCCGCAGTCGATGCCGTTCAGGTTGTTTTCCAGTGCGCGAACAACCTGCCCTATGTTGATATCACTCGGCGTCCTGGCCAGGCGAATACCCCCGTTTTTGCCACGTACCGCATGAATATAACCTTCCCGCGCCAGCTGATTCACCACCTTGACCAGATGGTTACGCGATATATCGTACAGGCCGGATACCCGGGCCACGCTGGTCAGTTCCCCCTCGGGCAGGGTGGCCAGATACATCAGGGTTCTCAGGCCGAAATCGGTGTAGGTAGTCAGCTTCATGCTGCGGGTATCCTGAACGCGGAAGAATCTACATACATGATACACATTAGCGGCGATCGGTGACATTAAATGTCGGTGCTCCCCGTCGGCATCTGCCGCCGGGGGGAGTCGGGGCCCGGACTCAGAACCCGGATTCAAAACCCGGATTCAAAACAACAGGCGATGATTCAGCTCCCTGACCTTGTGCGCCGGCATTCTGGCCGCCAGCGCCGCACTCAGTCGCTCGGCTTCCCGATGCTGTCGCGGGTCGGCAAGCACCATCTGCTTCAGCCACAGGTAGGCCTGGGGATAGTCGAGCGGGCTACCGACACCGTCCAGTAACCAGCGGGCCCAAATGAATTGCGCCTTCTCCAGCCCCAGGCTGGCGGCTTCCTGCATCAGCGGCGCCGCCCGCTCCCGGTTCTGCTGCACCAGGGTGCCCTTGTAGTAGTAACGGCCCAATTGCTCCAGTGCCGCCGGCAGCCCCTGCTCTGCCGCCTTCCACATCATGCCCAGCCCTCGCCGCGACTGCTGGGGCACGCAGACCCCCCAGGCCAGCATGTCGCCCCACAGAAACTGGTAGGCAGGCAGGCGCAGTACCTCGGCCCGGGCCTCGATATCCTGCACCAGTTGGCAGTTATCCCGATCGCGCACCTGTTGCAGATGACGATTGGCATTGATCCACTCGATCAGCTCGTGCTCTTCATACAGGGGCACCGCCCGCAGCTCCTTCATGTCCGACTCCGTCGGTGCTGGCGGCGGCTCCGGGGTCGCGGTTTCTTCTTCTGCCAATACCTGCAGACTACAGCACAACAGTAACAAGCCGAATAGATGCTTCATCGGTGATCCTCCTGAACAGGATATCGGTACGGGCGAGCCAAGGTTAAGCCCGGATCACTCACCGGCCTTGATCTGCCGCCAGTAAGCATCCAGCTCCTCCAGGCTGCAATCCCGGCTGTCTTTACCATCGGTCTGCAACGCCTGCTCCACCCCTCGAAAACGCCGCTCGAACTTGTCGTTGGCCCGGCGCAGCACCCGCTCCGGATCCTGCTTGAGATGGCGCACCAGGTTGACGCAGGCGAACAGCAGATCGCCCAGTTCGTCGGCCACCCGGTCCGGGTCCTGCTCGGGCCGATTCAGCTCGGCCATCACCTCGTCCAGCTCTTCGTGGATCTTGCCCACCACCGGCGGCAGCTCGCGCCAGTCGAAGCCGACCGCCGAGCAGCGCTTCTGGATCTTGTTGGCCCGGCTCAATGCCGGCAGATTGCGGGGAATATCGTCCAGTGCGCTGGTGGCACTGGCATCCTTGCTGCGCCGCTCGACTGCCTTGGTCTTTTCCCAGTTGGCCTTGACCTGCTCTTCGCTGTCCAGTTCGGCGTTACCGAACACATGAGGATGACGACGCACCAGCTTGTGGCTGATGGCCTGCACCACGTCACCGAAATTGAACCGCGACTGTTCTTCCCCCAGCCGGGAGTAGAACACCACCTGAAACAGCAGATCCCCCAGTTCGACCGGCAGTTCGTTCAGGTCGCCCCGCTCTATGGTATCGGCCACCTCATAGGCTTCTTCCAGGGTGTGCGGCACTATGCTGGCGAAGTCCTGCTTCAGATCCCAGGGACAGCCGTTTTCCGGATCCCGCAGGGCCGCCATGATGGCCAGCAAGTCGCCGAGTGAGTAGTTATAGTGCTCCATCCGTGCTCCCGTTACAGCCGTTTGGCTTCCAGTATGTCCGGCAACTGACCTATCTTGGCCAGGGTCCGGCTCAGGGTGTCGATATTGTAAATTTCCAGCTCCATGTCGATGGTCGCCGTCTGCTGCTTGCTATTGGAACGGCTGTTGACGCCCATCACATTGATTTTTTCATTGGCCAGAATGGTGGTGATATCCCGCAGCAGGCCGGATCTGTCGTTTGCCACCACCCGCAGGGTAAGATGATAACCGCCGGAGCTGCTCTCGCCCCACACCGCCTCCACCATCCGCTCCGGATGCTGGTGCGTCAGCTCCTTCAACTGCTCGCAGTCGGCTCTGTGTATGGAAATGCCCCGGCCCTGGGTAATGAAGCCGACAATCTCGTCGCCGGGGATCGGCTGACAACAGCGGGCTATGCTGGTCATCAGGTTGCCCACCCCCTGCACCACTATGTGTCCCTGGCCCTTCGCGTCCGGCGCCTTTCTCGCCGCCTTCAGCTCCAGCTGGCGCAACACGGCTTCGTCCTGCTCTTCATCCGTCGGCTTCTTGTGCAGCCCCTGCAGATAGTTGAGCAACGAGTTGATGCGCAGGTCGCCACCACCGATACCGGCCAGCAAGTCGTCGAGATGGGTGACATTGAACCGCTCCAGTGCCGCCTTGTTGATCTGGGAGAAGGTCAGTCCCAGTCGCTCCAGCTCCTTGTCCAGTATGTCGCGACCGGCGAGGATGTTCTTGTCCCTGTCCTGTTTCTTGAACCAGGTGGCCACCTTGGAGCGGGCCCGGCTGGTACGCAGAAACCCCTGATTGGGATTCATCCAGTCCCGGCTTGGGTTGGGTTGCTTCTGGGTGATGATCTCCACCCGATCGCCGGTTTGCAGCTGATAGGTGAAGGGCACTATGCGGCCGTCGATCTTGGCGCCGATGCAGCGATGCCCGATCTGGCTGTGAATGTAATAGGCGAAATCGAGCGGCGTGGCGCCCAGCGGCATATCGACCACGTCGCCCTTGGGGGTAAATACATAGACCCTGTCTTCAAATACCTGGCTGCGCAACTCGTCCACCAGAGAGCCGCTTTCGGCCATGTCTTCCTGCCAGGCCAGCAGCTTTCTGAGCCAGGCAATCTTGTCTTCGAAGCCGCTCGGTTTGGTGGCGCCGGCGCCTTCCTTGTATTTCCAGTGGGCGGCCACGCCCAGCTCGGCATCCTGATGCATCTGATCGGTGCGGATCTGTATTTCGACCGTCTTGCCCTCGGGGCCGATCACCACAGTATGAATGGACTGATAGCCGTTGGGCTTGGGGTTGGCGACGTAATCGTCAAACTCGCGGGGAATATGCCGCCATTGGGTATGCACCACGCCCAGGGCGCCGTAACAGTCCTGCAGGTGCCGGGTCACCACTCGCACCGCCCGCACGTCGAACAGCTCGTCGAAGTCCAGGTTCTTCTTCTGCATCTTGCGCCAGATGCTGTAGATATGCTTGGGCCGGCCATAGACGTCGGCCTCGATACCGGACTCCTTCAGTGCCGTCCGGAGCCCGGCCACGAAGTCGTCGATATAGGCTTCCCGTGCCAGCCGTTTTTCGTGCAGCAGCCGGGCGATGCGCTTGTAGGTATCCGGATGCAGATAGCGGAACGACAGATCCTCCAGCTCCCACTTGAGCTGGCCTATGCCCAGCCGATTGGCAAGCGGCGCATAGATGTTGGCGATTTCCTTGGCCACCAGCACTCGGGTTTCTTCGTCTGCGCTCTTGACCTCGCGCAGACAGGTGATGCGCTCGGCCAGCTTGACCACCACGGCGCGCACATCTTCGACCATGGCCATCAGCATGCGACGGACCCGGTCGACCTGTACTTCCGAGCTCTTGTCGCTGTGCACATGCTGCAGCGAGCGAATGGCTTCCATGTCGGACACCCCCCGCAGCAGGCGGGCTATGGTGTCACCAAAATCGTCCCGTACCCGCTCCGGGTCCAGATGGCCGCTTTCGAGGAAGGGATACAGCAAGGCCGTCTTCAGGGTGTCCAGATCCATGCTCAGGGTCAGCAGGATCCCGACCATCTCCACCCCTTCGGCCTGCAGGCGAAGCTGCGCCTCGGGCGGGACACTCAGCCCCTGACAATACTCATACACCGCTTTAAGTTGTTCCCGCTCATGGGCATCCAGCGGCAGGCCCGACGCCCACTCGGTCAGGCTGAAGCTGGTTTGAAGGTGAGTATCGCGCACTGCAACCATAAGTATCCCTTAACTGAGTTCGAACAAGGCCATCGCTTCGCAATGCACCGTATGGGGGAACATATCAATCAGGCAGAGGCGACTGAGTCGGTAGCCCGCCGCCAACAGTGCCTGGCTGTCCCTGGCCAGGGTCACCGGATTACAGGACACATAAAGCAGCCGTTCGGGCGACAACTGCTGCAGATAGGGCATCACCTGCTCGGCGCCGGCCCGGCCCGGATCCAGCAGTACCCGCTCAAAGCCTTGTTTAGCCCAGGGCTCCCGGGTGAAGTCGGTAGCCAGATCGGCACGATAAAACTGCGCCAGCGGCAAGGCGTTGTCTTCCGCATTGCCCCGGGCCTGCTCCACCATTTCCATCACCCCCTCCACCCCGACCACCGGGTGCCCGGCCGCCGCCAGCGGTAACGAGAAGTTGCCGACGCCACAGAACAAGTCCAGTATCGGCTGACCGGGTTCGGCTGCCAGCCACTGCTGCGCCAGCCGCACCATCTGCTCGTTAAGCCCGCCGTTAATCTGGATGAAATCACCGGGGGTAAAAGCCAGCTTGATATTATCTATCTGATAATAAAGTGGAAAGGGAACATGTAAAGGTCGGCGTGCGCTATCGTCCTGCAAGAACAGGGCAAGATGTCGTGTCTGGGCAAACGCCAGCAGCTGGTCCAGATCCCGGGCCGACAGCGACCCTGTGTGGCGCAGTAACAAGGCCACCCCTTCGGCCGCATCATAGAGCTCGATATGCCCGAGCTGTTTCACCGCTTTCAGTCGATTCAGCAACTGCCGCAAGGGAGCTATCAAGCCGGACAGAGCGGGGCGCAAGACCCCGCAATGCGCTATTTCCACCAGTTCGTGAGACTGGCCCCGGCGAAAGCCGATCGCCACGCCCTTGCCCTGGCGCCGAATCGCCAGTCGCGCCACCCGCCGATAGCCCTGATGCGCCACCTCATTCAGCCATTGGGGCTCGGGCAGCTCATCGATGCCATGACGGGCAAACAGCTGGGCCAGGGAGCGGGACTTGAGCGCGCGCTGGCCGGACACCGGCATGTGCTGCAGCGAGCAACCGCCACAATCGACGCTGTAGGGACAGAAAGGCTTCTGTCGCTCGGCCGAGGGCGTCAGCACCTTGAGCAGGCTGGCGCTCTGGTACTTGCTGTTCTGCACCTGCAATCGTACCCGAACCCGCTCTCCCTTGAGCGCGCCGGGCACAAACAACGGCTTGTCCCTATACCTGGCCAGACCCACACCATGAGCGTTCAGCTCGACAATGGTCACCTCCAGCGGCGGCTGTGCCTGGGCTTTGGGCTTGTTTTCCTTGAAGAACTGAACCATAAAACGTGGAGCCCTCGAACCGGCTATGTCATCATAAGCGTCTGTTGATTTGATGCGCGCATTGTCCCACATTAGCCCACTATGACCAAATACGGCCTGCGAGCCCGGATACTGGCTTACACCATAATACCCACCCTGCTCATCGGTATCCTGCTGGCCGGTTATTTCTCCGTGAGCCGCTATCAGCAACTGGAAGAAGTGCTTATCCGTCAGGGGGTCAACGTGATAGAGCCGCTGGCCCTGGCCAGCGAGCTGGCCCTGACCAGCCGCAACCGGGAGGCGCTCAATCGCCTGCTCAGCACCATTCATCGCAATAACAGCCCGCTGGTCAAATCCATCGCCCTGTTCGATGCCCAGGGTCGACTGCTGGTCACCTCGAACTACCACCGCGATTTCAGCGCCATGCGTCTGTCCGAGCAGGTCCCCCTGCCCCTGGTGACCCTGGTGGAAAACAACGAAGACGGCATTATTCTGCGCACTCCCGTGCTGACCGACCATATTCGAGCGGATACCGCCTGGGAGGATGCATCCGCCATTCCCATCGGCTATATCGCCATGCAGCTGACCAAGGATTCGGTCACCCTGTTGCACTATAAAGACAGTTTCTTTGCCGGGCTCATGGTGCTGCTCGGCGTCAGTCTCAGCGGCCTGATCGGCGTTCGGCTGATCAGGAGCGTTTCCCAACCGATCACCGATATGGTCAGCGCCGTGTACAAGATTCGTGAAGGCCGGCTCGACACCCGGGTCAACGGTGAATTCACCGGCGAGATGGAGATGCTCAAAAACGGCATCAATGCCATGGCCAAGTCGCTGTCCGAATACCACGACGAAATGCAGCAGAACATCGATCAGGCCACCTCGGATCTGCGCGAAACCCTGGAGCAGATCGAAATCCAGAATATCGAGCTGGACATGGCCAAGAAACGGGCGCAGGAAGCGGCTCGAGTCAAAACCGAGTTTCTGGCCAACATGTCTCACGAGTTGCGTACCCCGCTCAACGGGGTCATCGGCTTTGCCCGTCAGCTGCAGAAAACCCGCCTGACCCCCAACCAGCTCGACTACCTCAAGACCATAGAGCGTTCGGCGCAAAATCTGCTCGGCATCATCAACGACATTCTCGACTTCTCCAAGCTGGAAGCCGGAAAATTGAAGATGGAACAACTGCCGTTCTCGCTGCGCGATACCCTGCAGGAAGTCATGACGCTGCTGGCCCCCAGCGCTCACGACAAGGGGCTGGAACTGTCGATGCGGGTGGATGCCGCCGTGCATGACGCCGTTATCGGCGATCCATTGCGGCTGCAGCAGGTACTGACCAACCTGGTGGGCAACGCGGTCAAGTTTACCGAACAGGGTAACGTGGACGTGCGGGTCGACGCCCGTCCCGCCGGTCAGCCGGACAAGACCGCCCTGCGCATTCATGTACAGGATACCGGCATCGGCATTTCCGACAGCCAGCGCCGTCAACTGTTTCAGGCCTTCAATCAGGCCGACTCCAGCATTTCCCGCCGCTATGGTGGTACCGGGCTGGGCCTGGTCATCACCCAGAAGCTGGTGCACCAGATGTCCGGCGAGATGGAACTCTATTCCGAGCTGGGATCGGGCTCGGTGTTCAGTTTTACCCTGGAGCTGAACCGGGCCTCGCTGCCGTTGGCCGAGCCCCTGCCACTGGCCGAGTTGTGCAACAAGACGGTACTTTATCTGGAAGAGGATAATTTCAGCCGCCGCGCCACCACGGCACTGCTGCGGGAATGGGGGGTGCAGGTGCTGCACGAGCCCTATTCGGGGGTCGCCATCGACTGCGCCCTGCTGGGCTTTGGCCCCAATACCCTGCCCAGCCAGATGGAACAGGGTATCCAGCAGCAGAAGGAAGAGGACAACAGGGTAGTAGTGCTGCTCAGCTCCACCGATCCCACTCTGGCCGACGCCCTGCTGTGCGCCGGCGCCGAACTCTGTCTGAGCAAACCGGTACACTACCAGAAGCTGGCTCAGGCACTGATGGGGCAGGCAGTGGCCGAGCCAGAAGCCATGTTGCAGATAACCCTGGCCCCCCCTTCTCAAAAGCAGAAGCTGCGGGTGCTGGCGGTGGACGACAACCCCGCCAACCTCAAACTGATCAGCGCCATGCTGAGCGAGCAGGTCAGCCAGGTGGAAAGCTGCTCCAACGGCCAGGAGGCACTCAACCTGGCCACGGTCAATCGCTACGACATCATCTTCATGGACATTCAGATGCCGCTGATGGACGGCATTCAGGCCACCCGCGAAATTCGCTCCCAGGATGGCCCCAACGCCAGCACCCCCATAGTAGCGGTCACCGCCCATGCCATTGCGGGCGAGCGGGATAGACTGATGCATCAGGGCATGGACGATTATCTGGCCAAGCCGATAGACGAGACCATACTGGCCCGCATTATCGAACGCTTCGCCCGCCGCCCCAGGCCGGCGGGTCAGATCGACTGGTCATTGGCGGTGAAGCAGGCCGGCGGCAAGGAGCCCCTGGCCCGGGAGATGCTGGAGCTGCTGTTGCAGAGCTTCGATGAATTTTCCCCCCTGCTGGGTGCCGCCCTGTCCGGTGAGCTGGATGAACAGCGCCTCTATCCGCCGCTGCACAAGCTGCATGGCGGCACCGCCTATTGCGGCGTGCCCCAGCTACAGTCACTGGTGGCGCAGCTGGAAAAGGCCCTGCTGGACAAGCAGGGTGTCGACGAGCTGGAGCCCGAGCTGCTGGAGCTGGAAGAACGGATGGGACAGATACGGGAAGAAGCGAAATTCTACTTGTGAGGAGTGAGGGGGTGCAGTAACCCCTCCCCAACCCTCCCCTTGCGTTGCACCCCGCTGTCATTCTGACAACGCTGAGCTTAAGGGGAGGGAGCAAACCGGCTTCTCCTATTAAATCCCCTGACGGGCTTCGCGCATCAGCCGCTTCATGTCGCGAATGGCCTTTTCCAGGCCGTCGAAGGCGGCGCGGGCTATGATGGCGTGACCTATGTTCAGCTCCAGCATCTCGGGGATGGCGGCGATCGGCTTGACGTTGTGATAATGCAGACCATGGCCGCCGTTGACCTTCAGACCCAGATCATGGGCGTAAGAGGCGATGGCGGAAATACGTTTCAGCTCGGCGCTCCGCTCGGCTTCAGTGGGGGCATCGGCGTAATGACCGGTGTGAATCTCGATATAGGGGGCGCCGGTGGCGATCACCGCATCGATCTGTGCCCGGTCGGCATCGACAAACAGCGACACCTTGATGCCGGCTTCGGTCAACCGGGCCACGGCCGCCCCCACCTTGTCGAGCTGACCGGCCACATCCAGGCCGCCCTCGGTAGTGACTTCTTCCCGCTTTTCCGGCACCAGACACACGAAGGCCGGTTTGATGCGGCAGGCAATATCCAGCATCTCGTCGGTGACCGCCATTTCCAGATTCATTCGGGTTTGAATGGTCTGACTCAGCAGGTCCACGTCCCTGTCGACGATATGACGCCGATCTTCACGCAGGTGCACGGTAATGCCATCGGCCCCCGCCTGTTCAGCCAGGGCGGCCGCCTGCACCGGATCCGGGTAGCTGGTGCCCCTGGCGTTACGCAAGGTGGCAATGTGATCGATATTGACGCCTAAATACAATTCACTCACTGCGACTTCCTCTCTTTCCTTTGATAAACAGGGCGCGACTGCGCAAGGCCCGCCCGCCGAGATAAGGCCCCAGCGCCTGCCGGCTGAAGCGCTTGGCAGACGCCAGCACCCCCGGCCGACTCAAATCGAGCTCGGCCAGGGCATAAAGGTGGCAGCCCGGATAGGCGCCAGGCTCGGCCTGCTCCAGGGCGATAAAGCCGGACTCCGGCTGATACCGATACCAGGCGTCGGGGCGAATGGCCTCGCCGCTCTGGGCATCCCGGGTAAAATCGACGCCATAACCCAGTATGTTTAACATATAAAACTCGAAATGACGCAGACAGGGCTCGATATCTTCGCCATGGGCCAGCTTTGTCAGGGTATTGTGATAGGCGTCAAACACCTCGTCGAAGGGGGTGTGCGCTTCCAGCAGGTAATAGATCAGTTCGTTGAGGTAGAGACCGCTGTACAGGGCCGACCCGGTCAGGCGGATGGCCGGAGCCGTGGCCTCCGCATGGTGCAGGTTTTTCAGCTCGCCCTTGCCGGCAAAGCCGAGCCTCAACGGCACAAAGGGCTGTAACAGCCCTTTCAGTGGTGAGCGCGGCTGGCGGCTGCCTTTGGCGACCAGACTCTGCCGGCCCTGCTCCCGGGTGAAGACTTCCACCAGCTGGCTGGTTTCCCGATAGGGCCGGCTATGAATGACGAAGGCGGCGTGCGCCATGCTCAGTCGTCACCGTACCCCAGACTGCGCAGGGCCCGTTCGTCATCGGCCCAGCCGGATTTGACCTTGACCCACAGCTCCAGAAAGACTTTCTGCTCCAGCAGACGTTCCAGATCCAGCCGCGCTTCGGTACCGATCACCTTGAGCTTCTCGCCCTTGTTGCCGATCACCATGCGCTTCTGACCGCTTCGCTCTACCAGGATCAGGCCATTGATATGCACTATGCCCTGTTCGTTCACCTGATAGCGTTCAATCTCTACCGTCACCGAATAGGGCAACTCTTCGCCCATGAAGCGCATCAGCTTTTCGCGAATGATCTCCGCCGCCATGAAGCGGGAGGAGCGGTCGGTGATGTAGTCTTCCGGAAAATAATGCAGGGACGGCTTCAACCGGGAACGCGCCAGCTTGGCGATGGTGTCCACATTGGTGCCCTTCTCCGCAGAAATCGGCACTATGTCGGCGAAGTTCAACTTGGTAGCCAGCCACTGCATGTGGGGCAGCAATTCTTCCTTGCTCTCGACGTTGTCGATCTTGTTGATAGCCAGCACCACGGGGCAGTCCATGCGGCGCAGCTTGTTCACCACCATCTCGTCGTCATCGGTCCACTTGGTGCCTTCCACCATGAACACCACCATCTCCACGTCACCCAGCGAGCTGCTGGCTGCCCGGTTCATCAGGCGGTTGATGGCGCGCTTTTCCTCGATATGCAGGCCCGGAGTATCCACATAGATGGCCTGATAGGCCCCCTCGGTATCTATGCCCATGATGCGGTGCCGCGTGGTCTGCGCCTTGCGCGAGGTAATGCTGATTTTCTGCCCCAGCAGCTGGTTCAGCAGGGTCGATTTACCCACATTGGGGCGGCCGACGATGGCGATAAAGCCGCAATAGGTTTGTTCTTGATCGGTCATAGCAGCACTTCCAGGGCATGTTCGGCGGCGGATTGCTCGGCCTTGCGACGGCTGGTACCAATACCCACCACCGGCTCGGGTACACCATCTATCTGACAATGCACGGTAAATTTCTGATTGTGGGCTTCGCCGATCACCTCCACCACGGTATAGGTCGGCAAGGGTTTGCGCTTGCCCTGCAACAATTCCTGCAGTCGGGTCTTGGGATCTTTCTGATCGATACCCGGCTGTATCTCATTGAGCCTGTCTTCATACCAGGACAGCAGCATGGTACGCATCTGCTCGGTATCCGTATCCAGGTAAACGGCGCCGATCAAGGCTTCCACCGCGTCGGCCAGGATGGACTCCCGCCGGTAGCCGCCACTTTTCAGCTCGCCCGGGCCCAGGATCAGATAATCGCCCAGTTCGAATTCCCGCGCCAGTTCGGCCAGGGTCTTTTCCCGCACCAGGGTGGCACGCATGCGCGACATGTCGCCTTCGTTCACCTTGGGAAAACGGTGATACAGGGCATCGGCAATCACCATGCTCAGCAGGGAATCCCCCAGAAACTCCAGCCGCTCGTTGTGACGAGCGCCGGCGCTTCTGTGGGTCAGGGCCCGTATCAACATGGCTTCATCGTTGAAGGTATGGCCCAGTTTTTTTTGCAGAATATTCAGTTTTTTCATTAACGAATTGCGCCTATACGGCTGAAACGCACATCGCTCGGCACCCAGGAGGGCAACCAGCTGTCGGCGTTACGTTCAAACTCAAAGCTAATCCAGATAGCCACCGCCTTGCCCACCAGGTTTTCTTCGGGCACGAAGCCCCAGAACCGGCTGTCGGTACTGTTGTCTCTGTTGTCGCCCAGGGTGAAGTATTGACCTTCGGGTACGACCCATTCATTCCGTGCCGTACCCGGCTGACGGTGATACATGGATACCCGGTCGGGTAACAACGGATTACGCAGTATGTCGTGGGGTTCGTCGGTCAGACGCTCGCGGTAATGCTCGAGCGGAATGCCCATCTGGGTAAACTCTCCACTTTGTTCATATTCCAGTGCCACCGGCGTAAAGTCGGGGCAGGTGTCACCGTCACAGGCCGGCTTGATAAACAGCTGCTTGTCCTGATAGACGATGCGATCTCCCGGCAGACCTATCACCCGCTTGATGTAATCGATGCGGGTATCTTCCGGATACTTGAACACCACCACATCGCCCCGCTCGGGCTTGCCGGTCGGGATCAGGGTAGTGTTGCCGACCGGCTCTTTCAGGCCATAGGCAAACTTCTCTACCAGAATAAAATCACCCACCAGCAGGGTCGGCATCATGGAGCCGGACGGGATCTGGAACGGCTCATAGATAAAAGAGCGCAACACCAGCACGGCGGCAATCACCGGAAAGATGGATCTGGCCTGTTCGATCCAGCCCGGAGCAGGCGCCGCCTTGGCCAGCGCCTTGAGATCCACCTTGTTGCCGTGGGCCTGCTGGGCAGCCGCCAGCTTGCGGGCCCGTTGTGGCGCCCACCTCCATTTATCACAGGCCCAGATAATACCGGTGACCAGGGTCACCAGCACCAGGATCAGGGCAAAATTGCTTGCCATGGTTATTTGTCCTTACCGACATGGAGAATGGCCAGGAAGGCATCCTGGGGAATATCGACCCGCCCCAGGGATTTCATGCGCTTCTTACCTTCTTTCTGTTTGGCCAGCAGCTTTTTTTTGCGGCTGACATCGCCGCCGTAACACTTGGCGGTCACGTCCTTGCGCAGGGCCTTGACCGTGCTGCGCGAGATAATCTGGTTGCCGATGGCAGCCTGAATGGCGATATCGAACATCTGACGCGGAATCAGCTCGCGCATCTTCTCCACCAGCTGGCGACCACGATACACGGCGTTTTCCTTGTGGGTGATAATGGCCAATGCATCGACTCTGTCACCGTTGATCAGGATATCCAGTCGTACCATGTCGGCGGCTTCGAAGCGTTTGAAGCCGTAATCCAGCGAGGCATAGCCCCGGCTGCAGGACTTGAGACGGTCGAAGAAGTCGAGCACCACTTCCGCCATCGGAATGTCATAGCTCAGGGCCACCTGATTGCCGTGATAGACCATGTTGGTCTGTACGCCCCGCTTTTCGATACAGAGGGTGATCACGTTACCCAGATATTCCTGCGGCACCAGAATATTACACTCGGCGATGGGTTCGCGCAGCTCTTCGATGTTGTTGATGGCCGGCAGGTTGGACGGGCTGTCGATATGGATGGTTTCACCGTTGGTCTGGACTATCTCGTAGACCACGGTGGGCGCCGTGGTGATCAGATCCAGATCGTATTCCCGCTCCAGTCGCTCCTGCACGATTTCCATGTGCAGCATGCCGAGGAAACCACAGCGGAAGCCGAAGCCCAATGCGTTGGAGGTTTCCGGCTCGTAGAACAGGGAGGCATCGTTCAGCGACAGCTTGTCCAGCGCATCGCGGAAGGCTTCGTAGTCATCACTGGAAATGGGGAACAGACCCGCATACACCTGTGGCTTGACCTTCTTGAAGCCGGGCAGCGCCTTGTCGGCACCGTGTTTGGCGTGGGTCAGGGTATCGCCCACCGGCGCACCGTGAATTTCCTTGATGCCACACACCACCCAGCCCACTTCACCGCAGTTCAGGCCGTCGGTGTCTTTCTGCTTGGGGGTAAAGATGCCGATGCGATCAACACCCCACACCTGTCCGGTGCTCATCACCTTGATCTTGTCGTTCTTCTTCAGGCTGCCGTGCTTGATGCGCACCAGCGACACCACGCCCAGATAGGGGTCGAACCAGGAGTCGATGATCAGCGCCTGCAGTGGTCCTTCCGGGTTGCCCACCGGCGGCGGTATCTGGCGTACTATGGTTTCCAGCACCGCATCCACCCCCAGGCCCGTCTTGGCCGAGCAACGCACCGCATCGAGGGCATCGATGCCAACGATGTTTTCAATTTCTTCCGCCACCCGTTCAGGCTCGGCCTGGGGCAGATCTATCTTGTTCAGTACCGGCACCACTTCCAGATCCATGTCCAGGGCGGTGTAACAGTTGGCCAGAGTCTGTGCCTCAACGCCCTGACCCGCATCCACTACCAGCAAAGCGCCCTCACAGGCGGCAAGAGAGCGGGAAACTTCATAAGAGAAGTCGACGTGTCCCGGGGTATCGATAAAGTTCAGCTGGTACTGTTCGCCGTCGTTGGCCTGGTAGTTCAGGGTCACACTCTGGGCTTTGATGGTGATACCGCGCTCCCGCTCCAGATCCATGGAATCGAGAACCTGCTGCTGCATTTCCCGATCGGACAAGCCGCCACACACCTGGATCAAACGATCGGACAGGGTGGACTTGCCGTGGTCTATATGAGCGATGACGGAAAAGTTACGAATATGCTTCATGATGCGATAAGGAGTCCGTTGTCTGAAAGCGAGAGTCAAAGGCGGGATTCTACTGGATTAGCACTACCGTGGCCAATCCTTAGTCGATATTGGCCACCGGGATAACCGGCCCTATGATGACCGGCTCGGCCTGCATCTTGCCGGGGCTTTTGGCACAACGGGACGCCAGCACAAAACCACAGACCCCGCCGATGGCGGCCCCCGCCAGAGTACCACCATCGCCCAGTCCCAGCCCGGCACTGGCAATCCCGGCGCCCCCCAGCAGCGACAGCAGCGGCAGCAGGTAGACCAGCAGGGCACTGGTGATCAGACTCTGTTCGGGAATGCCGATGCGTACCTGCTGATCCACCGCCAGCGGCAAGTCGGTGGCAATCATGAAACGATGATCGCGCCCGGGCAGGGCCTTCGATACCAGACCGGTGCCACAGCTGCTGTTTTGCTTGCACTGGCCACAGGCCGACTTGCTGAAACAGACGACTTCCACCCCGCCCTTGTGCACGGCCAGCACGGTGGCAATCTCTTCAATCATGGTGTGATCCTGGGTTCAACGGATTCGGCTATCCGCAGGGCGGTGTCGGCGGGAATGTCCCCCACCACGGTAATTTCGACCCGGGCCGGATTGACAAGGCTGACCAGATGGGTCGCCCCCTGACGCACCAGCTGAGGCTCGGCATGGGCACCGGCCTGGGCCACATACACGGACACATCCACCAGGCCATTGGACAGCATCAGATACTCCACCAGCCGCTCCGTGACCGGCAGCTTGTGTTTATCCTCGGAGCGCAACTCGAGTCCTACGGGCAGCCAGCCGGTTTGCCAGGGCAAGGCGTGCTGCGGCGCCGGATAGACTTCCGCCGCCGACAGCGCCGGCGGCAAGGCGGCGGTTTTCAGCTCCCTGACCAAGGCACCGGGCTCCTCGCTGATCCGCAGGGCCACCCCCATGCTTTGCTCTACCACACCGGCGTCCCTGTCCAGGGTATCCAGCTTGAGCAACAACCCCGTTTCCTGATCCAGCCACAGCATATAGCCGTAATAACCCTCGGCTCTGGGCGCCAGCCGTACCACCCGGGCCACCCGACCCAGCACACGGCTGCGTCCGGCAAGCACCGCATCATAATGGGTCAGCATGGGGGCCAATGGCATCAGTTGCAGGCGATAAAAGAGTCCGGGCAGGCTGGCGTTCCTGAGGGTATAACCACCGTGGCTGGCATCGAAAAAGCTGGTATCGCCATCACGCTGCACGAATTCACGTGGCCGGCCATTGAGGTGGGTAAGGTGGGTAAATGCCTGACCATCGAGATGGCCCCGGGTCAGGCGTTTGGGTTCAAGTTGCCCCTGGCCGGATTCAACCAGCGTCAGCTCGAAGTTCAGTTGCCGATAGGCCTGCTGCATGCGCTGCAACAAGGTGGCTGCCGACTCGTTCTCGGCCACGGCCAGGCCCGACCATGTCCACGCAAATATCAGGATAACGGCACCAAGGCCCTTTATTCTCAAAGCCGATTACCTTCCGTTCTGACGCAGTCGTTGCTGCAACTCGTGATCCATCAACAGCTCATGAATACGACGCTGTTGTTCCAGCAGCGCCTGTTCCTGCGAGCCCTCACGCGGCGCTATCTGATAATTCAGGCTGACCGGGGCCGCACCACCGTTCATGGGCACCGTATTCAGCACCGGAGACTGCAGCTCACCCTGACCGTATTGTTGTACCCCGACGATCACCGCCGCCGACACCGAGGCCGCCACCGCAAACTGAGCAATATGGCGCAACATGGGTGAAATACGGCCAAACAGCGGCCGTACCACACTTGCCTGTTCTGCCTGTTTGGTATGGGCGGCAGAAGCCGGTGCCGCTATCATGGCCGGCTCGTCGGCCAGAGCCGCGGCTATGCGGTCGCTCATGTCCAACTGCAGATGACTCGGCAGCTCGCTACGCAAGGCATCACCGTACAGGTGATAACGACCAAAGGTATCGGCCAGCTCGAGACTTTCCCCCAACTGCTCCAGCAATACCCTGTCCTGAATTTCTCCGTCTACCAGTGCCGAAATCTGCTCTTTACTCGTCATAACGTTAGCCATAACAGTTATTCCCCGTTCAACCCTGAAGTAACGGCTGGACCCGCTTGTCGATCGCCTCGCGTGCCCGGAAAATCCGGGAACGAACCGTCCCGACCGGACAGTCCATCACCTTGGCAATATCTTCATAGCTCATCCCTTCCAGCTCGCGTAAGGTAATCGCCGTTTTGAGATCTTCCGGAAGTGCCTCAATGCTCTCGAATACCGCCCGCTTGATCTCTTCCGACAAAATGAGATGTTCCGGTGACGCCGAATCTTTCAACCCTTCGCCGCCGTCGTAAAATTCCGCATCCTCGATGTCAACATCATTACCCGGGGGGCGACGCCGCTGGGCGACCAGATAATTCTTGGCGGTATTCACCGCTATCCGGTACAACCAGGTAAAAAAGGCGCTCTCTCCGCGAAACCCGGGCAAGGCCCGGTACGCCTTGATAAAGGCCTCTTGCGTCACATCCGGTACGTCTCCTGGGTTGGACACGTATCGAGACACCAGGTTCGCCACTTTGTACTGATATTTTTTTACCAGCAGGTTATACGCGTTTTTATCGCCACGCTGAACCCGTTCAACCAGTTGCTGGTCTGTTAAATTATCGCTCATACGAGCCGTGTAACCTCCGAATAATCCGGTGCGTTGCCACACCGGCCCGTAATAAGCGCACCTTGATAGACTGCGGATGCGGGCAAAAGTTCTGAACTCATTTGAGAAAGATGATTCCGGCTGCACCAGCCGGCGGCTTGGGATAACATAGAAGGATTATCCATACTGGGCCAATGATACTTTATGAAGGATCCCGTTGAATACCTCTGCGACGTACTCATCATTGGCAGCGGTGCTGCCGGACTGTCACTGGCGCTGAAACTGGCCGATCATGCCAGGGTTCATGTGCTCAGCAAGGGGCCGCTTGCCGAAGGCTCGACCCTCTACGCCCAGGGTGGCATTGCCGCCGTGTTCGATGAAACGGACAGTATTGAATCCCACGTTGCCGACACCCTGGTTTCCGGTGCCGGACTCTGTGATGAAGCCGTGGTGGAATTTACCGCACGCCAGGCCCCCGATGCCATTAAATGGCTGATTGGCCAGGGTGTGCCCTTTGACACCGAAGAGTCGGCTCAGGGAGAGGCGTCCTATCACCTCACCCGGGAAGGCGGCCACAGCCACAGACGCATCTTCCACGCCGCCGATGCGACCGGCCGGGCGGTACAGCTGACCTTGAACGAACAGGTGCAGCTGCATCCTAACATTCATATTCTGGAACGGGTCAACGCGCTGGATTTAATCACCAGCGCCAAGCTGGGTCTGCCCGGCAACCGGGTACTGGGCGCCTACGTCTGGAACCGCAACAAGGAACGGGTAGAAACGATACGGGCCCGCTTTGTCGCCATGGCCACCGGCGGTGCCTCCAAGGTGTATCAGTACACCTCCAACCCGGATGTCAGCTCCGGCGACGGCATCGCCATGGCCTGGCGCGCCGGCTGCCGGGTGGCCAACATGGAATTCAATCAGTTCCACCCCACCAGCCTGTTTCATCCGGCAGACAACAATTTCCTGCTGAGCGAAGCGCTGCGCGGTGAAGGTGCCCTGCTCAAACGCCCCGACGGCAGTCGCTTCATGCCCGATTATGACGACCGGGCCGAGCTGGCCCCGCGCGACATAGTGGCGCGCGCCATCGACCATGAAATGAAGCGCCTCGGGGCCGAGTGCATGTATCTGGACATCAGCCACCAGCCGGCCGATTTCATCCTCAAGCACTTCCCCACCATTTACGAGCGCTGCCTCAAGGTCGGTATCGACATCACCAAACAGCCGATGCCGGTGGTGCCGGCGGCCCACTATACCTGCGGCGGCGTCATGGTGGATCAGCAGGGGCGCACCGATATCGAGGGCCTCTACGCCATCGGCGAGGTGTCCTATACCGGACTGCACGGCGCCAACCGCATGGCCTCCAACTCCCTGCTGGAATGTATTGTCTTTGCCCGTGCCGCCGGAGAAGACATGCTGGCCAAGCTGGCGCACACGCCGGTGCCGCCGGTATTGCCGCTGTGGGACGAAAGCAAGGTGGACGACTCGGACGAAGAAGTGGTGATCCACCACAACTGGCACGAGCTGCGACTCTTCATGTGGGACTACGTCGGCATCGTTCGATCCGACAAGCGACTGGAGCGCGCCAAACGCCGTATCGATCTGTTACAGCAGGAAATTCAGGAGTATTACGCCAACTTCCGGGTCAGCAACAACCTGCTGGAGCTGCGCAACCTGGTGCAGGTAGCCGAGTTGATAGTACGCTCGGCGATGGAGCGCAAGGAATCCCGCGGTCTGCATTACACCCTGGATTACCCGGAGCAGTTGGCAGACTCCAAGCCGACCATCATGGTGCCGGGCAATTATATGTGTGACTAAATGGGTGAGTAAATGGGTGACTAAGAAGCTAGCTGGCCATCAGTACCTTCTGCGACAGGCGCCGGAACACCTGCTCCGGCACCGCATCCTGAAACAGCCACAGCGGCGGCCAGGCATCGTCTTTCAGCACCAGCAATAAAAAGCCGGGCCCGGCCCGGCTATAAGATGACAAAACGCCGCTGCGCCCGTTCAGGCTGAGCACGCCGTTGTTGTATTCCCCCTGCAGCCGATAGCCGCCACTACGAACCCACAGCAGTATCGACACCAGCAACCAGCCGGGGGCAAACCAGGGCAGGCGGTCGACACTCAGCAACAGGCTGGCCGGTAACCACAGGGCAGTGGCCGCCGCCAGCAGATAACAGCGGTGCAACCGGGACGGTTCAGCGCTGATTGCGAACCTGGTTACGCTCAAGAATATGCTCCACCATGGACTGCAGCGCGACATCATTGGAACGCTCATGGCCCATAAACCAGGCGAACAGGTCCGGGTCATCACATTCCAGCAGGCGCCGAAACACGGCTTTATGTGCTTCGCTCAGCCCGTCGTACTCGTGCTCGACAAAGGGCGACAGGATCACGTCCAGTTCCAGCATGCCGCGACGGCAGGCCCAGACAAGGCGGGGTTTATCAGAAGGTTTGAGCATGGTGACTTCCAAAAAATAAAACAAAGCCCATGGTATAAGGTCGAATGAGTACTGACAAATGTGTTGGCCATCTTTACCATGAAGGTCACACTTAATTTATTGATAACCCATCAAGGGAGCGTCCCCGTGTTGACTCTTGCTTCTTCTCCCGTACTTTACCCCCTGACCGACAGGGCCGTGATCGGCCTGACCGGAGCAGACAGAACCAAATACCTGCAGGGCCAGGTTACCTGCGACGTCAACAAGCTGAACCCGGGTGATGCCACCCCGGGCGGCCATTGCGACAGCAAAGGCAAGCTGTGGGCCTCGTTCTGGCTCGCCAACCTGGGTGAGCAGCTGCTACTGGTGCTCAACCGGTCACTGGTCGAGCGCCAGCTGCCGGAGCTGAAAAAATTCGCCGTGTTCGCCAATACCGAGGTGGAAGATGTCAGCGCTCACTGGCAGGTGTTTGGCCTGGCCGGCGAAGGCCTGTCCCACTGGCTCAACCATCAGGTTGGCGACGGCAACCTGTGGCAGGGGGGCATAGTGATACCGGTCGCGGCCGAGCATGCGCTGCTGCTGCTGCCCCAGGGCGCCGAACTGCCCGCACCGTCCGAGTTGCCCCGCGGCAGCGAGCAGGAATGGCAGGGGCTGATGATCCATGCCGGACTGCCGGACATGAACGCCGAGCATCAGGGGGAATATATTCCGCAGATGCTCAACCTGCAGGCCATCGGTGGCATCAGCTTCACCAAGGGCTGCTACATGGGCCAGGAAACCGTGGCCCGCGCCAAGTACCGGGGCGCCAACAAGAAGGCGATGTTCGTGCTGACCGGCACCGCCACCGGTGACATCGCCGTCAATCAGGATCTGGAACTGCAGCTAGGCGACAACTGGCGCCGGGCCGGCACCGTGCTGAGCGTCTGGCAGCAAGGCGATGAGTGTCTGCTGACGTCGGTGCTGAACAAGGGTCTGGAAGCGGATGCGGTATTCCGCCTCAAGGGACAGGACGACAGCCGGCTGAGCCTGCAACCCCTGCCCTACGATCTGGTAGACTGACCGTTACAAATCAGATCGTTACAAACCAGATCGTTACAAACCAGATATTCACAAAAATGGCGTCAAACCAGCCGGTGGCCTTTCGGGTCGCCGGCCGTACTCACCGACATCAACCGTTTTATCCATCCCATCGTCATGACAGAGAGACCTTGATGCGCACCACCAAAGATCGTATTCGCCATACCCTGGGTTTTGAAATTATCGGCCTGATCATCTTCGCCCCGCTGGCAAGCCTGGTATTCGGCTTCGAACTCCACCTGATGGGCGTCATGGCGGTGGTCGGCTCCATTATCGCCACCTTCTGGAACTATGTTTACAACCTGTGGTTCGATCACGCCATGCTGAAACTGCGCGGTGATGTGCGCAAGACAGTCCCGATACGGGTATTCCATGCGCTGCTGTTTGAAGGCGGCCTGCTGCTGCTGTTTTTGCCGATGATCGCCTGGTACCTGAGCATCAGCCTGTGGGAAGCCTTCATGATGGACATTGCCATGGCCACCTTCTATCTGGTGTATGCCTTTGTCTATAACCTGGCCTACGACAGGGTGTTTCCCATTCCGCATCCGACCCGCCAGGTACCCGGCTAACCAGATACCCGGCTAAACAAGTACCCGGCTAAACAAAAAAACCGCCTTTCGGCGGTTTTTTTTCAATTCACGTGCTTAGGATTTATGGGTGCCTGGCGCCAGCTCGGCACTGTCTTCCAGCGCTTGTGGGTTGCCTTCCATCTTCGCCACTATGGTGTTGACGGCGGTATCGCCCACCACGTTGGAAGCGGTACAGAACATGTCGTTGATGCGATCCACCGCCATGATGATGGCCATGGCTTCAATCGGCAAGCCCATCTGGTGCAGCAGCACACCGGCCATGACCACGGCACCGCCGGGAACGCCACCCACGCCGACCGACATCAGCAGCACGGTCACGCCCACGGTCAGCAGGTCACCGGCCGGAATCGGCGTGCCGGAGATGTTGGCGGCAAACATGGCGGCCAGGGTGATGTAGATGGCCGAGCCGGACATGTTGATGGTCGCGCCCAGCGGCACACCAAAACCGGCGATGGCCCGAGACACGCCCAGCTTCTCGGTCAGGGTACGCATGGTCACCGGAATGGTGGCGTTGGAGCTGGCGGTAGACAGCGAGAACAACAGCTGTTCACGAGTGGCCTTGCGGAACTCGCCCGGCTTGATACCTGTGGTCAGCCACACCGCCAGCGGATACACCACCAGAATCCAGAACGCCAGCACCAGTACCACCATGCCCACATAGCCGGCCACCGACATCAGGGTATTGGCTTCCAGGGTGGCACCCAGGCTGATCATCAGCGCGAATACGCCGTAAGGGGCCAGGGTCATCACCAGGCCCACCAGCTTCATCATCACCTGATTGGCCATGCGGAAGGTACGCATAGCGGGGGCGGCGGCGCTGCCCATGGCCTGAATGGCCAGACCGGTAATAATGGCCATGAAGATAATCTGCAGCATGTCACCGGAGGCGAAGGCCTGCACCGGGTTGCTGGGCACTATGCCAATCAGCATGGCACCGATATCGGGCGTTTCGGTGGTGGCCAGCTCTACCGTGGTGGAGGCACCGTGCGGCAGGGTGGCACCCATGCCCGGCTGAAACATCACCCCGACCAGAATGGCGGCGGCAATCGACAGCATGGTATTGATGATATATAGCCCGAAGGTCTTGCTGCCGAGCCGGCCGAAGCTGGCCATATCACGCAGCTCGCAGATACCGGTCACGATGGAAATATAGACCAGCGGTACCACCATCAGCTTGATCAGGGATACAAACATACCGCCCAACCCTTCGGCCAGCCCCACCACGTTGTCGTTTAAAAACGAGACGCCAGTAAAAAGATACTGGATCATGCTGCCGATGATCAGACCGGCGAAAAGGCCGGCGAAAATGCGGGTAGAGAGAGAACCTTTCATTTTGTATTCCTCAGCAAAGCCTGAATGATTGATCTGCCATTGGTTATTTTGATAGGTGAGAACACTGGTCATATAACAAGTGGCAGAATTTTACATTTAAAAAACAGATCGGCAACCCCGCAAGCGACACAACTGGTTATATCGTGAACAAAACCACCCTTTTTATTATTTATAAAATAAATTAAATCTTCGAATGAGGCTGTTATGGCCCGGCCCTGCCCCATCGACAGCCTGAACAGCACCTCCTCTGCCGACACCATCGCCGGAATCGGTATCCGCGCATTCACGCATCTTGATGCAGTCACCGGGTTCGTTGCTATGCTGACAAAAAGGATGAGTACCACTTGAGCACTAGGGTCCGCTCATCGACTATCGCGAGGCGTTACATGCATAATCCACTCCCCAGTTTTTCCACTGAAGAATACCAACACCGTCTGATCAGGGTCAGACACGCCATGGCGATGCAGGAGATCCAGACGCTGATCGTGCACGACCCATCCAATATCGCCTGGCTGACCGGCTACGACGGCTGGTCTTTCTACACCCCGCAGGTGGTGGTGATAGGCCCGGCCGGCGAGCCCATCTGGTATGGCCGACAAATGGACTCTAACGGTGCCAAACGTACCGTCTATCTGCAGGAAGAGAATATCACCTGGTATCCGGACTACTACGTGATGAATCCACCGCTGCATGCCATGGAATACCTCGCCAACCAGCTGCTCAAGCCCCGCGACTGGGCCTACGGCAACATCGGCGTCGAGATGGACAACTACTATTTCAGCCCCGCCGCCTACCTGGCGTTACTGGAAAACCTGCCCGATGCCAGGCTGGTAGACGCCACCAATCTGGTGAACTGGTGCCGGGCGATAAAATCGGAAACCGAGCTGCACTATATGCGCATCGCCGCCCGCATCGTCGAAAACATGCATCGGGTCGCACTGGACATGATAGAGCCCGGCCTGCCCAAGAACCGGCTGGTGGCCGAGATTTACCGGGTGGCGATGGAAGGGCACGACGGTCATTACGGCGATTATCCGGCCGTGGTGCCCATGCTGCCCTCGGGCAAGGATGCCTCGGCGCCGCACCTGACCTGGGACGAGCGCCCCTTCTGCCGCGATGAAGGTACCTTCTTCGAACTGGCCGGCTGTCATCGGCGCTACCACTGCATTCTGTCGCGCACCATCTATCTGGGCCAGCCGACCAACGACTTTCTGCGCGCCGAAGCCGCCCTCAATGCGGGGCTGGAAGCCGGCCTGGCCGCCGCCAAACCCGGTAACCGCTGCGCCGATATCGCCGATGCGCTCAATACTACCCTGGCGAAATACGGTTTCGACCGTGAAGGCGCCCGCTGTGGTTACCCCATAGGGCTGAGCTACCCGCCGGACTGGGGCGAACGTACCATGAGCCTGCGCAACACCGACCAGACCATACTGGAACCGGGCATGTCCTTTCATTTCATGCCCGGCCTGTGGCTGGACGACTGGGGCATGGAAACCACCGAGAGCATCGTCATCACCCACACCGGGGTAGAAACCCTGTGCAACTACCCACGCCAGCTCTTTATTAAGTGATAACAGCTAAGTGACAACAGTTAAGCGATAACAGAGCCAAGAGGTAACCCAAGATGCGACTGGATCGTTACGACATCAAGATTCTGCAGATACTGCACCGACAGGGCCGCATTACCAAGTCGGGCCTGGCCGATGCCATCAGCCTGTCGGTCAGCCCCTGCTGGGAGCGGGTAAAACGGCTGGAAGACGCCGGCATCATCGAAGGCTATGGCGCCCGCATCAATACCGATGTGCTGTTCAAACGCACGCCGGTGCTGGTGGAAGTCAACCTCAAACAGCACAGCGCCGAGGCCTTTCGGCGCTTCGAGCAGGCCATGCTCGACTGCGAACAGGTGGTGGACTGCTACGCCACCGGCGGCGGCGTGGATTACATCTTGCGGGTGATGTGTGAGGGCATAGATCAATACCAGCGACTGATCGACCGCTGGCTCGCGTCGGAGCTCGGCATAGAACGCTACTTCACCTACATCGTCACCAAAACCATCAAACAGCAACCGCCCGGGCTGGAATTCGATCCACAAGCGTTAGCCTGATTACACTGCACTCTGCACTCTGCACACAGCACATCGGGCAAAGGGCCCGCTCCGCCGGAAAAAGCGCGGTTTCAAGCGTATCAATCAGAAAAATCATCACCTTAATGCCGCCGCAACAAAAAGTATCTCCCCGCCTTCACGCCTAGAATGACTTCATGACATCAACTTCATGACTACAAGTCCATAACAGCCAGTCCGTGACAACAAGTTCGTAGCAACAAGTTCGTAGCAACAAGTCCATGGCAAGACGCCACATTCAATAGCCAGACAACAGAGGTGCCGCCGATGAGCCTGTCCTTAAACGCCACATCACCCGGCAAGGTGACCGACGCCATCATGCCCTATCTCAAGGATGCCCGGCTGGTGCGCGAGCTGGCCTACATCAACGGCCAATGGGTCTGCGGCCACGACGACATGGCCGTGTACAACCCCGCCACCGATGATGTTATCGGCCATTGCACCCGGCTGCAGCCGCAGCAGGTCGATGAGGCCATTACCGCTGCCGCTATCGCCTTTCCGCCCTGGCGCGATTTGCTTGCCGACGAGCGCGCCGCCCTGCTGATGCGCTGGCACGACCTTATTCTTGAGCACAAGAACGATCTGGCCACCCTGATGGTGCTGGAGCAGGGCAAGCCGCTGGCCGATGCCCGGGGCGAAATCGACTACGGCGCCTCCTTCGTGCGCTGGTTCGCGGAAGAAGGTCGCCGCGCCTACGGCGACACCATTCCCAGCCACATCCCCAATGCCCAGCTGGCCACCATTCGCGAGCCCATAGGGGTGGCGGCGCTGATCACGCCCTGGAATTTTCCCCATGCGATGATCACCCGCAAGGCCGCCGCCGCCCTGGCCATCGGCTGCACCATAGTGATCAAACCGGCCAGTGAAACCCCGTTTTCGGCGCTGGCACTGGCCGAGCTGGCCGAACGCGCCGGTTTTCCGCCCGGGGTGATCAACGTGGTCACCGGCCAGGGCGCCGACATCTGCGCCGCCCTGTGCCAGTCCGACAAGGTCAGGGCGCTGTCGTTCACCGGCTCGACCCGGGTCGGCAAGCTGCTGCTGGCGCAGGCCGCCGGCAGCGTCAAGAAGTGCTCCATGGAGCTGGGCGGCAACGCGCCCTTTATTGTGCTGCCGGACATGGACATCGCCGAGGCGGCCAGAGCCGCGGTGGCCGCCAAGTTTCAGACCGCCGGGCAGGACTGCCTGGCCGCCAACCGCATTTTTGTACCGCGCAGCGGCTACGAGGCCTTTCTCGACGCCTTCGCCGGTGAAATGGCACATATCAGGGTTGGCAACGGCCTTGAGCCGGGCGTGACCATGGGGCCGCTGATTTCACACCGGGCGGTCGCCAAGGCGCAGGAAATTGTGGATGACGCCCAGGCCAAAGGTGCACGCCTGATAGCGGGCAGCCGGCAGGCGGCACCGGGCCCCAACTTCTTCATGCCGACCCTGCTGGCCGACGTGAGCCCGCAGATGAAGGTGTTTCGCGAAGAAAACTTCTGCCCGGTGGCCGGGGTACTGGCCTACGACCATGTCGATGAGCTGCTCCCCCTGGCCAACGACACCGAATACGGCCTCGCCGCCTATGTCTACGGTCACGATATTGGCCACATCTGGCAACTGCTGCGTGGGCTGGAATTCGGCATGGTGTCGGTCAACTCGGTGAAGATGACCGGCCATGGCATCCCCTTCGGCGGCATCAAGCAATCCGGCCTGGGGCGGGAAGGCAGCCGCCACGGCGTCGACGAATACAGCCAGATCAAATATTACTGCCTGGGCAACCTGCCCGGCGGACGCTGAAATATCACTATCAAGGAGTGACCACCATGACCCTGGATACCCGAACGCTGCTCGACATCGATCGCAACACCGTGTTTCATGCCTCGACCCACCTCAAGCAATATGCACAGGGCGAACTGGGTGGCCGCATCATTACCGGCGCCCAGGGCATTCGCATTCGGGACTCGGAAGGCACAGAGCTGCTGGATGCCTTTGCCGGCCTCTATTGCGTCAACATCGGCTACGGCCGCACCGAAATGGCCGAGGCCATTTACGAGCAGGCCAAAAAGCTGGCCTACTATCACACCTATGTGGGCCACACCAACGAGGCGCTGATCGCGCTGTCCGACCGCATCATCAAGATGGCGCCCGCCGGCATGAGCAAGGTGTATTACGGCATGTCCGGCAGCGACGCCAACGAAACCCAGCTCAAGCTGGTGTGGTACTACAACAACGTGCTCGGCCGTCCCGAGAAGAAGAAGATCATCTCGCGGGATCGCGGCTATCACGGCTCCAGCATTGCCTCCGGCTCCATGACCGGGCTGCCGCTGTTTCATGCCCACTTCGATCTGCCGCTGGATCGCATCAAGCACACCCTGGCGCCCGTGTATTACCGCCGCCCCGACGACAAGATGAGCGAGGCGGAATTCTCCCGCTACTGCGCCGCCAAGCTGGAAGAAATGATACTGGCCGAAGGGCCGGACACCGTGGCCGCCATGATCGGCGAGCCGGTGCTGGGCACCGGGGGCATAGTGCCGCCGCCCCAAGGCTACTGGGCCGAAATCCGCAAGGTGCTCGACAAGTACGACATACTGCTGATTGCCGACGAGGTGGTCTGTGGCTTCGGTCGCTTAGGGTCAGACTTTGGCTCGATTCACTACGACATGAAACCCGATCTGATGACCATCGCCAAGGGCCTGACCTCGGCCTATCAGCCATTATCGGGCGTTATTGTCGGCGATAAGGTATGGAAGGTGCTGGAGCAAGGCACCGATGAATGGGGGGCCATCGGCCACGGTTACACCTATTCCGGCCACCCCATGGGCGCCGCCGCCGCCCTGTGCAACCTGGACATCATCGCCCGAGAAAACCTGACCGCCAACGCCCGTGACACCGGCGCCTACCTGCAGCAGCGCATGCAGGAAACCTTTGCCGATCATCCGCTGGTGGGCGAAACTCGCGGCGTGGGCCTGTTGCATGCGCTGGAATTTTCCAGCAACAAGGCCAAACGCACGCATTTCGATCCCAACCTCAAGGTGGGCCCGCAAATTGCCGCCGCCTGTCTTGAGCAAGGCCTGATTGCCCGCGCCATGCCCCACGGCGACATTCTGGGCTTCGCCCCGTCACTGGTAGTCACCCGCAACGATATCGACGACATCGTCGAGCGCACCGCCAAGGCGGTGAACCGGGTGACCGACAAGCTGATCAGCAGTGGGGATTTTAAATCTAGGTAAGGGGTGAAGCGTGAGGAGTGAGGGGTAAAACCATCGCTAATCTGAAAATAAGCACCGAACCGGCCGGTTCGGTGCTTTTTTTGCCGTCATCCTGACGTGCGTCAGGATGACGGCAAAACGGCGGGATCAAAAAAGGCGTGGGGGTTTTACCCCTCACGCCTCACTCTTTACGCCTAACCTGATTTATTGCACTGCTCTCCCCTTGCGGGGAAGCCAACTTAGCGCTGGGGGCGCAGAGTCGGGAACAGGATAACGTCGCGAATGGTGTGCGAGTCGGTCAGCAGCATGACCAGACGGTCGATGCCGATGCCCTGGCCGGCGGTGGGCGGCAGGCCGTGCTCCAGCGAGGTTACATAGTCTTCGTCGTAGAACATGGCTTCGTCGTCACCCGCGTCCTTCTGATCCACCTGATCGCGGAAACGCTGGGCCTGATCTTCCGCATCGTTCAGCTCCGAGAAACCGTTGGCAATTTCGCGGCCACCGATGAAGAACTCGAAACGGTCGGTAATGGTCGGATCGGTGTCGTTACGGCGCGCCAGCGGCGATACTTCTTCCGGATACTCGGTGATGAAGGTCGGCTGGATCAGACGGTGCTCGGCGGTCTCTTCGAAGATCTCGGTGATCACGCGGCCCAGGCCCCAGCTTTTCTCGATCTTGATCTTCAGATCCTTGGCCACTTCACAGGCACTTTCGAAGGTGGCCAGCTGATCCAGGGTCACTTCCGGGTTGTACTTGAGAATGGCGTTTTTCATGCTCAGACGTTCGAACGGCTTGCCGAAGTCGAAGGTCTCTTCGCCGTACTGCACTTCCGGGCTGCCCAGCACCTGGGTGGTCACGGTGCGCAGCATCTCTTCGGTAAAGTCCATCAGATCCCGGTAGTCCGCATAGGCCCAGTAGAATTCCATCATGGTGAATTCGGGGTTGTGACGCGGCGACAGACCTTCGTTACGGAAGTTGCGGTTGATTTCGAACACCTTCTCGAAACCACCCACGACCAGCCGTTTCAGGTATAGCTCGGGCGCGATACGCAGGTACATGTCCATGTCGAGCGCATTGTGATGGGTAATGAAGGGACGGGCCGAAGCGCCACCCGGAATTACCTGCATCATGGGTGTTTCGACTTCCATGAAGCCGTGACCGTTCATGAACTGGCGGATGGCCGCCATCACCTGCGAACGCACCTGGAAGGTACGGCGCGAGTCGTCGTTGGTGATCAGATCCAGATAGCGCTGACGATAACGGGTTTCCTGATCCGACAGGCCGTGAAACTTCTCGGGCAGCGGGCGCAGCGCCTTGGTCAGCAGTTGGAACTGATCCATGTTGACGTAGAGATCGCCCTTGCCGGACTTGTGCAGCACGCCGGTGACACCCACGATGTCGCCGATATCCAGGCCCGCGTACTGCTCCTTGATGATCTGCTGGGCTTCCTTGGTGGCATAGGCCTGAATGCGACCGCTCATGTCCTGCAGCGCCAGGAAGGGGCCACGCTTGGCCATGATGCGACCGGCAACGGACACGGTTTTGCCCAGGGCGACCAGGGCGTCCTTGTCGTGCTCGCCGAATTCGGCCTGCAGATCGGCGGCCAGGTGCTTACGCTGAAAATCGTTGGGGTGGCCGTTGGCCGGGCAGTTCTTGCGGATCTGGTCGAGCTTGGCACGGCGCTCGGCGATCAATTTGTTCTCGTCTTGTAGCTGCTCTGTCATGATTAAGCCTTGTTTGAATCTTGTTTTCGCCCTTTACCCGCCAGAGGCGAAGTCCGCTACGCCAACTCGCAGCAAGTACATCCCTGTATGCTCGACGATGGCATCCCTGCCATCGACGGTTGGCTCCGTCGGCTCTCCGCCTCTGGCTGAGTGGTGCGGAAAAATTACAGTCCGGACTTGAGGCTGGCTTCGATAAACTTGTCCAGGTCGCCGTCCAGCACCGACTGGGTGTTACGGGTCTCGACCCCGGTACGCAAGTCCTTGATGCGGGCATCGTCCAGCACGTAGGAGCGGATCTGGCTGCCCCAGCCGATATCGGACTTGCTGTCTTCCATCGCCTGCTTCTCGGCATTCTGCTTCTGCAGCTCGAACTCGTACAGCTTGGCTTTCAGCTGCTTCATCGCCTGATCCCGGTTCTTGTGCTGGGATCTGTCGTTCTGACACTGCACCACTATGCCGGTCGGCTCGTGGGTAAGACGCACCGCCGAGTCTGTCCGGTTAACGTGCTGACCACCGGCACCCGAGGCGCGGTAGGTATCGACCCGCAGATCCGAGGGATTGATTTCGATTTCGATATCGTCGTCGACTTCCGGATAGACGAAGGCGGAGCAGAAGGAGGTGTGACGGCGGCCGCCGGAATCGAACGGAGACTTTCGAACCAGGCGGTGTACGCCGGATTCGGTACGCAGCCAGCCGAAGGCATATTCGCCGCTGAACTTGACGGTGGCAGACTTGATGCCGGCCACTTCGCCTTCGGACAGTTCGATGATCTCGGTCTTGAAGCCGCGTGACTCGCCCCAGCGCAGGTACATGCGCAAGACGATGTTGCACCAGTCCTGGGCTTCGGTACCGCCGGAGCCGGACTGCAGATCCAGATAGCAGTCGGAGGCATCATTCTCGCCGGAGAACATGCGACGGAACTCCAGATCCGCCAGCCGCTTGTCCAGGGTATCCAGCTCGGTCTGGGCTTCGATGAAGGTCTCTTCATCTTCTTCCTCGACCGCCAGCTCTACCAGGCCGGCGATGTCTTCGAGACCCGACGCCAGGGCGTCCAGGGTGCCGATCACCGTATCCAGGCTGGATCTTTCCTTACCCAGTGCCTGGGCACGCTCGGGCTGGTTCCACACATCCGGCTGTTCCAGCTCGGCATTTACCTCTTCCAGACGCTCTTTCTTGGCATCATAGTCAAAGGTACCCCCTAAGAAGCTCGGCCCGTTCAGCCAGCTCCTTGAGTTTGTTGTACACAGGGTTAACTTCAAACATGGGTCGACAGACTCTCTGTTGTACTGAGTGAGTGTGTTTGGCGAGACGCCAAAATCAGGCTGGTGATTCTACCGAAAGCCGGGCACAAACGCAGCAAAGAGTGAACACATTTCAATGCATTCACCCCACTAAATTTTAGTTAAACTTTTAATGTCAGCGGTCGATATGCTTCTATACCTCTATGACGACATATAAAAAATGAATAAATTGAAATTAAAGCACAAGATTCTATTGAGTTTTATCGTCGCCATCACGATAACCGTCGCCGCACTCAGCACCATCAGCCTCCGCAACATGAAAAGCCAGCTCTATCAGGGCAGTACAGAGCTGGTTTCCGGTCTGAGCCAGAAAGAAGCAGACAAGATTACTACCTGGCTCGACAGCCGCCAGCAGATGCTGGCGGCCGCCGCCCGGCAGCTCGATAAGGCCCTGTTACCGACGCTGCAACAGGCCGAGGATGCCGGCAATTTCGTTCTCGGCTATTTCGGTACCAGCGATGGCGTCATGTACGATGCCGACCCCAGCATCGATCGTACCGGTTACGATCCCCGCAGCCGGCCCTGGTACCAACAGGCGATACAGGAAAACAGGGCCATCGTTACCGCTCCCTATGAAGACGCCGCCGGTGTCGGCACCGTCGTGACCCTGGCGGCCCCGGTGCTGACCAACGGCCAGCTGGCCGGTGTTATCGCCGGCGATATCGCCATCACCAACCTGGTCGACGATATCAACGCCATCCGCCTGCCGGCCAAGGGCTATGCCATGATGCTGAGCAAGGACGGCACCATGATTGCCTACCGGGATACGGCCATGTCGCTGCGCCCTGCCACCAACCTGGATGCCAACCTGTCGGTCCGCAATCTGCAAAAATGGAGCCGGGAACAACGGCTGCACCCGGTGCAACTGAATGGCGAACACAAGCTGGTTTATGCCCAGGATGTGGCCAACAGCAACTGGCAGCTGCTGCTGGTACTCGACCAGAAGGCACTGGAAGCACCACTCGGCCCGCTGTTGATGCAACAGCTAGGCATGGCGACACTGGCTATCCTGGTGGCCGGCGTATTGATCAACCTGCTGATCAACCTGCTGCTGGCCCCCTTGCTGCGCGTCTCTCAGGCGCTGGAACAAATTGCCGGCGGCCGGGGTGACCTTACCCGTCGCATCACCATCCAGAGCCAGGATGAAGTGGGTCAGCTTGCCGGCAATTTCAACCGCTTCGTCGCCAGTCAGGCCGAGCTTATCAGCCAGATCCGCAGCCAGGCCGAACATCTGGGCAGCAATGCAGAACAAGCCTCGGTGCGCGCCAATCAAACGGTGACCGAGCTGGGTCGTCAGCAGCAGGAAGTGACCATGGTGGCCACCGCCGTGACCGAAATGGCCTCGGCCACCCATGAAATCGCCAACCACGCCGAGCAAACCGCCACTGCCGCTCAACAGTCCAGCGCCAGCACGGAGCTGGGCAAGCAGCAGGTCAACAAGACCCGGGATTCCATTCAGTTACTGTCGCAAGAGATGATTCAGGCCTCGGCGGTTATTCAGCGGCTGGATCTGCATGCCAAGGAGATTTCCAGCGTACTGTCCACCATTCAGGGGGTTGCCGAGCAGACCAACCTGCTGGCCCTGAACGCCGCCATCGAAGCGGCCCGGGCCGGCGAACAGGGCCGCGGCTTTGCGGTGGTGGCCGATGAGGTACGGATACTGTCGCAACGTACTCATGCCTCCACCGAAGAAATTCAGGTCACCATCAAAACCCTGCAACAGGCCACGGCCGAAGCGGTGAAACTGATGGACACCAGCCGCAATCTGGCCGAACTCAGTGTGGAAGATGCCGAAGCCGCCGCCGCGGCCCTGACCGAGATCACCACCGCCGTGAGCCTGATTTCGGACATGGCCAGCCAGATCGCCACCGCCGCCGAAGAGCAGAGCCAGGTGACCGGTGAAATCACCCAGAACACCACCGCCATCAAGGATGTGGCCGACGAACTGGCCAGCGATGCCGGACAGTCGCTGGCGCAATCGAAGGATCTGCACAAGCAGGCCGGAGAGCTCAACGGTCTGGTGAGTGCCTTTATTCTGTAACGGTGCGGTGTGAGGTGATGCCGCCGTTCGACATGGGTCATCTCCGCGAAGGCGGAGATCCATGGCATATCGCACAGGATTCCCGCCTTCGCGAGAATGACGGCGAAAGACTCGGCTAGTTTGTCAGTTGCAAAAAGGGCCCTAAACGGGCCCTTTTTATTGGCTGAATCTGCGCGCTACAGCGGCGCCAGCTGCTCCACCATCAGTTGCAGTTGTCGCTTGCCCCGCCACTCATTCACATCCAGCTTGTAGGCCAGTTGCACCTGTTTGATGCCGGCGTTGGGCCAGACGCTCAAGTCCACGTTGAAGGCGATGGCATCAATGACGGTGCGGCCCTCGTCCGGGCTCAGCACCAGCTTGAGGTGTTTTTCGCCCACCAGCCGCTGCTGCACGATGCGGAATTCACCGTCGAACAGGGGCTCGGGAAAGGCCTGGCCCCAGGGGCCGGCGAAACGCAGCTGCTCGGCC
Organism: Oceanisphaera litoralis; assembly: GCF_016907015.1. Classification (GTDB taxonomy): domain Bacteria; phylum Pseudomonadota; class Gammaproteobacteria; order Enterobacterales; family Aeromonadaceae; genus Oceanimonas; species Oceanimonas litoralis. Next base: position 39,449 of record NZ_JAFBBE010000007.1, read on the forward strand.
AGCTCCAGGGTCAGCTCGCTCACCGTCAGCTCGCCGTCACTCAATATCTCGCCGGCCAGCAGCTCGGGGCTGACCCATTCGTCCACCAACTGCTCGAACGCCGCCTTGAACGGCGCCAGCGCCGCCTTGGTCAGCGACAGCCCCGCCGCCATGGCATGACCACCGAACTTGGTGATCAGCCCCGGATGACGGCTGTTGATGGTTTCCAGCAGATCCCGCAGGTGCACGCCGGGAATGGAGCGGCCCGAGCCCTTCAGCTCGTCGTCACCCGCCTCGGCAAAGGCAATCACAGGGCGAAAATAGCGCTCCTTGATGCGCGAGGCCACCAGCCCCACCACGCCCTGATGCCAGTCATCCTGATGCAGCACCAGACCCGATGGCAGCGCGCCGTCGCTGATGCGCACCTTGGTCAGGCTGGCCAGCGCCTCGTGCTGCATGCTGGCCTCGATGGCCTTTCGCTCGCGGTTGAGCTCGTCCATCATGGCCGCCAGCTTGCGAGCTTCATCCAGGTTGTCGCTTAGCAGACAGGCCACCCCCATCGACATGTCATCGAGCCGCCCCACCGCATTGAGCCGGGGCCCCAGGGCAAAGCCGAGATCCGTGGCCACCAGCCGCTGCTGGTTGCGCCCCGAGATGTCGATCAGCGCCTGAATGCCGGGCCGCAGCCGCCCCGCCCGCATCCGCTGCAGCCCCTGATGTACCAGCACCCGGTTGTTTTCATCCAGCGCCACCACATCCGCCACCGTGCCCAGCGCCACCAGATCCAGATACTCGCCCATGTTGGGCGCCGTGATGCCCCGTTTCCCAAACCAGCCGTGCTCGGTCAGCGCCGCCCGCAGCGCCAGCAGCAGATAAAAGGCCACCCCCACGCCGGCCAGATTCTTGGAGGGGAAGTCACAGCCATGCTGGTTGGGATTGACGATGGCGTCGGCGTCGGGGATCTCTTCGCCCGGCAGATGATGATCGGTGACGATCACCTGCATGCCCGCCGCCCTGGCCGCCGCCACCCCGGCCATGCTGGAAATACCGTTATCTACTGTGATCAGCAACTCGGCCCCCAGTCCGACCGCTTCTTCTACTACCTGAGGGCTGAGCCCATAGCCATAATCGAACCGGTTGGGCACCAGATAATCGACCTTCTCGGCCCCCATGGCACGCAGGCCATGCACCATCAGCGCCGAGCTGGTGGCACCATCACAGTCGAAGTCGCCCACAATAAGAATGTTGCGCTGCTCGGCCAGGGCCTGCTCCAGCAACACCACCGCCTCGGCCATGCCCTTGAAACCGGGCTTGAGCAGAGCACCAGCCTTGAGATTCAACTGCTCGGGCCGCACCAGCCCCCGGCTGGCATAAAGCCGCTGCAGTATGGGCGACAGCTCGCCGGGCAGTTGATGAGGCACGGTTTCACGGCGACGAATGGGAAGGCGGGAACGGGTGGATTCGCTGGTGGAGTGGGTGGCGTTTTTGGTGACAGGCATGGGGCTGGCTTGTTGTTTGAACAGGCCGCAAACACTAACCGCGCAGGGGCGGATTTGCAATCACAGACGAGGTTAGTGCACAGCCCGTAGGACAAAGGGCCCACCTGTTTATATCGATAGCTTTGCCGCCGAAGAGGCAACAGAGTTGCCTCCTCCGACACGCTTCAAGTACATCCATGTAACGCTCAGCACATGCCATCCATAGCATGTGACGGTCGGCTGAGGCAATCCCTGTTACCTCTTCTTGACGCCCGAGTTAGCTGTTGGCACCACCAACAGGCAACGCCGGAGCTGGCCCTTTGTCCGACTTAATGCCGCAATCAGAGTCGAAAGAAGTCACCCTCGGGGGTGGTGCTCTTCGTGCAGGGCGTTGAGTCGGTGGGTGGCGACGTGGGTGTAAATCTGGGTGGTGGACAGATCCGAGTGGCCCAGCAGCAGCTGTACCACCCGCAGGTCGGCGCCGTGGTTGAGCAAATGGGTGGCGAAGGCATGACGCAGGGTATGGGGCGACAGCTCGATGCCGATACCGGCGCGCCGGGCATAAAGTTTGATGCGATGCCAGAAGGTCTGGCGGGTCATCTGCCGGGACCGCCGCGAGGGAAACACCACGTCGGACGATTGCTCGCCCAGCAGGGTCGCCCGCCCCTCTTTCAGATAGCGGGTCAGCCAGTGCAGTGCCTCTTCCCCCATGGGCACCAGTCGCTCCTTGTTGCCCTTGCCCGTCACCCGCACCAGCCCCTGGCGCAGGCTGACGCTTTCCATCGTCAGGCTGACCAACTCGGTCACCCGCAAGCCGGTGGCGTACAGCAGCTCCAGCATGGCCTTGTCGCGCAGCTCCAGCGGGTCTTCCACCTGCGGCTCCTGCAACAGGCTGAACACCTGCTGTTCGCTCAGATCCTTGGGCAATCGCTTGGGCAGCTTGGGCCCGGCGATCAGTATGCTGGGATCGTCGTCCCGCAACTGCTCCCGATGCAGATACTGAAAAAAGCGGCGCAGCACGCTCAGCATGCGGGCGGTGCTGGTCGCCTTGAAGCCCAGATCCAGCCGGTGGCCCAGGTACTGCTGCAGGGTCAGGCCGTCCACCGCCAGCAGGCTGCTGCCTTCGCCGTCCAGCCAGGCGGCGAAGTGCGACAGGTCGCTGCGATAAGAGGCCAGGGTGTTGTCTGCCAGGCCTTTTTCCAGCCAGAGGGCATCCACAAATTGTTCCACCAGGGGATAGCTCATCGGTACTCCGGGCTCTGCCCTGTTCGCGGGCTTCTGTTATGATGGCACCATTGTCTGAAGCGATAACGGAACCCCATGAATATCGGTTTATTTTACGGCTCAACCACCTGCTATACCGAGATGGCGGCCGAAAAGATCGGCGCCCAGCTCGGCGCCGATCTGGTCGACCTGCATAATATCAAGGATGTGCCGCTCAGGCGCGCCGAAGACTACCCCATTCTGATTTTGGGTATTTCCACCTGGGATTTCGGCGAACTGCAGGAAGACTGGGAATCCCACTGGGACGAAATAGACGACCTGAACCTGGAAGGTCATGTCGTCGCCCTGTTCGGCATGGGCGATCAGCTCGGCTATGGCGAATGGTTTCAGGATGCCCTGGGCATGCTGCACGACAAGGTGGCCGCCCGTGGCGCCACCATAGTGGGCTACTGGCCCAACAAGGGCTACGAGTTCGAGGCCTCCAGGGCACTGACCGAAGACGGCGACTACTTTGTTGGTCTGTCGCTCGATGAAGCCAACCAGTACGACGACACCGACAGCCGCATCCAGACCTGGGTAGCGCAGATACTGGAAGAAATGGCCGCGATCTAGCCATGACGGCAGGCACAAAAAAACCGGGGCGGCCTGTGGCCGCCCCGGTTTTTTTATTGCTTCAGCCGGTTAGCTCAGGCTACCGCTTGCTCGCGTGACTTGCCGGCCGCCAGGCCCATCACGGCCGCGGCCAGGGTCGGCAGTACCCAGGCCATGCCGATATCGAACATCGGCAGCAAGGTGAAGGCGCTCATATTCAGGCCCGCCGCCTGCAGGCCATCGATCAGGCCGAAAGCGAAGGCCACGGCCATAATCAGGCGGAAGGCGAATACCGGCGAGCGCATCAGCGGCCGAAGATAGGTTGCCATTACCAGGGCCACCGCCACCGGATAACAGGCCACCAGTACCGGAATGGACACCGAGATCAGGGTATTCAGGCCCACATTGGCCACCAGCGTGCAGGCCAGGGCGTTGATAACAACCCAGCCGCGATAGCTGCCCTTGCCGGTCAGGCGATGAAAGTAATCGGCACAGGACGACACCAGACCCACGGCCGTGGTCAGGCAGGCCAGAGAGACAATGGCGGCCAGCGCCCACAGGCCCGGCGCACCGAACAGCGACAGCACATAGGCGCTGATGATTTCGCCGCCATTGCTGGCCGACTCCACCACGCCCAGGCTGGTGCCCCCCAGAATAAACAGCGACACATAAACGAAGCCCAGACCGGCGGCGGCAATCAGCGCCGCTATCATCAGATAGCGGGACTGGGCGCGGGTATCGGTCACGCCCTTCTGGCGCAGCACGTCCAGGATCAGCATGCCGAACATCAGGGCGGCAAAGGTATCCATGGTGTTGTAGCCTTCGATAAAGCCTTTCACGAAGGGCTGAGTCAGATAGGCCTCGGCCACCTGTGGCTGAGTACCCTGGGGATTGACGAACACCGCCACCGCCAGTGCCACCAACAGCAGCAGCAGGATGGGCGTCAACACCTTGCCCACCGCATCCAGCAGTCGACCCTGATTAAGCGACAGCAGCAGCACCAGACCGAAGAAACCAAGGGTATACAGCGTGAGGGTCGTCTGGCCGGGATCATTCAGAAACGGCTTCAGGCCCATTTCGTAGGCGACCAGACCGGTACGGGGCGCCGCGAAGGCCGGGCCTATGATGATGAAGATGGCGGTCGCCATCACGGTGACCACAGCCGCGGGCAGATAACGGCCCATGGTCGGCAGGCCGCCACCGGCCAGGGCGGCGGCAATCAGGGTGACCAGCGGCATGCCGACGGCGGTAAGCAAGAAGCCGAACATGGCACTGTTCAGGTTCTCGCCGGCCAGAAAACCGGCCAGGGGCGGAAATATGATATTCCCGGCGCCCAGAAAAAAGGCGAGGGTCATAAACCCCAGCCCCATCACGTCAAAAGTGGATAAGGATCTGTTCACTGCAAACCTCATTGCGGCTGCCCGCATAATGAAAGTTTCGTTTGGAAACTAACGATATTAAGGATTCGGCCTACCACCGGAAATTTGCGGTAAAATGCTGAAATCTGGCAGCCGCCGAGCTGGCCAGTAGCATAATGATGTGAAAAGCAGATTCAAGGCAAAATTTACATCTTCAGGTAGTAGGGGGCCACCAGCCCTTTATATGTGTCGCCATAAGTATTATTTTCAGTATTAATGATGATACTTTTGGTTATATGGCAGCATTTAACTCTACAAAAGTGCAATAAAAAACGAGCCGCCGGCTTGCCTTCCCTGGTGATAACGTCTTGCCTTTCCCTCAAATGGAAGCCATTTGAAGATGCCTGCGATATGGCCTCCGCCAGCGCCTGTACCGGCAACACCAGGGCCAGACTCCCTTCACCGGTTAACAGGCGTTTGCCGTGACGAAACAACTCGGCCAGTGTCAGGCTACCGGTATGACGCGCATCGGCCCGGGCGGCACTGCCGAACGGCTGTCCATGCCCGAAGTAAGGCGGGTTGGACACGATCAAATCAAACGGCGGCGCCGCGTACTGCTGCAGGGCCCCCTGCGCGATAGCGACTTTTCGCGGCCAGGGCGATGCCGCCACGTTATCTGCGGCCTGCTCTGCCGCAGCTTCGTCCAGCTCCAGGCCGACGATGGTTACCTCGGGATCGCTGCGCTGGGCCAGCATCAGGGCCACCAGGCCCGAGCCGGTGCCGACGTCCAGAATACGGCGGGCAGAGCCTGTCGGTGCCCAGGCGCCGAGCAGAATACCGTCGGTGCCCACCTTCATGGCACAACGGTCGTGATTGATGTGAAACTGCTTGAAAGTAAAACCGCGGCTGCTCATGCTGATCCTGTCAGGTTTTTTTGTCCGAATTCCCCTATAATACCCGCCTTTTATAGGCTGACGAGACCGATCATGAGCAGTATGACCTTCGAGCAACTGGAACTGGATCCCATCCTGGTCCGCGCCCTGGCTGGCATGGGCTATGCCAAACCGACCACCATTCAGAGCCAGGTCATCCCCGAAGCCATGAGCGGACGGGATATAATGGCATCCGCTCCCACCGGCACCGGCAAGACGGCGGCGTTTCTGCTGCCGATTTGTCAGCATCTGCTGGACTTTCCTCGTCGCCAGGCGGGCCCGGCCCGCATTCTGATCCTGACGCCAACGCGTGAGCTGGCCATACAGATCGCCGACGATGCCAAAAAAATATTGAAAGACACGCCCCTGCGGGTGGAAGTGATCACCGGCGGTGTGCATGAAAGCCATCACCTGCCTGCCCTGACCAAGACCACCGACATAGTGGTTGCCACCCCGGGCCGCCTGCTGCAATACATGGATGAAGAGTCGTTCGACAGCCGCGATATCGAAATGCTGGTGCTGGATGAAGCAGACCGCATGCTGGACATGGGCTTTATCAAGGATGTGGATCGCATCGCCGCCGAAGCCCGCTGGCGCCGACAGACGATGCTGTTTTCCGCCACCCTGGAAGGCCGCGGCCTGATGAAGTTTGCCGCCGATCTGCTGAAAGATCCGGTGGAAATCAGCGCCGCGCCGCCACGCAGCGAACGCAAGAAAATCAACCAGTGGGTACACCTGGCGGATAATCCCGAGCACAAGTTTGCCCTGCTGACCCATCTGCTGCGCCAGCCCGATGTGACCCGCAGTATCATCTTCGTCAAGACCCGGGATCGCCTGATGGAGCTGGCCAGCCGTCTGCAGCAGGAAGGGCTGCACAATGCCTGGCTACGCGGTGAAATGGAGCAGGAAAAGCGTATCGAGGCGCTCGGCCGCTTTCGTATCGGCAGGGTCAATATTCTGGTGGCCACCGATGTGGCATCCCGCGGTATCGACCTGCCCGAGGTGAGCCACGTGATCAACTACGATATGCCGCGCACCGCCGATGTCTACGTGCATCGCATCGGTCGTACCGGCCGTGCCGGCCAGAAGGGCACCGCCATCAGCCTGGTGGAAGCCCACGACATGCCCCTGCTGGTTCGGGTAGAAAAATATACCGAAGAAGTGCTCAAGCGCCGGGTCATCGACGAACTGCGCCCCAAACACAAAGAAGCCAGGGTGGCGTCACGCAAGAAGAAAGATGGCGACAGCAAGGGCAAGAAGGCCCTTCTGCCGAAGAAAAAAGAGAAGGTGCGTCTGCGGGACACCAAGGCCAAGGGCAAGCCCAAGTGGGCCGGCGCCAAGCCCGATGCCACCAAAAAGCCGGCAAGTGCCAAAAAAGCCGCCGGCAAGCAAGTGAAAGGAAGCCAAGACGCCGAATAAAGGCCCCGACTTCCGACAGGCGACCCTCGGCGCGGCGGCCGAATACTGCTCGACTATGCTTTAGAAAAACAGGCGTGGAAGGATGGATGTATGGTCATGTTGAGGCATTATTCAGGCAGGGAGCGGCGGCAACAATGCCGGCGGCAGATCCTGGATCGACGGGATCTGATCCGCTGGGAACCGGATCACCACGAGCGTCGCCAGCAGCGCGGCCGCCGCACCGTCGACAACGCCAGAACCCTGTGGGATCAGTAATACCAATCGGATTAATCATGTGCTCAGGCCGTCATCCTGACGAAAGTCAGGATCTCCTGCAGGAAGATACCGACTCCGTCATGACCGGAGGTTAAACGCGGTATTGTTATCAGCAACTGAGCACGTCGTTAAGGGAATGGGTATAAGGTGTCTCCGGTAAAACCGGCACATAAAAAAACCGGCCCATCGGGACCGGTCAAAATTGAAGAAGAGAGAGAATTCAAATTCAGTAAGCACACCTATTCAGAGGGCGGCCGAACCGAAAGGTTCCGGTTTTTTTGCTCTTTTTTATAGCTGAGGGCTCTTTTATTGCTGAAGGCTCCTTTACTGCTCCTCCCGCTTGAACACCAGCTCGGTGGCCGTCGACTCCGCTTCCACAAAATAGTAACCGGCGGTATCGAAGGCGGTCAGCTGGCTCACCTCGGTCAGTCTGTTTTCGATGATGTAGCGCGCCATCATGCCCCTCGCCTTCTTGGCGTAGAAGCTGATGATCTTGTACTGGCCCTTCTTGCAGTCCTTGAACACCGGCGTGATGATTTGTCCGTCCAGCTTTCTCGGTTTCACCGCCTTGAAGTATTCGTTGGAGGCCAGGTTAATCAGCACATTGTCACCCTGCGCCGTCAGCGCCTCATTGAGCTTGTCGGTAATGATATCGCCCCAGAACTGATACAGATCCTTGCCCCGTTCGTTGTCCAGTTTGGTGCCCATCTCCAGCCGGTAAGGCTGCATCAAATCCAGCGGACGCAATAAACCATACAACCCCGACAGCATGCGCAGATGTGCCTGGGCAAAGGCAAAGTCATCCGGGGTCAGGCTTTCGGCGTCCAGCCCGGTATACACATCCCCCTTGAACGCCAGCAACGCCTGCTTGGCATTATTCGGGGTAAAGTCAGGCTGCCAGTCGGCAAAACGGGCGGCATTAAGCCCGGACAGCTTGTCGCTGATCCCCATCAGCTTGCCGATGTCGGCCGGGGTCAGCTGCCGCGCACGCTCGATAAGCTCGGCCGAATGCGCCAGCAGCTCGGGCCGGGTCACATCGGCAATCACCGGTGGCGTGTCAAAATCGAGGGTCTTGGCGGGGGAAACCACTATTAACATGAAGGGCCTCTGAATGGCTGTCACAAACCGCCCCGTCACGGCGCCAGGCCGTGACGGGGCGGTACAAACACGGGTTAATCGGACTCGATGGTCACGTTGTCGAGCAGGCCGGCATCCATGCCACCGCCCCCCTGCAACTTGATCATCAGCCGCAGATCGTTGGGCGAGTCGGCGTAGGCCACCGCTTCGGTGTAGCCTATATGGTTCTGGCTATAAAGATCAAACAGCGCCTGATCGAAGGTCTGCATGCCCAGCTCGCGCGACTTGCTCATGACCTCTTTCAGCCGGTGCATGTCTCCCTTGCGAATAATATCCGATACCAGGGGCGTATTGAGCAGGATCTCGAAGGCGCCGCGACGCTGTGTACCATTCTGGGTCGGGATCAGCTGCTGCCCCACTATCGCCTTGAGGTTGAACGACAGGTCAAACTGCAACTGACGGTGTTTGCTTTCCGGCACCAGGTGCATGATCCTGTCCAGCGCCTGGTTGGCGTTGTTGGCATGCAGGGTGGCCATGCACAGGTGACCGGTTTCGGCAAAGGCCAGCGCATAGCCCATGGTTTCTTCCGAGCGGATCTCTCCGATCAGAATCACGTTCGGCGCCTGACGCAGGGAGCTTTTCAGGGCCGCATCGAAGGACTCGGTATCGGTGCCCACCTCGCGCTGGGTGATGATGGATCTGTCGTGCTGGTGAATAAATTCCACCGGATCCTCTATGGTGAGGATATGGCCGTCCGAATGACGGTTACGGTGGCCAATCATCGCCGCCAGCGAGGTGGACTTGCCGGAGCCGGTACCGCCCACAAACAGCACCAGACCGCGCTTGGCCATGGCCACTTCCTGCAACACCTCGGGCAGATACAGTTCCTCGAAGGTGGGGATCCGGCTTTCGATGCGCCGGATCACCATGCCCGCCTGGTCCTGCTGCCAGAAGGCGCTGACCCGAAAACGGCCCAGCTGTTCGTCGCTGATGGCGAAGTTGGCTTCCTTCTGACGATGAAAGCGTTCACGCCAGTCATCGCTCATGCAGGACTCCACCAGTGCCAGTGCCGCTTCCGGAGTCAGCGCCGTGTCGGTCACCTGCACCAGGCGCCCATGGCTTTTGACCGTCGGCGGTACGCCGACGGAGATATACATATCCGAGGCCTGCTTGTCCAGCATGGCCTGCAGTAACGGCGTTAACGCCATATCGCCTCCTGGTGTCAGATGCTTTGCGGATCCACCGCCTTGGTGCGGGCTTCCATCGGGGCAACCATGCCGCTGCTGACCAGCAGCTTCAGACACTGATCCATGGTCTGCATGCCATGGGCCATGCCGGTCTGGATCACCGAATACATCTGCGCCACCTTGTCTTCCCGGATCAGGTTGCGAATCGCCGTGGTGCCCAGCATGATCTCGTGGGCGGCGATACGGCCGCCGCTCTCCTTCTTCAGCAGGGTCTGGGAGATCACCGCACGCAACGACTCGGACAGCATGGAGCGTACCATGTCTTTCTCGGCGCCCGGAAAGACATCGATGATACGGTCTATGGTCTTGGCCGCCGAGGAGGTATGCAGGGTACCGAACACCAGGTGACCGGTTTCGGCGGCGGTCAGCGCCAGCCGAATGGTTTCCAGATCCCGAAGCTCCCCCACCAGAATAATGTCCGGATCCTCCCGCAGGGCCGAGCGCAGGGCATTGCTGAACGAGTGGGTATCTCTGTGCACTTCGCGCTGGTTGACCAGACATTTCTTGCTGCTGTGCACGAACTCGATGGGATCTTCGATGGTGAGAATATGCTTGTTATAGTTCTCGTTGATATGGTCGACCATGGCCGCCAGTGTGGTGGATTTACCGGAACCGGTCGGCCCGGTCACCAGCACCAGACCACGGGGATATTCGGCGATACGACGAAAAATATCCGGCCCGCCCAGTTGCTCCAGTGTCCAGACCTCGCTGGGGATAACCCGGAACACCGCCGCCGCGCCCCGAGCCTGCTGATAGGCGTTGACCCGGAAGCGGGCCAGACCCGGCAACTCGAACGAGAAGTCGGCCTCGAGGTTTTCTTCCAGCTCCTTGCGTTGGCGATCGTTCATGATGTCATACACCAGCCGCTGCACTTCCCGATGATCCATCTCCGGCAGGTTGATCTTGCGCACTTCGCCATCCACCCGTATCTGCGGCGACACCCCGGCGGACAGGTGCAGATCCGATGCATTATGCTTTACACTAAACGCCAATAATTCCGTAATATCCATATCCTCTCCTGTCGCTCTCGGTTTGTTACTCATATGAATACTATCGTAGAACACCTGCAACAAGTTCACGCCAGAATCGCAGACGCCGCCGCTATCTGTGAGCGAAGTCCCCATGATATCCAGTTGCTGGCGGTGAGCAAGACCAAACCCGCCGCCGACGTGCAGGCCGCCTATGCCGCCGGCCAGCGCCAGTTCGGTGAAAACTACGTGCAGGAAGCCGTCGATAAAATCGCCGCCCTCAAGGCCGACTGCCCCGATATTCGCTGGCACCTGATAGGGCCCTTGCAGTCCAATAAAAGCCGCCTGGTGGCCGAGGCCTTCGACTGGGTGCAAAGCGTTGACCGGCTCAGAATAGCACAGCGACTCAGCGCCCAGCGACCGGGCAACATGCGGCCACTCAATATCTGCCTGCAGGTCAACATCAGCGGGGAAGACAGCAAGTCCGGTCTGCCACCCGAACAGGTGGAAGCGCTGGCCCAACACATCAGCCAGTTACCCGGATTATGCCTGCGCGGCCTGATGGCAATACCGGAGGCCACCGACAATTCCGACCGACTAAAGACGCAATTACTAGAGTTGAAGCACCTCTTTGATAGAATGGCGGCAAAATATCCTCAGATGGACACATTGTCGATGGGGATGAGTAAGGATCTCGAACTCGCAGTGGCCTGTGGCAGCACCCTGGTAAGGGTTGGCACGGCCATATTTGGCTCTCGCAACCCTTGAGTGATCATTGATGGAACACAGAAAACTCGCCTTTATCGGCGCAGGCAACATGTCACGCAGCCTGATTTCCGGTCTGATCCAGTCCGGCTACCCGGCCGATGCCATCATGGCCGCCAATCCGTCTCGCCCCAAGCTGGATGCACTGGCGGCCGATTTCGGTATTCGCACCACCCAGGATAACGCCGAGGCCGCCAACTGGGCCCAGGCCCTGGTGCTGGCGGTCAAACCGCAGATGATGGCCACCATGCTGGAGGCGCTGCTGCAGTCAAGCGATGGGCTCGCCGGCAAACTGCTGATCTCCATCGCTGCCGGCATCAATGTGTCTCGCCTGGAGCAGATGGCCGGTCAGAACCGCATCGTACGCACCATGCCCAACACGCCCTCCTTGCTGGGGCTGGGCATGACCGGTCTTTATGCCAGAGATCATGTTGAACAGGCGGATCGGGATTACTGCGAACAGATGATGCAGGCGGTGGGCAAGACCCTGTGGGTGGCACAGGAAGACGGCATCAACCAGATCATCGCCGCCGCCGGCAGCGCCCCCGCCTATTTCTTCCTGTTTATGGAAGCCATGGCCGCCCAGGCGCAACAATCCGGTTTCACCGAACAGGAAGCCCGCTTGCTGGTGCAGCAAACCGCGCTGGGTGCCGCCAATATGGTGGCTGCCAACCCCGACACCAGTCTGGGCGAGCTTCGTGCACGGGTGACGTCAAAGGGCGGTACCACCGCCGATGCCATTCGCAGCTTTCAGGAGCAGGGACTGGAACAACTGGTGGCCGATGCCATGGCCGCCGCCGTGGCGCGGGCGCGGGAACTGGAAACGCAGCTCTAAGGAATAATAATGAACACTGCTTACTACCTGATTAATACCGTTTTCGATCTTTACCTGATGGTGGTGCTGCTGCGTATCTGGCTGCAACTGGCCAGGGCGGATTTTTACAATCCCTTCAGCCAGTTCGTGGTCAAGGCCACCAATCCGGTGCTGAAGCCGCTACGTCGTTTCATTCCCGGCTTCTTCGGTATCGACTTTGCCGCCGTAGTGCTGGCGGTGCTGGTGGCGACGCTGAAGCTGATGCTGTTCAAGGCCATGAACGTACTCTACGCCGACTGGAGTACCGTGCTGCTGGTGGGCCTGATCACAGTGCTGAAAAAAGCCGGGGTCATGCTGTTCTGGATCCTGATCGTCCGGGCGCTGCTGAGCTGGGTCAGCCAGGGCCGCAGCCAGATTGAATACGTGCTGTTCCAGCTGACCGAACCCCTGCTGGCGCCCCTGCGCCGTATTATTCCTCCCATGGGCGGCCTGGACTTGTCCATGCTGCTGGCCTTTATCGGCCTGCAGGCCCTCAACTGGCTGATGGGCGACCTGTTTGGCCAGCTCTGGTGGCAGCTGTAAGTCAACCGGTCCGGCTGGAGCAGGACCGGCTCTACCTCACTCTTTACCTGCAACCCAAGGCCAGCCGGGATCGGTTTCTCGGCCTAAACTAACCATAATGCTCTCAACAACAAGGCACGATTATGTTCAAATTTATTTTCTCGGCGCTGCTATTGCTGTTTTCGTTCCACAGCCAGGCCGCCGAAACCCGGGTAGGCAACTGGACCGTACATTACAGCGCCCTGCCATCCACCTTTCTCACCCCCGAAGTGGCGCGCAGCTACCAGATAGAGCGCAGCCGCTATAACGGCATCCTGAATATTGCCGTGCTCGACAAAGACGGCAAGTCTCAGCAGGTCAATCTCAGCGGCCAGGGCAAGACCCTGATCGGCACGGTACGCAAGCTGGCATTCCAGACGGTGCGGGAAGGCGATGCCATCTACTACATTGCCGAATATCCCTATCGTAACGAAGACAATGTGCTGTTCACCATCGACATTCAAAGCCCGACCCAGGCCGGAGAGCTCTCCTTTCGCCATACCTTCTATACCGACTGAGTACTTACTTGTGAGGAGTGAAGGGTGAGGGGTGAGGAGCCCCCCCTCACGTTTCACGCCCCACATCTTTCCCCTACGGTGGTATCATGCCCACTCGCGGTATTCCACAGGAACGAAAGGTGACTCAACAAATCGTACTGGCCTCCGGCAACGCCAAAAAAGTTGCCGAACTGCAACGCCTGCTCGGTGAACTGGGCATGACAGTGACTCCCCAGACCGAACTGGCCGTGAGCGACGCCGATGAAACCGGCACCACCTTCGTGGAAAACGCCATCATCAAGGCCCGCCATGCGGCGGCCGTGACCGGACTGCCGGCCATCGCCGACGACTCCGGGCTGGCGGTGGATGCGCTCGATGGCCGCCCCGGCGTCTATTCCGCCCGCTTTGCCGGAGTGGGAGCCGGCGATCGGCAGAACCTGGAGCTGCTGCTGTCCGAACTGAACGGCGTGCCCACCGAACAACGCCAGGCCACCTTCTGGTGTGTGCTGGTCTATATGCGCCACGCCAATGATCCTACCCCGCTGATTTGCAGCGGCTCCTGGCAGGGCCGCATTACCGAACAGCCGCAGGGTGAGCAGGGCTTCGGCTACGACCCCGTTTTCTTCGTGCCCGAAGCCGGTAAAACCGCCGCCGAACTCGACGCCGCCGAGAAAAACCGCCTCAGTCACCGCGGCCAGGCCTTGCGCCAGCTGCTGACCCTGCTGCAGGAGCAACAAGCCTGATGCTGCAATTACCGCCGCTCAGCCTCTACATTCATATTCCCTGGTGTGTGCAGAAGTGTCCCTACTGCGACTTCAACTCCCACGCCATGAAAGAAACGATTCCCGAGCAGGCCTATGTCACGGCACTGCTGGATGACCTGCGCCAGGATCTGCATCTGGCCCAGGGTCGTGCACTGCACAGCATCTTTATCGGCGGCGGCACCCCTAGCCTGCTGACGCCCGAGGCCATCGGCCGGCTGCTGAGCGGCGTACAAGGGCTGATCCCCTTTCGCGACCAGATGGAAATCACCCTGGAAGCCAACCCGGGCACAGTAGAGGCCGGCCGCTTCGCCGGTTTCAAGGCGGCCGGCGTCAACCGTATTTCCATCGGTATTCAGAGCTTTCAGTCCGAACAACTGCGCCGCCTGGGCCGTATCCACGACCCGGAACAGGCCCGCTTTGCCGCCCGCGAAGCCGCCAGCGTGGGCCTGAACACCTTCAATCTGGATCTGATGCACGGCCTGCCCGAGCAGAGCCTGAGTGACGCCCTGTCGGATCTGGAGCAGGCCATCGCCCTGTCGCCGCCGCATCTGTCCTGGTATCAGCTCACCATAGAGCCCAACACCCCTTTCGCCTCGCGTCCGCCGGCACTGCCGGAAGACGAGATACTGGCCGATATCTACGAGCAGGGCCACGAGCTGCTGCTGGCGAACGGCTACCACCAGTACGAGGTGTCCGCCTACGCCAAACCGGGGCATGAAGCGCAACACAATCTCAACTACTGGCGCTTCGGCGACTATCTGGGCATCGGCTGCGGCGCCCACGGCAAAATCACACTGCCGCTCGAAGGCAAGCTGGTACGCACCGTCAAGGTCAAGCATCCCAAGGGCTATCTGGAACCGGGTCGACCCTATCTGGATCAGTACTGGCCCATAGCGGCGCAGGAACTGTCGCTGGAATACTTCATGAACCGGTTGCGACTGTTCGAACCCATTCCCCGGCATGAACTCCAGGAGCTGACCGGGCTGTCCGCCTCGCAGTTGCAGGCCCCGCTGACAGAGGCGTTGCGGCTGGGTTTGCTGGAGGACCATGGCGAAAGCTGGCAGGTCACGCCCCTGGGTCGACGCTTTCTTAACCGACTGCTGGATTTGTTTATTAGCGACTGATGCGGGTAAACTTGCCGTTATTACAGCCTTCACTTTGCGGGCCGGAGCCTTATGTCATCACTGGTTTACGAATATCCCCTCAATGAAAAATGTCGCAATTATTTGCGCCTCAACGAGCTGCTGCAGCAAATTCACCGGTGCCGCAGCCTGGGCGCCGACGGCCAGACCATAGCGCTGTTCAAGGCGCTGCTGGATATCATGGAGCTGCTGGAACGCTGCGATGTGCGCACCGATCTGGCCAGGGATCTGAATACCCAGAAAAACAAGCTGGCCGCCTGGGCCCAGGCGCCCGGCGTCGACGCCGCCGCCCTGGCCCAGCTGGAACGGCAATTGGCCGACTTGAACCAGCAGCTGCCCCGGGCCGCCCGTCTGGGCCAGTTGCTGCGCGAAGACAAGCTGCTGTCAACCGTACGCAGCCGGTTCGCCATTCCCGGGGGGCTCTGCGCCTTCGACGTGCCCCAACTGCATTACTGGTTGCATCAACCCACAGCCAACCAGCAGCAGGATATCGACGGCTGGCTGGCACAACTGCAGCTGCTGCAGCAGGGGCTGCAGCTGCTGCTGACCCTGTGGCGGGAAGTCGGTCAGTTCAGGCCCCAGCAAGCCAGCAACGGCTTCTTTCAGGACAATGCCGAACAGACCGAGATGATCCGCCTGCGTCTGCCGACAGCGCTGGCCGCCTACCCGGTGGTCAGCGGCAATAAATATCGCTATACCATTCGCTTCATGCCGGTCGGCAACACCGAGATCGGCAATATCGACTTTGAACTGGCCAATATCAAATGAGCAAAATCACCACTGTACCCTGCCCCACCTGCAAAAAACCGGTGGAGTGGAACGAGCAAAGCCCCTTCCGTCCCTTCTGCAGCAAACGCTGCCAGCTGATCGACCTGGGCGAATGGGCCGACGAAGAAAAGCGCATTCCCGGCGACCCCGCCTGGCTGCCGGATCGGGATGATGAAAATGAGTATTGAGGCGCTCAAGAAGTCGGTGCTGGTGGCGGTGGGCGTGATTGAAAATACCGCTGGCGAGATATTCATCTGCCGCCGTGGTGCCGGCCAGCATCAGGCCAACAAGTGGGAGTTTCCCGGTGGCAAGGTGGAAGCCGGCGAAACCGTGGCCCAGGCCCTGGCCCGGGAGCTGGAAGAGGAGATCGGCATTCATGTGACCGAATGCCATTCCTTGATGCGTATCGAGCACGACTACGGCGACAAGCAGGTCATACTCGACATCCGCAAGGTCACCGCCTTCAGTGGCGAGCCGCGGGGCCTCGAAGGCCAGCCCAGCCGCTGGGTACCGGTGAGCGAGCTACATCAATACGATTTTCCCGCCGCCAACAGCCCGATTGTCGACAAGCTGCAGACCGAAGCCGGAAACTGAAGCAGTAGGTTGGCGATAAGCGAAGCGAATCCCAAGATTCCACAGCCGCCTTGGCCATTGGCGTTGGAATTCGCTACGCTCATTCGCAACCTACGCATTGCCGCCAACCGCCCCATCGTCGACAAACTGCAGACGCCGTGAGCAGTAGGTTGGCGATAAGCGAAGCGAATCCCAACTTTCCACAGCCGCCTTGGCCCGTTGGCGTTGGAATTCGCTACGCTCATTCGCAACCTACGCACTGCAGAATAACGGTGAGGTGTGAGGGGTAATCAAATTTCCCCTCACGCCTTTCGCCTCGCCCCTCACCTTCTTTATTCGATTTCCAGGCTGTCTACCCGTTGCAGGCCACGGGGCAGCAGGGCGCCGCGGCGGCCGCGTTCGCCCTGGTAATGGGCCAGATCGGCGGGCTTGAGGGTCAGCTTGCGCTTGCCCGCATGCAGAGTCACGCTGGCGCCTTCCGGCACCACCACCAATTGCTTGATGAAATCTTCCCGCGCCTGTACGCGGGCGCCGGGTATGCCGATGATCTTGTTGCCCTTGCCCTTGCCCAGCAGCGGCAGATCCTTGAGCGGGAACAGCAGCATGCGGCCTTCATTGGTCACCGCCAGGCACAAGTCGCTCTCCAGCCGGTCGATGGCCACCGGCTTCAGTACCTCACCGCCCGCCGGCACCGTCAGCAGCGCCTTGCCGTTCTTGTTGCGGCTGACCATGTCACCAAAGCGACAGACGAAACCGTAACCGGCGTCGGACGCCAGCAGGTACAGGCGTTCGTCGTCGCCCATCAGCACGAAGCGGGCCTGCTCGCCCGGGCTCAGGCTGCAGCGGCCGGTCAGCGGCTCACCCTGGCCCCGGGCCGAGGGCAGGCTGTGGGCATCCTGACCATAGGCGCGACCGATATTGGACAGAAACACCGCCATCTGGTTGCTGCGCCCGGCGGCGGCATCGAGGAAGCCGTCGCCGGCCTTGTAGTTCAGGGTGGTGCCGTCCACATCCAGGCCTTTGGCCGAACGGATCCAGCCCTTGTCGGACAGCACTACCGTCACCGGCTCGCTCGGGATCAGCTCTTTCTCGCTCAGGGCGCGGGCTTCTTCCCGCTCCACCAGCGGTGACAGCCTGTCGTCACCGTATTTTTCGGCATCGGCCAGTATCTCTTTTTTGATCAGGGTATTCAGCCGGCGCTCCGAGCCCAGCAACAGCGCCAGCTTGTCGCGCTCGGCGGCCAGCTCGTCCTGTTCACCGCGGATCTTCATCTCTTCCAGCTTGGCCAGGTGACGCAGTTTCAGCTCCAGGATGGCTTCGGCCTGGATCTCGGTCAGCTCGAAGCGGCTCATCAGCACCGGCTTGGGCTCGTCTTCGGCCCGGATGATCTCGATCACCTCGTCGATATTGAGGAAGGCGATCAGCAGACCGGCCAGAATGTGCAGCCGGGCCTCGACCTTGTCCAGCCGGTACTGCAGCCGGTTGCGCACCGTTTGCCGACGGAACTGCAGCCATTCGCCGAGGATCATATCCAGCGTCTTCACCTGGGGCCGGCTGTCCAGTCCCAGCATGTTCAGATTGACCCGGTAGCTCTTCTCCAGATCGGTGCTGGCGAACAGGTGCTGCATCAGCTGATCCACGTCCACCCGGTTGGAGCGGGGAATGATCACCAGCCGGGTCGGGTTTTCGTGATCCGCCTCGTCGCGCAGATCCGCCACCATGGGCAGCTTCTTGGCCTGCATCTGGCCGGCGATCTGCTCCAGTATCTTGCCGCCGCTGGCCTGGTGTGGCAGGGCGGTGATGACGATGTCGCCCTGCTCCTGGTGATAGACGGCCCGCATCTTGATGCTGCCCCGGCCGGTTTCGTAAATTTTACGGATATCGGCCCTGGGGGTGATGATCTCGGCCCGGGTCGGGTAGTCGGGGCCGTCCACGAAGGCCATCAACTCTTCTACCGTGGCCCTGGGGTTGTCCAGCATGTGCACACAGGCATTGGCGATTTCGCGCACGTTGTGCGGCGGTATGTCGGTGGCCATGCCCACTGCAATGCCGGTGATACCGTTCAGCAGTATGTGCGGCAACCGGGCCGGCAGCATGCGCGGCTCTTTCATGGTGCCGTCGAAGTTGGGGATCCACTCCACCGTGCCCTGGCCCAGCTCGGACAGCAGCAGTTCGGAGAAGCGCGACAGCCGCGCCTCGGTATAACGCATGGCGGCGAACGACTTGGGATCGTCCGGCGCGCCCCAGTTACCCTGGCCGTCTACCAGCGGATAGCGGTAGGAAAACGGCTGGGCCATCAGCACCATGGCCTCGTAACAGGCGGAGTCGCCGTGGGGATGATACTTGCCCAGCACGTCGCCCACGGTACGGGCGGATTTCTTGTGCTTGGACAGGGCCGACAAGCCCAGTTCGCTCATGGCGTAGATGATGCGGCGCTGCACCGGCTTGAGGCCATCGCCGATATGGGGCAGGGCTCGGTCCATGATCACGTACATGGAGTAGTTGAGATAGGCCTGCTCGGTAAAGGTGTGCAATGGCTGGCGTTCTACGCCTTCCATGGTGAAATCGTTGTTGTTCATTCTGTCTCTTTCCTCAGGCCAGGGGATCGACCAGGTTGCCCTTGGTTTCGAGCCATTCACGGCGATCGCTCGACCGCTTCTTGGCCAGCAGCATGTCCATCAGTTTCTCGGTGGCGTCCATGTCGTCCACCGTCAGCTGCACCAGGCGGCGGGTATTGGGATCCAGGGTGGTTTCGCGCAGTTGCTTGGGGTTCATCTCGCCCAGACCCTTGAAGCGGGTCACCTGTACCTTGCCTTTTTTCTTCTCGGCCCGGATCCGCTCCAGTACGCCGTCGCGCTCACCCTCGTCGAGGGCATAGAACACCTCCTTGCCCACATCGATGCGATACAGGGGCGGCATGGCCACATAGACATGCCCCTGCTCCACCAGATGACGGAAGTGGCGCACAAACAGGGCGCACAGCAGGGTGGCGATATGCAGGCCGTCGGAGTCCGCATCGGCCAGAATACAGATCTTGCCGTAGCGCAGCTCGGACAGGTCGGTCGAGTCCGGATCCAGGCCGATGGCCACCGAGATATTGTGCACTTCCTGGGAGGCCAGCACCTGACCGGACTCTACCTCCCAGGTGTTCAGTATCTTGCCGCGCAGCGGCATGATGGCCTGAAACTCCCGGTCCCGCGCCTGCTTGGCGCTGCCGCCGGCCGAGTCGCCCTCCACCAGAAACAGCTCGCCCCGCATGGGATCGGAGCAGGCGCAGTCGGTGAGCTTGCCGGGCAGTGCCGGGCCCTGGGTGACCTTCTTGCGCACCACCTTCTTGGCCTGACGCAAACGACGCTGGGCGCTGCTGATACACAATTCGGCAAGCTGCTCCGCCAGCTCGGTATGCTGGTTCAGCCACAGGCTGAAGGCATCCTTCACTATGCCGGAAACGAAGGCCGAGCTCTGGCGCGACGACAGCCGCTCCTTGGTCTGGCCGGCAAACTGGGGGTCCTGCATCTTGACCGACAGTATGTAGGCGCAGCGTTCCCAGATGTCGTCCGGCGTCAGCTTGACGCCCCGCGGCAGCAGGTTGCGAAATTCACAGAAGTCGCGCATGGCATCGAGCAGGCCCTGACGCAGGCCGTTGACATGGGTGCCGCCCTGGGCGGTGGGGATCAGGTTGACGTAGCTTTCACCCAGTCCCTCGCCGCCGTCGGGCAGCCAGGTCAGGGCCCACTCCACCGCCGAGTGTTCGGCGGTAAAGTTGCCGGTAAACGGCTGTTCGGGCAGGCAGGTGAATTCCTTGACCGACTCCACCAGATAATCTTTCAGGCCGTCCTGATAACACCATTCCAGGGTTTCGTCGTTGACCTTGTCCTGGAAGCGGATAGTCAGGCCCGGGCAGAGCACCGCCTTGGCCTTGAGCAGGTGCTTGAGCCGGGAAACGGAGAACCGGGGCGAGTCGAAGTAGCCGGCGTCGGGCCAGAAGCGCACCCGGGTGCCGCTGTTGCGCTGACCGCAGGTGCCGGTGACGGTGAGTTCACTCACCTTGTTGCCGTTTTCGAAGGCCATCTCGAACACCTGGCCGCCGCGACGCACTGTGACGTCGACCCGGGTACTGAGGCCGTTGACCACAGAGATGCCCACGCCGTGCAGACCACCGGAAAACTGGTAGTTCTTGTTGGAGAACTTGCCGCCGGCGTGCAGCTTGCAGAAGATCAGCTCGACCCCGGAGATGCCTTCTTCCGGATGTATGTCCACCGGCATGCCGCGGCCGTCGTCGATCACTTCCAGCGACTGGTCGGCGTGCAGTATCACCTCGACCTTGCTGGCGTGGCCGGCCAGGGCCTCGTCCACGCTGTTATCGATGACTTCCTGACCCAGGTGGTTGGGCCGGCTGGTGTCCGTATACATGCCGGGGCGACGCCGCACCGGCTCCAGACCATTGAGGACTTCGATGGCGTCGGCAGTATATTGACTCGATGTCATATTGACCTTCGGTAATCGGGATTCGTTGGCCGCATCTTACTACCTGAGGGCGCAGGCGCAAAGCGGCCCAAAACCCAGTGGCTGATACTTGAGTCTACAAATCGGACAAAGGGCTCGCTCCACCGACCCGCTTCGCGCCCATCCCTGGGACGCTCAGCACATAACGTCCCTGTTATGTGATGGTCGGCGGAGCAGGTCCCTTTGTCCTCCTGATGCTGCAGAGTCGCCTGTTGGCACCGACTTCGGGCAATTCGGTGCTCAGAAGAGGTAACAGGGATTGTCTCCCACGACCGTGAAATACCAAGGATGGCATTTCCGAGCCCCCATGGGGCAGCTTGCTGCCGTATATCTTTGTTGGGTAATGGACCGAATATCCAGTGAATATTCGCAGCCGTTACCCAGCAAAGATGGCTAGCCCAGTGGCGTGTCGAGGGAGACGACCCTGTTTCCTCTTGGCTGCGCCAAAACAGGCAACAGAAACGGGTAACCAAGAAAGAAGTAGTAGGCCTATAACTGCAGAAAACGAATGATCTGGGCGCAGTAGTGTTCGAAGCCGACGAAGGAGTGGTCACCCCCTTTCTGGATGCAGACCCGGGCGAAACGGTAGTAGTCCAGCGCCTCCCGGTAGTCGAGCACCTCGTCGCCCTGTTGCTGCAGCAGCCAGATGCGCTCCATGCAGCCGGGCGCCTCGACCCGCAGTTCGGCCAGCTCCTGCATGTGGCTGGGCGTCAGCAGGTAACGCTCGTCGGTGTAGGGATTGACTTGTTCGCCCAGGTAATCCTGCAACAGCACATGGGGATGCACCGCCGGGTTGATCACCACGGCCTGTACCCCGAACCGCTCGGCCACCCGGGTGGCCCAGAAACCGCCGAGTGAACTGCCGGCCACGCCGAAAGGCCCTTTTATCTCGTCACAGATGGCCGCTATCTGCGCCCAGGCCGCCGCCGGGGTGGCCGCCAGTTGCGGGCAGATAAAATGAATATCGGGCCGTTTTTGCTGCAGGTATTCCCGCATCAGCCGGGCCTTGATGGAGTGAGGCGAAGAATTGAAACCGTGCAAATACAACAGCGTTGGCATTATCAATATCCCTTGGCACTGAAGTCGGGCACAAAGGCATAGGGCGGCAGGCGCCATACCTGGGTGCCGAGGCGACCATCGGGATAGAGCGACAGGGCTCGCCAGCCCGGTGCCGTGCTGTCGAGGGCAAAGTCGTCGGACAGGGGCTTGAACTGGATGCAGGTGGACGGGCTGGCCAGATAGCGGATGCCGTCATGCACTTCGTCAAAACCCTGATGCACATGACCGGACAGTACCACCCGGGAGGCACCATGACCCGCCAGTATGGCTCTCATGTCATCCGCATTACGCAAGTTATGCTGATCCAGCCAGGCACAGCCCACCGGCACAGCCTGGTGATGCACCGCCACCAGCAGATGATGATCCGGATAACGCTCTATGGCCTGCTCAAGCAGCGCCAGTTGGGAGGCGGACAGGGCGCCATGGGTTTCACCGGGGATCTGGGTGTCGAGCAGGAGTATCTGCCAGTGTCCGCACAACAAGTGCTTGGCGTTGCTGACGCCGGCCTGGTCCAGCTCGGCCTGCATCAGGAGGGCATCGTCGTGATTGCCCGGCAACCAGAACACGGGTGGCGCCAGCTCACCCATCAAGTCGGTAAAATGACGATAAGAGGCAGCGCTGTGATCCTGAGACAGGTCACCGGTCGCCAGCACCAGGTCTCGCCGACCGGCCCCACAGGCCCGCTCGTCTTCGAGAATGGCATCCACCACAGCCCGGCAGCTGTGCCAGGGGGCAATGCCCAGCAAATTCGTGTCTTTATCGGCAAAGAGATGGGTATCGGTGATTTGCAGCAACTCCACGACCCCGTCGGGACGGTGGGGGCTGATCAAGGTGGTATCTAACTGGGTGTGGGCCTGGTTCAAAGCTGTTTAACCGTACTGAATCCGTGGTATAGGCAACATTTCAGCCATTCGGCCAGAAAGAGGTTAACCTGCTCTTTTTCATTGGGATGGTGCATGTTTTCATTGGGGTAATGGTAACTCGGCTGCAGGGTAAAAATCTGCTGACTGGCACACACTTCGGCCATGCGCACATCGTGATACAGCCGAACCTTGACCTTCATCCGCATAAAAGAGGGCAAGCCCGGGGTGCATTGCTCGATGGACACATGCCAGGTATAAGGGGCCGTTTCCAGCACCCGCAGCACGAACAGCACCTGTTCACTGATGCCGACCGACACGCTCTCGCCCACCGCCGCCCCATGAGGCAGCAATTTCATCAGAGCCAGATAGTTGACGTCGCAGGTGCGCTGCAACGCCTTCAAATCCGGTATGTGTTTGCGGGAGGAACCCCTGGCAATCAAATTCAACTCTCCTTGCAGCCACCGCCCTGGTACTGCATTCATGTGCTGACGACCATGGTGATCAAGGTCGTTTCTCTGCGTCCATTACAACAGCTTTTGCCGAGTCTGGTCAAAGGCAGCCCTTACTGCTCCGCCTTCATCGTCTTGCCCTGGAGACGCTGCAACTCGAGCCACTGCAGGGCGATGATGCTGGTGGCATTGTCTATTTTTCCTTCGGCCAGCCATTGCATTGCCTGCTCTCTGGGCAGGCGATGCACCCGTATGTCTTCACTCTCGGTAGCCACCCCGGCATGAGTGGCCGCCTGGCTGGCATCCACTTCGCCGATAAACACGGTGATGCGCTCGCTGCAGCCGCCGGGAGTGGAAAAATAACTCATGACCCGGGTCAGCTTGTTCAGGGTCAGGCCCGCTTCTTCCTCGGCTTCGCGGCGTACGACCTCTTCTGCCGACTCGCCCTCTTCCACTATGCCCGCCACCACTTCCAGCAACCAGGGGCTGCCCTCGGCATGAACGGCGCCAACCCGAAACTGTTCTACCAGCACCACCTCGTCGCGCACCGGATCATAGGGCAATACCGCCGCCGCATGACCCCGGTCGAACAGCTCGCGGGTAATTTCCTCACTCCAGCCACCGGCAAACAGCTTGTGCCGCAACCGCACCCGCAACAGACGGAAAAAACCCTTGTAGCCCACTTCTTCGGCCAGCAGCTGCAGGTCTTCCCGACCAAAAACGGAATAATGCTTTGTGCTCATGGCGTCTCCTTTATTGACATTGGACGGACTGATTCTAGATTGGCGCCGGTGATAAATGAACGTTTATTCCCTTCTGTTCGGCGCAGCAATGGCATCCATTGGCATGATGCCGAACGAATAATATCGAGGTTGCCGTTATACTGAACGGACCAAAACCCACTGCCTGCCCTTAGGGTCTGTTGACCCCAGCACGGCGATAATTGCTCACCCAGTTACGTAAGGCTACACCATGAAAAAAACGCTGTTGTCGACCCTGATATTGTTCTGTGCGTCAGGCCCGGCTCAGGCCGAAGACTTGCTGGATATCTACCAGCAGGCGACACAAAACGATCCCCAGGTACGTCAGGCCAAAGCCGAGCGTGATGCCGCCTTCGAGAAGATAAACGAGTCCCGTGCCGTGCTGTTACCCCAGATTGATCTTGGTGCCGGCCTCAACCATATACAGAGCAACCGGAACGACCGCTCCACCGCCAATGCGGAGCTCAGTCTTGGCCAGTCGCTCTACCGCAAGTCCAGCTGGATCAACCTGGATATCACGGAGAAAGCCGCCACCCAGACCGAGGTGAGCTACAGGCAGGTACAGCAGGCCTTGATTGTGCGTGCCACTCAGGCCTATTTTGCCGTGCTCGGCGCCGAAGATGTCCTGAGCTTCGTCCAGGCCAACAAGGAAGCGGTCAGCCGCCAGCTCGATCAGACCAGACAGCGCTTCGAAGTGGGTCTGAGCGCCATGACCGACGTGCACGAGGCCCAGGCCCAGTTCGATCAGGCGCTGGCCGAAGAAATTGCTGCCGAAAACGCGGTCAACAACGCCAAGGAAGCACTGCGGGAGCTGACCAACATGAGCTACGCCCGGTTGAACAAGCTCGATACCGAGACATTCAGCCCGCAGGCATCGGTGGTGACCGCCGACGCCTGGCTGGAGATCGCCCTGGAGCAGAATCTGGAGCTGCATCGCCAGCGCATCGGCAAAGACATCGCCAGCGAGCAGATCGGCCTGGCCCGGTCCGGGCATCTGCCGACCCTGGATCTGAACGCCGGCCTGAGCAGCAACTATACCGATAACAATAATAGTGGTTCAGGTTTCGGCTCCGGCGACGGCACCCTGAGCGAAGGCACCATAGGGCTGTCATTCAAATTGCCGGTCTACAGCGGTGGCGCCACCAGTTCCCAGGTGAAGCAGGCCCAGTACAACTATGTGGCCGCCAGCGAGCAACTGGAGCGCAGCTTCCGGTCGGTACAGAGCCAGGTGTACTCCTCATACAATGACGTCAGTGCCGCCACCGGCTCTATTCGCGCCTTCGAGCAGTTCGTCGTGTCGGCCCAGAGCGCACTCGAGGCTACCGAGGCGGGCTACGAAGTCGGCACCCGCACCATCGTCGATGTGCTCAATGCCACCCGTCAGCTGTATGACGCCAAGCAGAACCTGTCTGCCGCGCGCTACAACTACATCCTGAGTCAGCTGCAGCTGAAACAGGCCGCCGGTAACCTGACCGAGCAGGATCTGGTGGATATCAACAACGGCTTGAAACGCTGAAGTGAGGGGTGAGGGGTGAGGGGTGAGGGCTGAGGGGTGAGGGGTGAGGAGTAAAAGGAAGGCATCACGCCTTCCCCTTTTCGTTGTTGATGGGCATATCGCTCCCGGCCCGGCGCATCAGCCAGCCGGCAGTGAGGCCGAGTAGCAGAATCCTCAGCACGTGATGAAAGATCACCCAGGACGGTTCCAGCCCGGTCACCAGCGCCAGATAAATCATCGCCTCCACCGCGCCCGGGGCATAGGCCAGCCACACCTGAAACACCGGTAAATTCAACCACCAGGCCACGATCGCCGCCCAGCCCAGTGCGATCACCGAGCTCGACAGGCTGATCAAGAGACCGACCAGCAGCAACTGGCCCATCTCTCTGGCCGGCAACCGCTTCAGCCGACTGCCCACCAGGGCGCCCAGCAATACCATACTCACCGGTATCAGGCCGGCCACCGGCACCGAAGAGGCGCCCAGCCAGGCCGCATATGCCGCCGCCAGAAAGACCCCCGCCAGAATGTAACTGGCCGGCACCCGTAGCAAACCGGCTCCCTTGCCCAGCACCCAGGCCGCCAGCACCAGCAGCAGGCTCTCGGGCAGGGTCAGCACCCGGCTGACCGGAGTATCCACAACCGGCACCCATTCCAGCAGCATGACGGCACTGACCGTCGCCACCAGGGCGATCACCCGCACCGTTTGCGACAGTATCACCCTGATCGGGTTATCCAGCCGGGTGGCCAGTGCCGCCATGATTGACAGCGCCCCGGGCGAGGCCCCCATTGCCGCCTCCTGCCGCGACCAGCCCAGGCGACGCAGCAGATACTGCCCCAGCGGTATCTGGGTGGCCAGACACAGCAAAAGCCCTGTCACGCTGAACAGCAGCGAGGCAGGGCCGGGAAAGTCGAACTCCAGGCGCAACCCGACGGCCACCCCCAGACACGCCTGGATGGGAGGCAGCAGGGCCTTTGGCAACCGCACTTCCAGTCCCAGCATGGCGGAAAGGGCCACCAGCAGCATGGCTCCCAGCAGCCAGTCGGACGGAAAACCGGCCCAGTGGGCCAGTCCTCCTCCCGCCGCACCCAGGGCACAGGTACGGAGCCAGGTCATCATGCCTGTGCCGCCTCCTGCTGCTGCAGGGCGGCCCGGCGGCGCTTGCGTCGGCCCATCACCCAGGGCAGTACCAGCACCAGGACGCTGAAGCCCCACAGGCTCAGGGTGACACCGTTGTTGAACAGTATGCTCCAGTCACCGGCACTGATCGACAGGGCCCGGCGCAGGTTGTCTTCCAGTACCTCGCCCAGTACCAGACCCAGGATCACCGGCGCCAGCGAGAAGTCCAGCTTGCGCAGGATAAAGCCGAACACCCCCAGCACTATCATGAAGAAGAGATCGAAACTGGCGCCATGGATGGAGTAGATACCGACGAAGGTCAGCATCACGATTACCGGCACCAGGTAGGCCTGACGCACACTCAGCATGCGCACGAAGATACCGACCAGCGGCAGGTTCATCACCAGCAGGGCGATGTTACCCACAAACATGGAGGCAATCAGACCCCAGGCGATGTCCGGCTTCTGGCTGAACAGCAGGGGACCCGGCGTCACGTCGAACAGCAGCAGGGCGCCGAGCAGGATGGCGGTGGTGCCGGAGCCGGGAATGCCCAGGGTCAGCATGGGCACCATGGAACCGACTGCCGCCGAGTTGTTGGCTGCCTCGGGCGCGGCCAGACCGCGCACGTCGCCTTGCCCGAAGGTGTTGTTTTCACCGGCCATGCGTTTTTCGGTACCGTAGGCCACGGCACTCGCCACGGAGGCGCCGGTGCCGGGCAGCACGCCGATCACGAAACCGATCAGGGTGGAACGCAGCACTGTCCAGCGCACCGCCACCAGATCCGCCGCCTTGACGAACGACTTGCTCACCTTGTCTATTTTAGTGTTGCCGCTGTAGTGATGCTCCACCAGCAACAGGATTTCGCTGATGGCGAACATGCCGATCACCACCACCAGGAAGTCGACACCGTCAAACAGGCTGGTCAGACCGAAGGTGAAACGCAGCACACCGGTGCCCGAATCGACGCCGACGGTAGCCAGCGCCAGTCCGATGATGGCACCGATCACGGTTTTTACCGGACGCGAGCCGACCATGGAGGCCAGACAACAGAGGGCAAACACCATCAACGCCACGAATTCCGCCGGCCCGAAGGTCACCGCCAGTTTGGTCAGTACCGGCGTAAAGATCACCAGCAGGATCAGCGCGCCCATGGAGCCGGCAAAGGACGACACCGCCGACAGCGCCAGCGCCCGACCGCCCTCGCCCCGCTTGGCCATGGGGTAACCGTCCAGGGTGGTCATGATGGCGCCCGCATCCCCGGGCACATTGAGCAGTATGCTGGAGATACGACCGCCGTATTCGGCGCCGTAATAGACCCCGGCCAGCAGTATGATGGCCGACGCCGGCTCCAGGCCCATGGAATAGGCCAGCGGCAACAGGATGGCGATACCGTTGATCGGCCCTATGCCCGGCAGGGCGCCCATCAGGGTACCGAAAAAACAGCCTGCCAGTACCAGCGCCAGATTCATCGGCGTCAGGGCGACGGCAAAGCCCTCGACCAGGCTAGAAAAAACATCCATACAATTAACCTCCAAACACGGCGCCAACCGGCACATTCAGTTCCAGCACCCGGCTCAGCAGCACATAACCCACACCGCCAAGGGCGGCGGAATAGAGCGCGGCCTTGCCCCAGCCCAGCCCGAAGAGCCGGGCAAAGACGGCACCGACCAGCAGGGTGGACAGCATGAAGCCCAGCAATTCAAAGCTCCAGGCGTATGCCAGCAGACCCAGCACCACCAGCAGGTGACGGCCGAACATGCTGCGGCTGTAGGCTTCCTTCAGGCGATCGGGTCTGATCGCCAGCCAGGCCGTGCAGGCGAACAGCAGCACCGCCAGGATCAGGGGAATGGCCTTGGGGCCCACGGGTTCATATTGAAAGGGCACCTCGAGTTGCCAGGCGGCGGCCCCCAGGGCCACCGCCGCCAACATCAGTACCAGAGAAAAAAGACGATCAGCCATGGGGCCCCCTCTTACCTGAGCAGTCCCATCTCGCGGGACAGGTTCTGGAATTTATCGATCTCGGCCCGGATGTAGGCTTCAAACTCGTCACCGGCCATCGACAGCGGGAACAGGCCCTGATTGTTGCGTACCTGGGTAAAGGCATCGGTCTGGTACAAATCATTGAACTGCTCTACCCAGTAGTTGTAGGCGTCGTCGGATGCATCCGGCGCCATGTAGAAGCCGCGCATGATGGGCCATTCCATATCGAAGCCCTGCTCCTGCGCCGTCGGAATGCCGGCAAAATCGCCCTCCAGCCGCTCCGGTGACAGCACCGCCAGCACCCGGACTATGCCCGCATCCAGCTGGCCCTTGATCTCGGACACATCGCCCGGGTACACCTGAATGTGGTTACCCAGTACCGCCGCCAGAGCATCGCCACCGCCCTCGTAAGCCACATAGCGCATGGTGCGCGGATCCAGGCCCAGGCTCTTGTACAGGAACGCCGCCTTCATCCAGTCCTGGCTGCCCACGGTACCGCCGGCACCGAAGACCAGAGTGGGGTTGGACTTGATCTCCTCCGCCAGCTCCTGCAGGGTGTTCCAGGGCGCATCGGCCTTGACGATGATGGCACCATAGTCGGTACCGACGGCACCAATCCAGCGGGCATCATCCACATCCAGATCCTTGCCAAACTTGCTCAGCGCCAGGTTGAGCGAAGAGCCGGAGCTGAAGGCCACCACGGCGTTGTCGTCGGTACGACGGTTGCTGTTCATGTGGGTATAGGCCACGGCTCCCACGCCGCCGGGCATGAAGGTCACCCGCATCGGCTCTTGCAGCAGACCGGACTTGTCCAGGCTGGAGGTCAGGATACGACAGGTCAGATCGAAACCACCGCCCGGCTTGGCGGGGGCGATACATTCCGGTTTTTTGGGAGTAAAATCCGCATGAGCAGAGCCGGCGGCCATTGCCAGCAGGCCGGCACCCAGAACAGCATGAACCAGAGGGGTTGATTTCATCTTGTTATCTCCTTGAGGACAATTCCATTTCGCTGCTTGCTTCGTGTAAACAGCTTGTTAACATCCGGAATGCTAGCCCCCAAAGCTGTCACCAAGCTGTCATCGCCCAACAGAGGAGTAAATCGTGCGCATTCTTGTGATAGAAGACACCAAAGTGCTGGGTGAAGCCATCGCCGACCGGCTACAGAAGCTGGGCCACGGCACCGACCTTATCGGTAACGGTCGCCAGGCTGCCGACTGGCTGCGCCACCAGCGGGTCGACCTGATCATCCTGGATCTCAACCTGCCCGGTCTCGGCGGCGAAGGGGTGCTGGCAGAGCTGCGCCAGCGCAAGACCGATACCCCGGTGTTGATCCTCACCGCCCGGAATCAAATTGACGATCGCATCAAGCTGCTGGATCTGGGCGCCGACGATTACCTGACCAAACCCTTCGATTTCGGCGAGCTGGAAGCCAGAGTACGAGCCCTGCTGCGACGCAAGCAGGGCTATGCCTCCAATATCAGCGAGCACGGCAACCTGGTGTTCAACCGCGACGCCAAAACGGTCACCATCGACGGGCAGCCCTGCCCGCTGGTCAACCGGGAGTTCCGGCTGCTGGAGATTTTTCTGAGTGGCCTGGAGCGGGTGATGAGCAAGGAAGAGCTGACCGAAAAACTGTTCAATGCCGATGAAACCCCGTCCGCCAATGCCATCGAGCTTTATGTCGCCCGCCTGCGCAAGAAGCTGGCCGGCAGCTCGCTGCAGATACAGACGCTGCGCGGCCTCGGCTATGTCGCTCGGGTCATGCAGCCGTGAACAAGGCACCGGGCCATCATCCGGCCCTGCGTCGGCGTCTGCTGCTGCTCAGCGGCACCGTCCTCGTCGGCCTGGCGTTGTTGGCGATGGGGCTGATGGCCTCCTACAGCAGAAAAACCGCCGATCGCAGCTACGACATCATGCTCAACAGCGCCACCCTGCAGATGGCCAATGCGGTCCGCCACACCGAGCAGGGCTTCAACGTGGATATTCCGGTTGCCGCCTTCGCCACCCTGGCGCTGGCGCCACAGGATCGCGTCTTCTACCGGATCAGCATCAACGGCCGCTTTCTGACCGGTTATCGCTCCTTGCCGGATCTGCCGTCCGGCTCCCCGGACCAGCGGCAGCTGACCCTGCAACAACCGGATTTCTTCGATGTCGAATTTGACGGCGAGCCGGTTCGGGTGGCCCGTCTGATCCGCCTGAATACCGAGCGGCTGCCCCATGATGAAATCCGGATAGAGCTGGCCCAGACCCGGCTCGCCCGCCAGCAGCTGAGTGACGAGATCCTGTATCCGGCCCTGAAGCTGATCCTCGGCCTGCTGTTCAGTGCCCTGCTGCTGCTGTGGCTCGGTATCTATTACGCCCTGCGTCCCTTTGCCCTGATCACCCGGGCGCTGGCCCGACGACAGCCCCGGGATCTGACGCCCCTGTCACTGCCGGTGCCCAAAGAAACCCTGCCGCTGTTGAATACCATCAACCATTTTATCGCCCGTCAGCAGCAGATGCTGTCCCGGCTGGAAGCCAGAACCTCGGTCGCCGCCCACCAGCTGCGCACTCCCCTCGCCAGCCTGCGCGCCCTGAGCGAAAACGCCCGGGACGAACAGGACGCAGAAAAACAACGCATACAGCTGCGCGGTCTGATAGAGCAGTGCGATCAGCTGGCGCTCACCGTCGATCACCTGCTGAATCAGGCCATGCTGGACCATCGTTTTCACAGCCAGGAGCTGCTCCCTCTGGAACTGAATGCACTGGCCAGAAAGGTGTGTCTGGCACTGGCCGTGCCGGCCCTGCAACGACGGGTGGCGCTGTCCTTCGAGGCTGCGGACACGCCCTTGTGGATCCGGGGAGACGAGGTTGCCCTGACCCAGATGCTGAACAACCTGATTGATAATGCCGTGGCCCACTCTCCTCCCGACAGCCAGGTGGAAATATTGCTGCGCCAGGCACCCGAACCGACCGTCCTTATCCGGGATCGGGGACCGGGTATTCCCGCGACCGAGAAGGAAAAGGTCTTCGAGCGTTTCTACCGGGGCAGCAGCGGCCGCTATCGGGGCTCCGGCCTGGGCATGGCCATCGCCCGGGACGTGGCGGAGCACCACGGCGCCCGCATCCTGCTGCAGGACAATAAACCCGGAGGCTTGCAGGTCGAGATCCATTTCGAATCCCACCGGAGCCTTTCATGATACTGCCACCCCTGCTCGCCCCCGTATTTAGCCTCTTGCTTCTGGTCCTGCCTGTGCAGGCGGCGCAGGAATTTCTGCTGCCCGCCTCCGCAGGGCCAGAGCGGAAACTGGTGATCTACAGCGCCACCGACTATCTCCACCTGGAACCGCTGCTACAGCACTTCCAGCAAGAGCACCCCCGGCTGAGCATCCGTCTGCTGGATCTGAATACCCAGGAATTGCATGACCGATTTCTGACCGAAGGCCCCGACTCGCCGGCGGATCTGCTGATCAGCTCGGCCATGGATCTTCAGCTCAAGCTGGTCAACGACGGTCACGCTCGCCCCTGGCGCTCGAATCAGACCCTGGCGCTGCCCGCCGAGGCGCACTGGCGTCATGAGCTGTTCGCCTTTACTTTCGAGCCGGTGCTGACGGTCTTCAACCGGACTCTGCTCGGGCCGCATCCCGTGCCTCGCAGCCGACAGGAACTGCTGACCCTGCTGCGCCGGGATCCCGCCCGTTTTGCCGGTCGCATCGCCACCTACGACATAGTAAGCAGTGGCGTCGGCTATCTGCTGGCCAGTCAGGATAGCCAACAGGGACTCATGTATGGCCGCTTGCTGGAAGCCTTCGGCAGCCTCGCCGTTCATCTCGACGACACCAGCAACGGTATGCTGGAAAGCCTGGCCCGGGGCAATATGGTCATCGGCTATAACCTGCTCGGCTCCTATGTTTCCTCGGCCCTCGCTCGTTACCCTCAGCTGGAGGCGCTGGCGCCCGAAGACTATACCCTGATGCTGATGCGGCTGGCGCTGATCCCCAACTCGGCACCCCATCCCACCGCCGCCGGTGAGCTGATCGACTTCATGCTGTCGGCCCGGGGCCAGGCGCTGCTCGCCCAAAGCGGCCTGCATCCCCTGCTGGAGCCAGACTCGGACCAGCTCCGACTGGCGGTACAGGCCCAGGGTCCCATCACCCTAATCCCCCTGACGCCGGCGTTACTGCCACTTCAGGACCGGCTCGCCAGAAAGCACTTCATCGACACCTGGACTCACTCCATCGCGGCCCCGAACGCCGCGCCCTGAACCGCCACCATCAGCGTCTCGCCGGCCTGCACCATCATGGGCCAACTGCCTTGTCACCGTGCAAGGCGCTGCCCCGATAAAAAGATAACCAGTTGATTAACAATAAAATAACGTAATGGCACAAGCTTTGCTTGATAGATGTAAACACCTCTATCACAGGGTCATTATGACAGCTTCGATCCATACCACCTGCCCCTATTGCGGCGTTGGCTGCGGGGTAAAGGTTGACAGCCAGGGTGCCGTTGCCGGTGACCCGCTTCATCCCGCCAACCGGGGTGCCCTCTGCGTCAAGGGCATGGCCCTCGGGGAAAGCCAGACCCTGCCCCACCGTCTGCTGTATCCCCGGGTCGACGGCAGGCAGGTGGACTGGTCCGAGGCCATCGACACCGTCGCCGGCGGCTTTCGCGACATTATCGAGCAGCATGGCCCCCAAGCCGTGGCCTTCTATGGGTCGGGTCAGATGATGACCGAAGACTATTATGTGGCCAACAAGCTGATGAAGGGTTTTATCGGCTCCGCCAACATGGATACCAATTCCCGCCTGTGCATGTCATCCGCCGTCGCCGCCCAGCAACGGGCCTTTGGCGAAGACGCCGTACCCGCCAGCTATGAGGATCTGGCCGAGGCCGAACTGGTGATACTGGTCGGAGCCAACAGCGCCTGGACTCACCCGATTCTTTTTCGCCGACTGGAGCAGGCCAGGGCCGCCAACCCCAAACAGCAATGGGTGGTGATAGATCCGCGGGGGACGGCCACCAGCCAGCAGACCAATCTGCACCTGCAAATCACCCCCGGCTCGGATCTGCTGCTGTTCAATGGCCTGGCCCGTCGCATCCTGGACAGAGCCGGCATGGACTGCGCCTTTGTCGAGCGACATGTGGCCGGCTTTGCCGAACTGAGCCTGGCCCTGAGCGGGCCCGAATACACCACCGGCAAGGTGGCCGAGGCCACCGGCCTGAGCGTGGCCGAGCTGAACCGCTTCTACCAGCTCTTTCTCGACAACCCGAAAACCCTGACCCTGTTCTGCATGGGGATCAACCAGTCGGAGCGGGGCTCCGACAACGTCAACGCCATCATCAACTGTCACCTGCTGACCGGCCGTATCGGCAAGCCGGGCGCGGCGCCCTTTTCCCTCACCGGCCAGCCCAATGCCATGGGCGGCCGGGAAGTCGGCGGTCTGGCCAACCAGCTGGCGGCCCATATGGACTTTGCTCCCGACAACCGGGACAAGGTGGCCCGTTTCTGGCACACCGACAACCTGGCCCCGGGCCCCGGCCTGAAAGCCATGGAGATGATCGACGCCCTGGAACGGGGCGACATCAAGGCACTGTGGGTCATGGGCTCCAACCCGGCGGTGTCCCTGCCCGACAGCGTCCGTGTCCGTCGCGCCCTGGAAAAGTGCGAACTGCTGGTGGTGTCGGATATCAGCCCCAATACCGATACCGCCCGCCTGGCCAGGGTGCTGTTGCCCGCCGCCGGCTGGGGTGAAAAGGACGGCACCGTCACCAACTCGGTTCGCACCCTGTCCCGGCAGCGTCCGTTCAAGCCGGCCCCCGGCGCCGCCAGAGCCGATTGGTGGGCCATCTGCCAGGTGGCCAGGGCCATGGGCTTTGAACAGGCCTTCGCCTTCGACTCGCCCGCCGCGATTTTCCGCGAGCACGCGGCCCTGTCCGGCTTCGAGAATAACGGCCAACGGCTGTTCGATATTTCCGCCCTGAGCCACCTGAACGACGAGCAATATCAAGGGATGACACCACGCAGCTGGCCCCTGGCCGGTCAGCAGTCCGGTCCGGCCCGGCTGTTTGCCGATGGCCGTTTTTCCACCCCGGATGGCAAGGCCCGCCTGCATGTCGGCCATGCCCGGTCACGGCCCGAGCCGGCCGGTGCCCGCCTGCTGCTCAATACCGGTCGACTGCGGGATCAGTGGCATACCATGAGTCGCACCGGTCATGTGGCCCGGCTGATGGCCACGGCCAGCGAGCCTCAGGCCCAGATCCATCCGCAGACCCTGGCCCGGGCCGGCCTCGACCAGGCGCAACTTGTCCAGCTGCACAACGAGCGCGGTCATACCCTGTTACGGGTTGTCGCCGACGACAACATCGCCCCCGGCGAGATCTTCGTCCCCATGCACTGGAGTGGCGAGTTCGGCTCGGGCGGCCGGGTAAACGATCTGGTCACCGCCCGCGGCTGCCCCACCTCGGGTCAACCGGCCTTCAAGCAGAACCTGGTGCAGGTGGCGGCGGTACAGCATCAATGGCAGGCCAGCTGGATAGGCCTGACCGCTCCTTCCTGGTTGCCGGAATGGTGGAGCCTCCGCCCGCTGGAGAGCGGCGAATGCTGGAGCCTGATCGATTCGCAGACCTCGATTGCCGAGGCCAGGGCCGCCCTGACCCGTGAAGGCAGCTGGCTGGACTGGCCGCTGCCCCGGGGGCGGCTGCTGATCGGACTGAACGCAGGCAAGATAGAAAGCCTGTTGCTGCTTGGCCACTTACCCTGGCAGATTAATCCCGATCCCCTGGCCTCCCTGCTGGGCTCGCCGCTGCAACCCAGCCTGCTGATCGCTCAGCTGAGTCAGGCCCTGGCCGGCAATGGCCGCCTGGTCTGCAGTTGCTGGAGCGTCACCGAGGAGAGCATCCGCCAGGCCATCGACGACGGCGTCGAACAGATTGACGAATTGCAGCAGCAACTGAAATGCGGCACCCGTTGCGGCTCCTGTATCCCCGAGCTAAAACAGTTGATGGCGGCCTGTCAGGACCAGCCTCAAGGAGAGAAGTTATGAGCCAGACCATGCATGTCACCCTGGTGGGCGCCGGCCCCGGCGATCCCGAACTGTTGACCATCAAGGCCCTGCGGGCAATGGAACAAGCCGATGTGGTGGTTTACGACAGCCTGGTGAGTCCGGAGATACTGGCGCTGATCCCCGGCGGGATCAAGCGGCTGGAGATGGGCAAGCGCTGTGGCAAGAACAGTGCCCGCCAGGAAGATATCTGTGCCGTACTGGTACGCCTGGCCAGGGCCGGCAACCGGGTGGTACGACTCAAGGGGGGCGATCCCCTTATCTTTGGTCGGGGGGGTGAAGAAGCCCTCTATCTCAAGCAGCACGACATTCCCTTCAGTGTGGTGCCCGGCATCACCGCCGCTCTGGGCTGTGCCGCCTCCAGCCTGATCCCGCTCACCCACAGAGGGCTGTCCCGGGCCGTTACCCTGGTGACCGGCCACCTGCAAAAAGGCGGCGAATTCAGGGGCTGGTCCGCCCTGGCCCAGGCCGGACAGACCCTGGTGTTCTACATGGGCCTGGAGCAGGCCGACGTGATCCAGCAGCAGTTACTGGCAGAAGGCTGCCTTTCCCGGCTGCCGGTGGCGCTGATCGAATCGGGCACGACCCGCTCTCAGCAAGTGTGCATCACCGAGCTGGGGCGACTGTCTCAGACCGCCACCGTCCTGACGCCATCGGGCCCGGTACTGATGGTGATCGGCGACGTGGTCGGCCTGCGAGCCGAACTGATCGCCACCCTGAATAGCCTGGATACTCTGGCAGTAGCCTAGCTTCCTGCTTTACCGGCCTGAAGACAGGCCTTTCCCATGATGCGTTCTCCATACTCTGCCATTTGGCTGACTCCCATGTACTGCATGGGAGTTTTTTTTGGCTGACAACAAGATAACAAGTGGTGCAACCCTGCTTCATCTTGGTGAAGCCTGGCGCCTCTGACAGCCGGGCGGCATTAACCCTGACAACAAAAACCCTTTAAAATCAAAATCATAAAAATTGGCACGTATCTTGATACCCCTTATCTATCAGCCGACTGACACCGGTAGCGGATTTAATAACAGGGAGTTATCAAAATGACGTTATGGCAGAAAACAGCCCTGGTCGGGGCTCTTTCCCTTGGCCTGGCAGCCCAGGTCTCGGCCGAAACCAGCATAGGGCCGGCAGAAAAAGACGAGCTGACCCTCGGCTTTATCAAACTGACCGATATGGCCCCGCTGGCCATCGCCTACGAAAAGAGATTTTTCGAAGATGAGGGCCTGTATGTCACCCTCGAATCCCAGGCCAACTGGAAGGTGCTGCTGGACAGGGTCATCTCCGGCGAGCTGGACGGGGCTCATATGCTGGCCGGCCAGCCGATTGGCGCCGCACTCGGCATCGGCACCCAGGCCGAGCTGGTCACCGCCTTCAGCATGGATTTGAACGGCAATGCCATCACCGTCTCCAACACGCTATGGGACGCGATGAAGCCCCACCTCGAGCTGGACGAGACCGGCAAGCCGGTGCATCCCATTTCCGCCGCCGCGCTCCAGCCGGCCCTGACCGAATATCAGCAAGAAGGCAAACCGCTGCAGATGGGCATGGTATTCCCGGTGTCCAGCCATAACTACGAGCTGAGATACTGGCTCGCCGCCGGCGGCATCCACCCCGGCTTCTACGCCCCGCACAAGGGCGACAACAGCGGCCAGCTGCAGGCAGAGGTGCTGCTGTCGGTAACGCCACCGCCGCAGATGCCGGCCACCCTGGAAGCGGGCACCATTTCCGGCTACAGCGTGGGCGAGCCCTGGAACCAGCAGGCCGTGCTCAAGAAAATCGGCGTGCCGGTGATCACCAACCACGACATCTGGCCCTATAACCCGGAAAAGGTCTTTGCCGTCAGCCAGGACTGGAGCGACGCCAACCCCAACACCCATCTCCGTCTGGTCAAGGCGCTGCTGCGGGCCGCCCACTGGCTTGATCAGGGCGACAACGCCAACCGGAAAGAGGCCGTCGATATCTTGTCCCAATCCTATTATGTAGGCGCCGACAAGCAGGTGATCGCCGCCAGCATGACCGGCTCTTTCGAATACGAGCCCGGGGATGTGCGCCCGACGCCTGACTTCAACGTCTTCTTCCGTCATAACGCCAGCTATCCCTATTACAGCGATGCCATCTGGTTCATGACCCAGATGCGCCGCTGGGGTCAGATCCCCGAGGCCCAGAGCGACGACTGGTATCTGGAGCAAGCCAAGCGGGTCTATCGTCCGGATATCTACACCCGGGCCGCCAAGGCGCTGATCGCCGAGGGCAGATTGTCTGCCGACGACTTCCCCGAGCTGAACAGCCGCGACGGCTTCCGTCCCGTCACCCGGGCCTTTATCGATGGCAAAACCTACGACGGCCGTCATCCCAACGCCTACATCGACCAGTTTGCCATCGGCCTGACCGGCGATAGCCAGCTCTAAGGAGGTATCATGATCAACATCATCACCCTGTCCCGACTCTCCGGCCTGAGCTCGCCGCACCGGCTGTCCAGAACCCTGATCCCCCTGCTGGGCATTACCGGTTTTCTGCTGCTCTGGCACCTGCTGGCGGCCCAGGTCACCACCTCCCTCGGTACCCTGCCCGGCCCGGTGCAGACCGGGCAGCAATTCTCCAATCTGGTACAGGAGCACCAGGCCGAGCGGGACCGCGAGCGGGCCTTCTACGACCGGCAGATCGCCCGCAACCTGGCCATCAAGGCGGAGAATCCCGATGCCAAGGTGAAAGTGCGCGGGTTTACCGGTCGCCCCACCTTCTTCGATCAGATCCTGACCAGCCTGAAAACGGTCGCCGCCGGCTTTGTGCTGGCCATGGCCATCGCCATTCCGGCCGGTATCGCCCTGGGGCTGAACCGGAGCCTGCATCAGGCATTGAACCCTGTGGTGCAACTGCTCAAGCCGGTGTCGCCCCTGGCCTGGCTGCCGCTGGTGACCATAGTGGTCAGTGCCCTCTATGTGAGTCCCGAGCCGCTGGTGTCCAAGTCATTCCTGATCTCCCTGGTCACCGTCACCCTGTGCAGCCTGTGGCCGATGCTGATCAACACCGCCGTAGGGGTCGCCAACATGGACCAGGATCTGGTCAACGTCAGCAAGATGCTGCGCCTGCCCGGCCTCACCCATGTGCGCAAGATAGTGCTGCCCAGCGCCATTCCCATGATTTTCACCGGCATGCGCCTGTCTCTGGGCGTCGCCTGGATGGTGCTGATCGCCGCCGAGATGCTGGCCCAGAACCCGGGCCTCGGCAAATTCGTATGGGATGAATTCCAGAACGGCAGCAGCGACTCCATGGCCCGTATCATGGTCGCGGTAGTGGTGATCGGCCTGATCGGCTACCTGCTCGACCGGCTGATGCTGGCATTGCAGCAACGCCTGTCCTGGGACAAGAGCAGCGCCAGTCGCTAAGGAGAACGACATGAGCAAGCATTACCTGGAACTGAGCGGTGTGGACATGCGTTTTCGCACCGACAAGGGTGTATTCGAAGCCCTGAAGAACATCAACCTCAGGCTCAAGAAAGGCGAGTTCGTCTCGCTGATCGGTCACTCCGGCTGTGGCAAGAGCACGGTACTCAACCTGGTGGCCGGGCTCTACGCCCCCAGCACCGGCGGCGTCATCCTAGACGGCCGGGAAGTAGACGGCCCCGGTCCCGAGCGGGCCGTGGTGTTCCAGAACCATGCCCTGCTGCCCTGGCTGACGGTGGAGCAAAATATCGCCCTGGCGGTGGACAACACCTTTACCCGGCACGGCAAGGCCGAACGCCAGGAGCGGGTGGCACATTTTCTGTCTCTGGTGCACATGACTCATGCGGCCCACAAGCTGCCCGGCGAGATCTCCGGCGGCATGAAGCAGCGGGTCGGCATCGCCCGGGCCCTGTCGGTAGACCCCAAGGTGCTGCTGATGGACGAGCCCTTCGGTGCCCTCGATGCCCTGACCCGGGCCCACCTGCAGGACTCGCTGATGGAAATCCAGGCCGAGCTGGGCAATACGGTGATCATGATCACCCACGATGTGGACGAAGCCGTGCTGCTGTCGGATCGCATCGTGATGATGACCAATGGTCCCTCCGCCACCATCGGCGAAAGGCTGGACATCCCCCTGGCTCGCCCGCGCAACCGGGTCCAGCTCAGCGACGATCCCCAGTATCACAAACTGCGCCGGCGGGTACTCGGCTTCCTGTACGAAGGCCACGACAAGGTCAGCCAACTCACCAGCAAGTCCAAGGTGGCTTAAGGAGCAAGCTAATGAAACAGCAACTTATCATCATCGGCAACGGCATGGTCGGCCACCATCTGGTACAGCAGCTGGTCGACCGGCAGGGCCTGACCCGGTACGACATCACTGTGTTCGGCGCCGAAAAACACGCAGCCTACGACCGGGTGCACCTGTCGGAGGTGTTCGACGGCAAGACGCCGGAGCAACTGTCCATGGCCGGTGCCAACTGGTACCGCGACCATGGCGTGACCCTGCGCCTGAAGGAAGAAGTGACCGGCATCGACCGGGACGCCAAAACCCTGACCACCTCGCTCGGCCACCGCCTGAGCTACGATCGCCTGGTGCTCGCCACCGGCTCCATTCCCTTCGTGCCGCCCATTCCGGGCAATGATCGGGAAAACTGCTTTGTTTATCGCACCCTGGACGACCTGGCCGATATCAAGGCCGCCTGCCAGCAGGCCAGAACCGGGGTGGTGATCGGTGGTGGCCTGCTCGGCCTGGAGGCCGCCAATGCCCTGCGCCTGCTCGGCCTGGAAACCCATGTGGTGGAGTTTGCCCCGCGGCTGATGCCGGTACAGCTTGATGAACAGGGCGGCACCCTGCTGAAGGAAAAAATCGTCCGCCTGGGGGTGCAGGTTCATACCGAAAAAGCCACCCGCCACATTATCGACGGCGAAGGTGCCCGCCACCGCCTGGAATTTGCCGACGGGGCCGTCCTGGAAACCGACGTGCTGTTGTTCAGTGCCGGTATCCGCCCCCAGGATGCCCTGGCCCGCAGCGCCGGCCTCGCGCTTGGCGAGCGCGGCGGCATCTGCATCGATGACCAGTGCCAGACCTCGGATCCGGCCATACTGGCCATTGGCGAATGTGCCCTGTGGCAAGGCAGGCTGTTCGGTCTGGTCGCCCCCGGCTACCATATGGCCCGGGTCGCCACCGCCCGGCTGCTGGGCACGGAAGGCGCCTTCCAGGGTGCCGACATGAGTACCAAGCTCAAGCTGCTGGGGGTGGAAGTGGGCGCCATCGGCGATGCCCACGGCCAGACTCCGGGCTGCCAGGAAGTGCTGCTGCTCGACCGCAGCAAGGATCTGTACAAGAAACTGGTGCTGAACGAAGCGGGGGATCGCCTGCTCGGCGCCGTGCTGGTGGGTGACACCAGTGACTACGACAGCCTGCTGCAAACCTATCTCAACGACATGCCGCTGCCCGCTCACCCGCTGGCCCTGCTGGTTCCGGAAGGCGCCGAAGGGGGCTCATACAAGGCCGCCCTGCCGGCGACGGCCACCATCTGCTCCTGCCACAATGTCACCAAGGGCGCCATTGTCGAGGCGGTCCAGGGCGGCGCCTGCGATGTGTCCGCGGTCAAGGCCTGCACCAGGGCCGGCACCGGCTGTGGCGGCTGCAGCGGCCTGCTGGGTCAGGTGGTCAACCGGGCGCTGGAAGAACAGGGTATCAGCGCCGACAAGAGCATCTGCGAACACTTTTCCTACAGCCGCCAGGAGCTGTTCCATCTGATCAAGGTCGGCCAGATCAAGAGCTTTGGCGACTTGCTGGCCCGGCACGGGCAGGGCCTGGGTTGCGATATCTGCAAACCGGCGGCCGCCTCCATCCTCGCCTCCCTGTGGAACGAGCATGTGCTGGAGCCCAAACATGCAGGCCTTCAGGACACAAACGACGCCTTTCTTGCCAATATCCAGAAAAACGGTACCTACTCGGTGGTGCCCCGGGTGCCGGCCGGAGAAATTACCCCGGATCAACTGCTGACCATAGGCCGGGTCGCCAAGCGCTACGATCTCTACACCAAGATCACCGGCGGTCAGCGCATCGACCTGTTCGGTGCCCGCCTGGAACAGTTGCCGTTGATCTGGCAGGAACTGATCGACGCCGGCTTTGAAACCGGCCATGCCTACGGCAAGTCGCTGCGCACGGTCAAGTCCTGTGTCGGCTCCAGCTGGTGTCGCTATGGCGTGCAGGACTCGCTGGATATGGCGGTGGCCCTGGAGCACAGATACAAGGGCCTGCGCTCACCGCACAAGCTCAAGTTTGCCGTGTCCGGCTGTACCCGTGAATGCGCCGAGGCCCAGAGCAAGGACGTAGGCGTGATCGCCACCGAGAAGGGCTGGAACCTGTATTTCGGCGGCAACGGCGGCATGCGCCCCCGCCATGCGGACTTGTTCGCCACCGATCTGGATACCGATACCCTGATCCGCTACATCGACCGGCTGCTGATGTTCTATGTGGCCACCGCCGACCGCCTGCAGCGCACCTCGGTCTGGGCCGAAAACCTGGAGGGCGGCCTGGATTACCTGAAACAGGTAGTGATCGAGGATTCCCTCGGCCTGGCGGCAGAGCTGGAAGGGCGCATGACCCATGTGATCGGCAGCTACCAGTGCGAATGGAAGACCACCCTGGAGAGCCCGGAAAAA
Source organism: Oceanisphaera litoralis (assembly GCF_016907015.1). Classification (GTDB taxonomy): domain Bacteria; phylum Pseudomonadota; class Gammaproteobacteria; order Enterobacterales; family Aeromonadaceae; genus Oceanimonas; species Oceanimonas litoralis. The sequence continues at coordinate 81,793 of NZ_JAFBBE010000007.1, forward strand.
CTCAAGCGCTTCAAGAGCTTTGTCAACACGGATCAGGCCGATGACAGCATCGTCTTCGACCGCAAGCGCGGTCAGATCCGTCCCGCCGAAATGATTGAAATCAAGGAGCTATCATGAGTCTCGTACGTCTTTGCCAACTGGATGAAGTGCCCGTATACGGCGGCATGGCCGCCCTGGTCGAGGGCCGGCAGCTGGCCCTGTTCAACCTGCCGGATCTCGGCTATTTCGCCCTCGACAACTGGGATCCCCTGGGTCAGGCCCAGGTGCTGTCCCGGGGCATACTGGGCGACATCAAGGGCGAGCCCTGCGTCGCTTCGCCCCTCTACAAGCACCATTATTCATTGAAGGATGGCCGTTGCCTGGAGCAGCAAGATACCGCCGTACAGGTCTGGCCGGTGATCGCCAGGGACGGCCAGCTCTGGCTGGCGCAGTAGGCGTATACCACTCCCTCGGCGGCGTCGGCATCAGATAAAACAAAGGGCTTCCCTACCCAGAGAAGCCCTTTTTTACTTTCTTTCCACTTCAGCCGAAGGCGAATGGTCAGCGGGTACGAATGGCCTCGATAATGGCGCTGGTGGAGCAGCCATCCTCGAAGTTGAGCACCCTGACCTCGCCGCCGTTGGCGGTCACTTCCTCGAAACCGGCGATCTGCTCGGGCTCATAGTCGCCGCCCTTGACCAGCACATCCGGCAGGGTCTCGGCAATCAGCCGCTGCGGGGTATCCTCAGCGAAGGGCACCACCCAGTCGACGGCGCCCAGGCCGGCCAGCACCGCCATGCGCCGGTCGACCGTGTTCACCGGGCGACCGTCGCCCTTGAGCGCACGCACCGAGGCATCGGTATTCACCGCCACTATCAGGCGGTCACCCAGCTGGCGGGCATGGTTCAGGTAGGACACATGACCGGCGTGCAGTATGTCGAAGCAGCCGTTGGTCATCACGATCTTCTCGCCCCGGCGACGGGCCGCGTCCACCACATATTTCAGCTGCTGCTCGCTCACCACGCCCATGCCGGACTCGGGGGCACCGTAGAGCACATTGGCCAGCTCGATGGCGGACACGGTGGAGGTCCCCAGCTTGCCCACCACGATACTGGCGGCCACGTTGGCCAGGGCACAGGCTTCGTCCAGCGGCAGGCCGGCGGCCAGGCAGGTGGCCAGGGTGGCGATCACGGTATCGCCGGCACCGGTGACATCGAACACCTCATGGGCCTGGGCCGGCAGGTGCAGTTCATCTTCGTCGGCGCGGATCAGGGTCATGCCGTGCTCGGAGCGGGTCACCAGCAGGGCCTTGAGCTCGAATTTATTCACCAGTTCACGGCCTCGGGCTACCAGTTCCTGCTCGTCTTTCACCTTGCCCACCACGGCTTCGAACTCGCTCATGTTGGGGGTGAGCAGGGTGGCGCCGCGATACTTCTCGAAGTCGGATCCCTTGGGATCCACCAGCACAGGCACACCGGCCTGATTGGCGGCCTGGATCAGCGTCTGCACTTGCGTCAACGCGCCCTTGGCGTAATCGGACAGCACCACTACGCCGGCCCCGCTCAGGGCGGCGCGGGTCTTGTCGGTCAGCGGGGCCGCGTCTTCCGCTGCAAAGCCTTCCTCGAAGTCCAGCCGCAGCAGCTGCTGGTTGCGGCTCATCACCCGCAACTTGGTGATGGTGGGGTGACTGGCCAGACGCACGAAGTCACATTCGACACCCACGCCCTGCATCTTGTCCTGCAGCGAGGTCGCCGCCTCGTCGGCGCCGGTCAGACCCAACAGACGAGCCTTGGCCCCCAGGGCCGCCACGTTCAGCGCCACGTTGGCCGCGCCGCCGGGGCGTTCTTCGTTGTGTTCGACCTTGACCACAGGCACCGGAGCTTCGGGCGAGATACGTCCGGTGGGGCCAGACCAGTAACGATCCAGCATCACATCTCCTACCACCAGCACCCTGGCACTATCGAATTCCGGCAACTTGATCTTCATGGTTCCGACTCTTTTGAACATGGGAAAGGGGAAATATTATCACAGCCACCCATAATCGCACCCGTCGACCGGCCATTGGTGGCCATTCGCGGCCGAGTTAATTAGAATTCCGTCACTTGTTGATAATGACGACCGTTGATAATGGCGACCGCGATGCACGACTCTCGACTTCCCCCTTTTACTCCCGCGCTGCTGCACCCGCGCTATGCATTGAACTGGCTGGGCCTCGGCCTGCTGTGGCTGCTGGTCACCCTGCTGCCTTGGCGTGCCCAGATGGCGCTGGGTCGTGGCCTGGGCCGGCTGTCGATGAAACTGCTGAAATCCCGGGTCAGGGTTGCCCGCCGCAACCTGGAGCTGGCACTGCCGGAGCTTGACGCGAGCGCACGTGAACGCACGCTCAAGGCCAATTTCGAGAGCGTGGGCTGCGCCGTGTTCGAAACCGGCATGGCCTGGTTCTGGCCGCACTGGCGCATGCGCGCCATCACCCGCATGGAAGGCACAGAGCACGTGGATGCCGCCGTGGCCGGGGGCCAGGGCATGCTGCTGCTGTCGGCCCACTTTCTGACTCTTGAGCTGAACGCCCGCCAGTTCGGCCTCTACCGGCCCGGCGTGGGCGTTTACCGCCCCAACACCAATCCGGTGCTGGAATATGCCCAGGTGCAGGGTCGCTGCCGTTCCAACAAGTATCTGGTGGACCGGCTGAACATCAAGGGCATGCTCAAGGCCCTGCGCCAGGGCGACGCCCTCTGGTATGCGCCGGATCACGACTACGGTCGCCATGCCAGCGTGTTCGTGCCTTTCTTCGCGGTCGAACAGGCGGCGACCATCACCGGCACCGCCACCCTGGCGCGGGTGAAGAAAACCGTCACCCTGCCCTGCTTTACCCTGCGTGAAAAAGATGGCTACCGGCTGTTGATCCAGCCGCCCATGGCCGACTTCCCGGTCGGTGACGACGTGGCGGATGCCATCGCCAGCAACCGCGTCATCGAAGCCGCCATCCGCCTGGCCCCGGAGCAGTACATGTGGCTGCACCGGCGCTTCAAGACCACCCCGGAAGGGGTGCCTTATCGTTATTGAGGCTGTGAGGGGTGAGGGGTGTGTTCAATATACGCCGGACGGCTCCTCCCCCTTGGCAGCGAATCGCAGATATCACTGCAGACTGTCGCCAGGGGGAGGCAGGGAGGAGGTGTCGCTTCACTCCGGAGCTGGTGATGTAACCCCTCCCCAGCCCTCCCCTTGCGTTACACCCCGCTGGTATTCTGTTGGTACCGGATTAAAGGGGAAGGAGCCACACAGCGCCCGCGCCGCAGTCCGAGATTCCCTCACCCCTCACGTCTAACCCCTCACGGGGTTTTCAGCCATTTATTCCAGCTGGCGACCACCCAGTCCCGCTCTTGGGTGAGTTCTGTGTCCGGTAGCAGACCCGGCTGGTCCGACAGGCTCAGCCGGTGGCCTCGGTTCCGGATGGCACAGTAGGCGGTTTTCAGCCGCCAGGCTTCCTCTTCCTCCAGCAACCCGACTTCCACCGCCGACTCCAGAATTCGGATATTGTCCGACCAGCGGGTCAGGGCGGCGGGGTGCTCATGACCATGGGCCAGCACCAGGTACTGGGTCAGAAACTCGATATCAACCAGGCCGCCCGCCGACTGCTTGAGATGAAATTCGCCGGGGCCGGCCTTGTTCAGGTGAGTACGCATTTTTTCGCGCATCTTGACCACCTCTTCCGCCAGGGCAAGGTGATCGCGGGGGGCGCTCAGGGTTTCCCGCCGGATCCGGGCGAACTCCTGGTGCAGCACGGCATCGCCCACGATCAGGCGGCTGCGTACCAGTGCCTGATGTTCCCAGATCCAGGCCTCGTTCTGCAGATAATGCCGATAGGCGTCGAGCGGGCTCACCAGCAGGCCGGCGTTGCCGCTGGGCCGCAGCCGCATGTCCAGCTCGTAGAGCACGCCACTGGGGGTGCGGGTGCTGAACAGGTGGATGATGCGCTGGGCCAGTCGCAGATAGAACTGACGCACGTCCAGTGGCTTGTTGCCGTTGGTCTGGCCCTTGAGCCCGGCCTCCTGCACGAACACCAGATCCAGATCCGAGCTGTAGGCCAGCTCGATACCGCCCAGCTTGCCGTAAGCCACCACGCCAAAACCCCGCCGCGGACTGTCCGCCAAGGTTTCGGGCACCCCGTGACGGGCGCTGATCTGGGCCCAGGCCTGGTTGATCACCTCCTCGACAATGGCTTCCGCCAGCCAGGTCAGGTGATCGCTCACCTTCATCAACGGCAAAGCATCGGCAATGTCGGCGGCGGCGATACGCAACAGATGGATCTGCTTGAACTGACGCAGGGCTTCCATCTGCTGCTCCACATCCTCTTCCGGCACCCGCAGCAGGAACTGGCGCAACTCATCCTTGTAGGCATCGAGCGGCATGGGCTTGTACAGCACCTGGGGCACCAGCAGCTCGTCCAGCAGTATCGGATAACGGGCCAGCTGTTCGGCCACCAGCGAGCTGGCCTCGCACAGGCGGATCAACTGGGTCAGGGCGCCGGCGTTTTCCACCAGCAATTGCAGGTAGGCGGTACGGGTCACGATTTGCAGCAACAGCTGCTGCAGCCGGGCAAACAGGATGCCGGGCGTGTCCGAGTGACTGACCTTGTCCAGCAGCACCGGCATCAGTTTGTCCAGCGCCTGTCGCCCCTGGGGACCCATGGCCCGACGCGGACACTCCTCCTTGAAGCTGTTGAGCGCCCGGGCCAGGCGCGTCGCCTTGTCCTGGTCCATGCCCTGCTCCTGCAGCACAGAGAGCAGTTCCGACTCGTCCAGTTCGGTCTGCCACAGATCGAACCAGATCTGGGCCGCGCCTTCCTCTTCGGCCTCGGAATTGTCACCGATAAGACCGCCAAACTGCCGGTGTACCCCGTCCATGGCCTGGTGCAACGCCTGATGGAAGCTGTTCCAGTCGTCGTGCCCCGTCAACCAGGCCAGCCGGCTGCGATTGAGGTCATCCTGAGGCAGGGTCTGGGTCTGCTGATCGTCGAAGGCCTGCAGGAAATTCTCGATCCGGCGCAACAGGCGATAGCTCTGGTGCAACAGCTCCGCCTCGGTTGCGGTGAGGGCCCCGGACTCCCGGATGGCCGCCAGGGCATCCGGCAGGTGCCGCACCTGCAACGCCGGCTCACGGCCACCGCGGATCAGCTGAAAGACCTGGGCGATGAATTCCACCTCGCGAATGCCACCGGCCCCCAGTTTGATGTTGTCCTGCAGGCCCTTGCGCCGTACCTCGGCGGCGATCATCGCCTTCATCTGGCGCAGGGAGTCGATCACCCCGAAGTCGATATAGCGGCGAAAGACGAAGGGCTTGAGCATGGCGCGCAGCTCGGCGCTGTAGTCGCCCTCGTCGTTGAGGATACGCGCCTTGACCATGGCATAACGCTCCCAGGTGCGGCCATGATGCTGGTAGTAATCCTCCATGGCGGCAAAACTCACCGCCAAGGGCCCCGACTCGCCGAAGGGGCGCAACCGCATATCGACCCGGTAGACCTGACCGTCGACCGTGGTCTGGTGCAGGGCGTTGACCAGTTTCTGCCCCAGACGGATAAAGAACTGCTGATTGGCCAGCTCGCGGCGCCCGCCCCGGGTCACGCCGTTATGGGGAAAGGTGAAAATGAGGTCGATATCGGAAGAAAAGTTCAGCTCGCGTCCGCCCAGCTTGCCCATGCCCAGGATCAGCATGGGCACGGCATTGCCTTCGCCGTCGGTGGGGGTGCCCAGCTCGGCGCACTGCCGTTGATACCACCAGCGATAGGCGGCCACAATCAGGGCATCGGCCAGCGCCGAAATATGCACGAAGCTTTCTTCCACCTCGGCACCCAGCAGCATCTCGCGCCAGGCGATCAGCAGCAGCTCGCGCCGGCGATAGCGGCGCAGGGTTCGCTGCAGGCCGGGCTCGTCGTGCACCCCGGCCAGCAATTGTGCCAACTCGGGCCGATAACGCTCGGCGCGTTCGGCGTTGTGCAGATCCTGCTCGTCGTCCAGTTCCAGCGCCAGTTCCGGCTGCCGGCACAGGCTGTCGGCGGCGAAATCGCTGCAGGCAAACAGGGTGTGCAGCTGAGTGCGGCGGGGTTCGCTCAAGCGCGCCACCACCTCGGCGGCACCTTCTTCGAACCGGGACCAGTGCCGGTCGGCCTGGGTTTTCAGCAGGGAGGGCATATCAACCATATACGTATCCTTGTCGGCGGCGTCTGACGGCAGATTATCATTGTTGTCGTCGTTGCACAGTGCGTCGATGCGGATTGTCGTCCGCCCCGGTGCAGGGAAGCCCGGGCTTGCACTGAGGGTAACAGCTGATTTAGTCTGTATCGGACTTATTATGTCAGGACCTCTTGATGGATCTCTCAGTTATCGGCCACCACCTCGAACGGCTCGACGAGCAATCGACCACCGGCTTTCGCTTTCAATGCTTTCCCATCTCCGGCGACGTCGAGGTGCTCAAGGTCACGGTCGAAGGGCGGGAAGAACTGCCGCTGTTTATTTCGGTTTCCGACGATCAGATCCTCTGTATCAGTTACCTGTGGGATGAAGGCCAAGTGGACCCAGTCCGGCGCCAGGCCATGCTCGAGGCCATGCTCGACATGAACATTCCCATGCCGCTGTCGGCCTTTGCCCGGCTCGATGACTGGTATGTGGTGTTCGGCGCCCTGTCGCTCCATTCCGCGCTGGCCGATATCGAACACGAACTGGCGGTGTTGAGCGACAACTGCCTGGAAGTGATCGAAGACATGGCGGAGTTTCTGTTATGAGGGCCGGCCGATGAGCACCCTGGGTCAGGTACTGCGTAGCCTGCATAACCCGGACAATGACAGCCTGGAGCCGGATCGGGTCTGTGTGCAGCTGCTGCGCGATGCTCGCCATGCCGAACAACATATGCAGGGGCTGGCACGCCAGTGCCAACAGCTCGGCCTCGATATCGAGCAATTGCGCCGACAACTGCCGATGTTGCAGCAGCAGCGGGCAGAGCGGGAACAGGCGGTGCTCACTGCATTGGCTACCGGTGAGCAGGATCAGGCCCGCCGGCTGGCTACCGAGCTGGCCCGCGAAGAAGACCGCCTCGATGCCAGCCAGCTGACGCTCGCCAGCCTGCTTAAACGGCACAGCTACTACCAGAGCCGCTGGCTGAGTGCCGAGCGCCATTATCACGATCTGTGCCGCCAGCTGGCGATGGCCAAGACCACCGCCTGTGTACGCAAGACCATGGCCGCCATTCGCCGGCACCCGGCGGTGACCCTGGTCAACGCCAAACAGGCACTGGCCGACATACGGGCACGAGAGCAGCAACAGGCGGCAGACTCGGAGCCCGAGGCGACACCGGCAGCCACAGCCGTGCGCAGTGCCGATCAGGTGCTGGCACGGTTAGAGCAACAACTGAGGGGCCGTTCATGAAGCAACGCAAGCTGCCGGATAAATGGCAAAGCTCGGTCCGCGCCGCCAAGGCGGTGCAGGTTGCCTTCGATATGGATGAGGCCCTGCAGTACCAGATCCGGAGAGAGGCGCTGGATAACGGCCTGAGTCCCTCGGATCAGATCCGCCATATTCTGACCCTGCCTACCGCCGACAAACCCAAGCGTCCCCGACTGACGGTGTCACTCAGCCCGGAAGATTATGTTCATCTGGCCGAGCGCTACGGCCTGCAGCCGGAACAACAGCTGGAAATCAAACACAGGGTGATGGACGAATTGCTGAGCTACAGCCAATCGCTTGATAAGTGAGTTAAAAAAGCTTTCAGCCGGAAGCGTTAAGCCGAAAGAAAAACACCGATCCCTTGGGCTCGGTGTTTTTATCTTTAGCTGATCGCTGACAGCTTAGCGCTGATAGCCAGTTTGCTACGTTAATTTATTACCAGTAGGGTTGCAGCAACAGCGCCTGGGCACGGGACTGTTCCAGCGCCTCCAGCAGAAAACGCTGTTTACGCGCCAGCCACTCATCCAGCTCGGCGCCGTCCTGCTCGTCCAGATCCTCACTCAGATCCAGCAGCGGCGACAGCATGTCCAGATCCTCGATGCCGCGCAGTATGTCGAGCCAGGGCATCCGAAACGCCATCCGCTCCCCTTCCGGATACAGCTCGCTGAAACAGAGCCCGACCATGAGATTGCGTCTGAGCTTGCCCTTTTGCTGTATGTATTGTGCACCATTCAACTCCGCCTTGCCCAGCGCACTGTGACGCAGAGTGTGCCAGCTGTCATCCAGCCGTTTCCGGGCCAGGCTGGCCACCGGGGCCGCCAACTGGACCGTCTGCGCCGGTGCCAATCCGGCTCGCCAGTCCTGCCGGTACAACCAGTGAGTCAGTCCCAGCAGCAGACGTCCATAACGGGGGCTGTAAAACAAGGCCCGCAGCCGGGCTTCGTCGGGCAACTGCGCCTGCTGCGCCATCAATTTGCCGACCAGGGTTTTCTGGCAGTCCAGTCGACGCAGATAGTGGCCTCTGTCACCGGTCAGGTGGGCCAGCATCTGCGCCCGATCCAGCCAGGACAACTGCTGCTGCAACCACAGCAGATCATCGATCCAGCCGCTGTTGACCCGGTGCGATACCAACTCGCCGAACAACAGCAGGGTCTGGTGTACCAGAGAAACCCCCTCTCTCAGCTGAACCAGCCATTCCAGATCCGGTTCGACCAGCCAGCCTTCTTCATGATGCTGCCAGTGGCGTAACCCCTGGTGCAGCAAGGCGACCATGGTCTGCTCACAGGCATCCTGCGGTTGCAAGGCCAGGGGTTCAAGCATTCGCAGTCGGGGGCTGGGGCTGAGCCCCGCCAGTTGGTAGCCTCGCTTGGCCTTGGATACCGCCCCCAGCCGCAAGCCTCCCTCTTTCACCAGGGCGTCGGCCAACTCGAACAGCTGGGAGGCGTCGCCCTTGACCAGTTCCAGCTCCAACTCGTGAATCGGTTCTCGTCGTTCTCCCGCCTGTACCTCCCCTTCGTCCAGTGCCAGCTCTATTTCGGTGCCGTCGATCACCAGCAACCAGCGCCGACGCAGAAAATCGGTGCTGAACAGGGGCTGCAGTGACTGCTGTATCTGCGCCGGGTTCACACCCTTGGGCCAGATCCGGGTGGGAAACAGCGATAAATCCGGGGTGTGCACCGTCAGGGGCACATTATATTCCGGCCTTTGATGCAGGCCACCCACCTGACTACCCGCCAGCTTGACGGTTTGCTCCATCTCCCCGTTCTGACTGCGAATGCGCAGACCGGCATCCATCTTGCGCAGCGCCAGATCGGCGGTATCGAAATAGGTGTTGGCCAGGTGTTGCTGGTCCTGTTTGAGAACTTGGTAAGCTTGCAACAGTGTGGGTAGCCGATTGGCCACATCGGGTGAGACAAGAAACTTGAGTTCGATTTCTGTATCCATAAGGGTGTCCGGAAGTCCCAACCTTTTGATTTGATAGTGGAAAGGGAAAGCAGCTACCACATTAACATGACAGTTTTATGAAAATGCTGTTTTCTTGCCTTTATAGTTAAGTTACCATTCGCGCCACTTTAATGTATCGAGTGTTTTTTCACCGAAACAGGGTTGGCCATGCCAGTAAATACTATTTTAGGACTCTTTGCCAAGTCCCCGATCAAGCCCTTGCAGAAGCATGTGATGAAAGTCCACGAAGCTGCACAACAATTGGTTCCCTTCTTCGACGCCATGTGGGAGCAGGACTGGGCACAAGCCGAGATCGTTCAACGACGCATTTCCCAGCTCGAACGGGAAGCCGACACGCTGAAACGAGAAATTCGCCTCAAGCTCCCTCGCGGCCTCTTCATGCCGGTCGAGCGTACCGACATGCTGGAACTGCTCACCCAGCAGGACAAGATCGCCAACAAGGCGAAAGACATCGCCGGCCGCATGGTCGGTCGTCAGATGAGTATTCCACCGCAACTCAAACCCGCCTTTATGGACTACCTCGGCCGGTGCATCGATGCGACCGCGCAGGCGGCCAAGGCCATTGACGAGCTCGACGAGTTGCTGGAAACCGGTTTCAAGGGTCGGGAGCTGGATCTGGTGTCCGAGATGATACACCAGCTCGACCTGATCGAAGATGATACCGATGTGATGCAAGCCAAGCTACGCAAACAGCTGCAGGCCATCGAAGATGGCTATAACCCCATCGATGTCATGTTCCTGTACAAGATACTCGAATGGGTCGGCGACCTGGCAGATCAGGCCGAACGGGTGGGCTCCCGTCTGGAACTGATGCTGTCCCGTTCCTGAGTGAAATAACAAAGGTATAACAATGGATATCATCGCTAACTACGGCACCACGCTGATTATTATCGCCGCCGTATTCGGTCTTTTCATGGCCTGGGGTATCGGTGCCAACGATGTGGCCAACGCCATGGGCACCTCGGTAGGCACCCGCTCACTGACCATCAAACAGGCGATCATCATCGCCATGATCTTCGAATTTGCCGGCGCCTATCTGGCCGGCGGCGAGGTCACCTCCACCATCCGCAAGGGCATCATAGATGTCAGCGCCTTCGACGGGCATCCCGATCTGCTGGTGTTCGGCATGATTGCCTCGCTGCTGGCGGCCGGCAGCTGGCTGCTGCTGGCCTCCTGCTTCGGCTGGCCGGTGTCCACCACCCACTCCATCGTCGGCGCCATTATCGGTTTCGCCCTGGTCTCCCTGGGTTCGGACGCCGTCCAGTGGACCATGGTGCTCGGTATCATCGGCTCCTGGATTGTGACTCCCGCCCTGTCCGGCGTACTGGCCTACTTCACCTTCATCAGCGTGCAACGGCTGATCTTCAATGCCGACAAGCCGCTTGAAGCCGCCAAACGCTATGTGCCCCTGTATATCTTCTTTACCGCCATGGTCGTCAGCCTGGTGACCATGAAGAAGGGACTCAAGCATGTGGGTCTGGAAATGACCGATGTACAGGGCTGGGGCCTGTCGGTACTGGCTTCCCTGGCACTGGCCGCACTGAGCGCCGTCTATATCAAGCGTCAGCAGTACAACCCCAGCGATGACAAGGACATGCATTACTCCAACGTGGAGAAGGTGTTCGGCATCCTGATGGTGATCACCGCCTGTGCCATGGCCTTTGCCCACGGCTCCAACGACGTGGCCAATGCCATAGGTCCGCTGGCCGCAGTGGTCAGCACGGTGGAAAGCGCCGGCCAGATCGCCAGTAAGGCGACCATCGCCTGGTGGATACTGCCGCTGGGCGGCATTGGTATCGTCATCGGCCTGGCTTCGCTCGGTCACAAGGTGATGGCCACGGTCGGTACCGGCATTACCCACCTGACTCCCAGTCGTGGTTTTGCCGCCCAGCTGGCCACCGCTGCGACCGTGGTGATCGCCTCCGGCACCGGCCTGCCTATTTCCACCACCCAGACCCTGGTGGGGGGCGTGGTCGGGGTAGGACTGGCGCGCGGTATTGCCGCCCTCAACCTGAGTGTGCTGCGTAATATCGCCGTGTCCTGGATAGTCACCCTGCCCGCCGGTGCCATACTGGCGATTGTGTTCTTCTATCTTATTCAGTGGTTCTTCAATTAAGCACTGACTTCAGGGGGGCATAGGCCCCCTTGTTCTTGTCCTCCCCCTCGGCACCCATTACCATGACTTCAATGTTGAGAGTGACTTCTGAAGAATGGATTGTTGAAAATGAAGGAATCCCAGGTGAAATCAAAACTTCTTGTGGCATTGCTGTGCTACCTGCCATGGCTCGGCGTAGCCGAGGCCGCCAATCGCTACATTTCCGATAACGTGTACACCTATCTGCACAGCGGCCCCAGCAACCAGTTCCGTATCATCGGCACCGTCAATGCGGGCGAGCCGGTCGAGCAACTGAACAGCGATGCCGAGACCAAATACGTGCAGATTCGTGACGCCGATGGCCGTACCGGTTGGGTCAATGGCGACTTTGTACAGACAGAGGAAAGCTTTCGCTCCCGGCTGCCGTTGCTGGAAGAGGAGCTGACCAGCACCAAACAACTGCTCGCCTCCGTCGACGAACGCCATGAGCTGGATATGCAGGATAAAACCTCCCGGCTACAGCAGCAGGAGCAGGAACTGAGCCAGGTGCACGAACAGCTCAACGAACTGCGCCAGCAGCATGCCAGGCTGGAAAGTGAAAACCAGCGCCTGACCAGCCTGATGGATGACAAGGAACACAAGATGCGGCTGGACTGGCTGCTGAATGGTGGCCTGGTGGCCGGTGCCGGTGTTCTGTTCGGGATCTTGCTGCCCATGATTCCCCTGCGCCGCAGGCGTAATCAGGGCCGCTGGATGAACTGAGGCCAGACAAGGCTGTAAGCTGTCTGCTGCAAGCCATAAGCTGCCCGAGTTGTTTGTGGGTGCGGCTTATGGCTTTTTTCTTGTTTTACTTACGGCTTAAAGCTTACGGCTGTGTTGTTTGCTGGCTCAGGGCGAAGTGCCGATTGGGCTTGCGGTGGACGATGCCGTCTTGCTGCAACCAGTGAAAGATATCTTCCACTTCTTCCATCGGCTTCTCCAGCATGCGCGACACGGCGCCCTTGGCACAGCGCAGCTCACCCGCCTGTAATCGGGCTACCAGTTCATGGTAATAATCCGGACGGGCCGGCAATGCAGGCTCAGCCGGAGGGGTTTCTGCTTGTACTTGCTGCTCCTGTTTTCTCTGGCTGCGCCGGAAGCGGGTTTCTTCTCCCAGTAAAGAGATAAAGAAGGCGGCGAAGAAATCCAGCAAAACAGACAGGGCGGCGACAATACCAAACTGCACTCGCGCCAGCGGCCAGCCCAGACCATCTGCCAGGCTGGTCATCAGCCCCATCAGCGAGCTCTGGCTGGTAATGGCGACCCGATCCCGCTCCCGGCGCAGTTCATCCTGTCGGGCCCGTAACTCCTGATTGCGTGCCAGCATGTTGGTCATGCCATTCGCAATCCGTTTCATGTCGATATAGGCCTGGGCCGCCTGCTCGTTAATCTCGATTTCCCGATCCAGGGCCACTATCTTGTCGTTATAGCTCTGCACCTCGGCCGCCTTGGCCTCATCCCCCTTCATCAGGGTATTGGTGGCGGCGTTGATACCGCCAACACTGCCGGCGATGGAAAGACCCGCCAATACCCCATAGAAACAGAGCGCCTTCAGGGTGCCCATCGAATCACCGCGGTTGGCTCGTTCGCCCATTTCATACCAGATATAAAACTTGCCCACCTCGAACACCAGTGCCAGGCCGCCAAACATCAGCTTCATCAGCAGGCCCTGTTCCAGCGACAGGAACAACAGGAGAGAAAACACCATGGAAGCGGCAATGGAGGCGCCGGTGATCATATAAACCACGGACAGGGCAAACGGGCCCTTGGGAAGACGTTGATAGTGCACTTTGTTTGGTTACCACTGACAGGAATGAAGTTGCATTATAGAGGGGCAGGATCCGCTGGCAAGCTGTCGCCGCCACCCAGCCACCGGTTCGACTATATTGATAGTGATTTACAGCACGGCTTTCGTATACGAACACCGACCGTAACACCCTATACATCAACAATCCGTCCATGGCCCGCCCGGCTGGGCTGGCATAGTCCCAAGCAACTTCAGGAACCATCGCCATGTTTACTGCCGCCACCGTCTTTGCCCCCGGCTATGCCCCCAGGGATCTGCCGTCCCTGCGCCAGGATATCACCCGGAACTACATTGTCGACGAGAACACCTATCTGGCCGCCCTGCTGGAGCAGGTGCCCGCCAGCGGTCAGACCCTGGCGCAGATCAATCAGCAATCCCGCCGGCTGGTCACCCGAGTGCGGGAAGAAAGCGACGGCGGTGACGGCATAGACGCCTTTTTGCAGCAATACAGCCTGGATACCCAGGAAGGCATCATCCTGATGTGCCTGGCCGAAGCCCTGCTGCGCATTCCCGACAGTCATACCGCCGATGAGTTGATTAAAGACAAGCTGTCCGGCGCCGACTGGGCCAGACATTTTCGCCAGAGCGACTCCACTCTGGTCAACGCTTCCACCTGGGGCCTGATGCTGACCGGCAAGATAGTGCGCATGGACAAGAAGCTGGACGGTAACCCGGCCAATGTGCTCAACCGCATGATCAACCGCATGGGCGAGCCCATGGTACGTTCCGCCATGTATGCGGCCATGAAGATAATGGGCAAGCAGTTCGTGCTGGGGCGGGATATCAAGGAGGCGCTCAAGGCCAGCCGCAAGTCCCGTGATCTGGGCTATACCCACTCCTACGACATGCTGGGCGAGGCGGCGATGACCGCCGATGATGCCGAGAAATACCGAGCCGATTACGCCAACGCCATCACTACCGTCGGCGCCGAAAAGCTGAACAACCCCAAGGTGCCCCGCCCTTCCATTTCCATCAAACTGTCGGCCCTGCATCCCCGCTATGAAGAAGCCAACCGGGAGCGGGTACTGACCGAGCTGTATGACGCCGTACTCGGCCTGCTGGAACAGGCCCGCCAACTGGATGTATTCATCACCATAGATGCGGAAGAAATGGATCGGCTGGAGCTGTCACTGGATCTTTTCGAATCCCTTTATCGTTCGGATATCAACCAGGGCTGGGGCGGCCTGGGGCTGGTGATCCAGGCCTATTCCAAACGCGCCCTGCCGGTACTGTGCTGGCTGACCGCCCTGTCGCGCAGTCAGGGAGATGAAATCCCGGTGCGTCTGGTGAAAGGCGCCTACTGGGACAGCGAAATCAAGCTCTGCCAGCAGGCCGGCATCGACGGTTACCCCGTCTATACCCGCAAGGCCGGCACCGATGTGTCCTACCTGGCCTGTGCCCGCTATCTGCTGAGTGACGCCACCGATGGCGCCATCTATCCCCAGTTTGCCACCCACAATGCCCATACGGTGGTGTCGGTGATGTCCATGGCCGGGGAGCGAAACGTCGAATTTCAGCGGCTGCACGGCATGGGCGAGGAATTGTATAACGCCGTGCTGGCCGAACACCCGGGACTGAATTGCCGCATCTATGCGCCGGTCGGTGCGCACAAGGATCTGCTGCCCTACCTGGTGCGTCGCCTGCTGGAAAACGGCGCCAATACCTCCTTCGTGCACAAGCTGGTGGATCCCAATACCCCCATCGACACCCTGATCACCCACCCGCTGACCAGCCTGGCGGAATACCGCAGCCTGGCCAACGACAAGATACCGCTGCCGCCGGCCATCTTCCCCGACCGGAAGAACTCCCGGGGGCTGAACATGAATATCGAGGACATGCGCGCCCCTTTCTTCACCGCGCTGGATCAACTGGCGAGCAAGGCCTGGCAGGCCGGTCCCATCATCGGTGGCAAGACGCTCACGACGGGGACCGGCAACGCAGTACTGAGCCCGCAGGATCACAGCCGGCAGGTTGGCCAGGTCTATTTTGCCGACAAGGCCACGGTCGAGCTGGCCGTCGGCAAGGCGCAGGCCGCCTTCAAGGGCTGGCGCAACACCCCGGTAGAGGCCCGTGCCCAGGCCCTGGAAAAGCTGGCGGATCTGCTGGAGGAACACCGGGACGAATTTATTTCCCTCTGTACCCGGGAGGCGGGCAAGCTGTTGCAGGACGGTATCGACGAGGTGCGTGAAGCGGTGGATTTCTGCCGCTACTATGCCGTTGAGGCCCGCTGCCTGATGGAGCCAAAGAAGCTGCCCGGCTACACCGGCGAGCTGAACCTGCTGTTCGCCCAGGGCCGGGGCCCCTTCGTCTGCATCAGCCCCTGGAACTTTCCGCTGGCGATCTTCCTCGGTCAGATAGCCGCCGCCCTGGCCACCGGCAATACGGTGCTGGCCAAGCCCGCCGAGCAGACCAGTCTGATCGCTCATCTGGCCACGACCCTGGCCCACCAGGCCGGCATTCCCGCCGATGTGCTGCAGCTGCTGCCCGGCGACGGTGCCACAGTGGGGGCGACGCTGACCGCCGATCCGCGCATCGCCGGCGTCTGTTTTACCGGATCCACCGACACCGCCCAGCTGATCAACCAGACCCTGGCCAAGCGGAAAGGCGCCATCATCCCCCTGATCGCCGAAACCGGTGGTCAGAATGCCATGGTCGTCGACTCCACCGCCCTGCCCGAGCAGGTGGTACGGGACGTGGTGCGCGCCGCCTTCCAGAGTGCCGGCCAGCGCTGTTCCGCCCTGCGGGTACTCTATCTGCAGGACGACATTGCCGAGCGGGTGCTGGAGATACTGAAAGGGGCCATGAAGGAGCTGAGCGTGGCCGATCCGGCACTCTGGTCGACCGACGTGGGTCCGGTGATCGATCAGGACGCCCGGGCCGGTCTGGACGCTCACCTGAGCAAGATGCAGGCCGCCGGCAGGAAACTCCTCGCCCAGACCCCGCTCGGCAAGGGCTGCGACCAGGGCTTCTATATTCGGCCCACGGCGCTGGAGATAAGCGCCATCGGCGAGCTGGAAAAAGAACAGTTCGGTCCCATACTGCATGTGGTGCGCTTCAAGGCCAAAGACATCGACCGGGTGATCAATGATATCAATAACACCGGTTACGGCCTGACCCTGGGCATTCACAGCCGTAACGAGTCCTTTGCCGACTATGTGGCCCAATGCATCGATGCGGGTAACGCCTATATCAACCGGGATCAGATCGGCGCCATGGTGGGGGTGCAACCCTTCGGTGGCCAGGGCCTGTCCGGCACCGGCCCCAAGGCCGGTGGCCCCCACTACCTGACCCGCTTCATCACCGAAAAGACCATCACCAACAACACCACCGCCATCGGCGGCAACGCCACCCTGTTGTCACTGGGCGAAGGCTGAGGCCTCCCGCATGTTGAAATTCGCTGCACTTATTCGCAACCGGCTGCCCAGCGAGGGCTGAAAACAGCATGATGAAAATGATTCTCAAAGGCGCTGCAGCGCCTTTTTCATATTCAGCCGCTATAATGGCCGTTTTGGCTTTGGGGAGAAGCGGGCGTGGAAGTCTATCTGGTAGGGGGGGCAGTACGAGATGAACTGCTGGGCCTGAAGGTCAGGGAACGAGACTACATGGTGGTGGGCGCCACCCCCGAGCAACTGGTCGAGCTCGGTTATAACCAGGTCGGCAAGGATTTTCCGGTTTTTCTGCACCCGAAAAGCAGGGAAGAATATGCGCTGGCCCGTACCGAACGGAAATCGGGCCAGGGCTACACCGGCTTCATCTGCGAGTTCGGCCCCGAGGTGACGCTGGAAGAAGACCTGATGCGCCGGGATCTCACCATCAATGCCATCGCCCGGGATCAGCAGGGTAGGCTGCATGACCCCTATGGCGGCCAGGCCGATATCGAAGCCAGAGTACTGCGCCATGTCTCCGACGCCTTCGGTGAAGATCCGCTGCGGGTACTGCGGGTAGCCCGCTTTGCCGCCCGCTTTCATGCCCAGGGGTTTACCGTGGCCGACGACACCCGGGCCCTGATGCAACAGATGGCCGCCGGCGGTGAGCTTGGCACCCTGACGCCAGAGCGGGTCTGGAAAGAGACGGAGAAGGCGCTGGCCAGCGACCACCCCCAGGTGTATTTCGAGGTGTTGCGCCAGTGCGGGGCACTCAAGGTGCTGTTTCCGGAAGTGGATGCCCTGTTCGGTGTGCCCGGTCCGAAACAGTGGCACCCGGAAATCGATACCGGCCTGCATACCATGATGGTGCTCAAACGTGCCGCCGAGCTGGGCGCCGGACTCCCCTGCCGCTTTGCCGCCCTCTGCCATGACTTCGGCAAGGCGCTGACCCCATCGGACAGGTGGCCCAGCCACCACGATCACGGTGAACTGGGGATGGTGCCGATAGCGGCGCTGTGCGCACGATTCAAGGTACCCACAGAACACAGGGAGCTGGCCATGCTCATGAGCCGCTGGCATATCTACCTGCATCGGCTGGTCAATCCGGCGCCGGAACAGGCCGAAGCGGTGCTGGAGCTGTTTCAGCATACCGATGCCTGGCGCAAACCCGAGCGTTTCGCCCAGTTACTCTTGTGTGCCCAGGCGGACTTGCAGGGCAGAACCGGCTTCGAGCAACGTCCTTACCCGCAGCGGGAACAGCTGTGGCAATGGCTGTGCGAGCTGAGAACCATTACCGCCGCGCCTTTTGTGGCCCGGGGCCTGAAAGGCCCGGCCATCGGCGAGGCCATAGCCGACGCCCGCCTGCAGCAACTCAGGCTGTGGTTGGCTTAAAGTTGCCCGGCCATGATCCAGAACAGCACAGCACCCAGCCCCAGTCGATACAAGACGAAGGGCATGACACCAAGGCGGTTGAGCAGCGCCAGAAAAAGATGAATGCAGGTCAGGGCGCTGACAAAAGACACCGCCACGCCCAGGCCTATGGCCGACCAGGGAATAGCCAGACTGGAGCCGATTAAACCGGTCGCCTGATGGCTGCCGGCCAGAAAGATAATGGGGATCGACATTAGAAAGGAGAATCGAGCGGCGGCGGCCCGGGTCATGCCCAGCATCAGACCCGCGGTCAGGGTAATGCCGCTACGCGAAGTGCCGGGGATCAGGGCCAGCGCCTGAGCACACCCCAACAGCAGGGCGCCACGCCAGCTGGTCTGGTATTCGTCTTTGTGCAGCTTTGCCGCCTTGTCCGCGACCCACAGCAACAAACCAAACACCACGGTGGCAGACGCAATCACCCAGCCGGAACGCAGATAGTCGGCGATAATGCCGCCAAACAGCGCCCCCACCACGCAGGCCGGTATGGTGGCCAGCACTATGCTCCAGGCCAGCCGCGATTCGGCATTGTGTCCTTTGCCGCACAAGGAGCCGGACCAGGCCTGGGTCAGGGTGACCACTTCCTTGCGGAAGTAATACAACACCGCCAGCAGGCTGCCCAGATGCACCGCCACGTCGAAGGCCAGGCCCTGGTCGCGCCAGCCCAGCAACACCGAGGGCAGGATCAGGTGCGCCGAGCTGGAGATGGGAAGAAATTCGGTAACCCCCTGAATGAGGGCGAGCAGTATGACGTGCACTTCCATGTATCTATTCCTTTAATCGGTTATGCCCGCAGGCTAGCCGTATTTCATGACGCTTTAATGATGTCTCAACCCATGGGACCATCATGAGCAAAGCGCTCTATTTCCACGCCAACTCCGGCGGCATTGGCCACCGCACCCGGCTTGGTCAGCCGAACTTTTACCGAGTGAACCGAAAACTCCGTCAGGATCAGCTGGGCTATCTGTTCGGCCATGGTTTCGACCAGCTCCACATGATTTTGTTCAGCATGATGCGTGACTTTCTTGGACAGGGCGGCGTAATCCAGCGCCTTGTCGAGATCATCGCCCAGCGCCGCAGGCCGAATGTCATATCCCATCTCCAGATCGAAGCGGAGCTTCTGACGTATCCCCTTTTCCCACTCATAGGCACCTATGGTGGTCAGCACTTCCAGGCCTTGCACAAACACTTTATCCATCATCTCTATCTTCTGTTAAGCTGTGGCTATCTTCGGCGACCGGGCCCCGCTGGCCCTGCCAGCCCAGCCGGTAGTTCGGTTTAAGCGCGCAATAGTAACGGATTGACCCCGAGGTATAAACCGAGAATGACGGCCCTCACCCTGTTTATGATCATGCTCGCCTATCTGGGGGGATCCATCTCCAGTGCCGTCTTGATCTCTCGCCTTTACCGCCTGCCGGACCCGCGCCAGCATGGTTCGGGCAACCCCGGAGCCACCAATGTGCTGCGGACCGGCAACCGCAGTGCCGCGGTCTGGGTGCTGTTGCTCGATATTCTCAAGGGCACGGTGCCGGTCTATCTGGGCTGGTTTCTGGACATCAGCCCCTTGTATCTGGCGCTGATTGGCATGGCCGCCTGCCTAGGGCACATGTTCCCGCTGTTTTTCCACTTTCGTGGTGGTAAAGGTGTGGCCACCGCCCTCGGCACCCTGCTGCCACTGGGCATGGACATGGCCGGCCTGATGCTGCTGACCTGGCTGTTGTGCCTGGGACTGTTTCGCTATTCCTCGCTGGCATCACTCATTACCGCCCTGGTGGCACCGCTCTATGTCTATTTCATCAAACCGGAATATACCCTGGCGGTCGCCCTGCTCTCCTGCCTGATTATACTGCGCCATCACCGTAATATCAGTCGTCTGTATCACCGGCAAGAAAAACCGATTTTAGATAAATTCAAACGCGCCGATAAAACAGGTGAAGAGTAAAGGGTGAAGGCGGACGACATATTGCACGGATGTAGTAGCTGCTTTAGCTGCTAAATTCGGCAGCGCCGGATCTGATGCACAAGCGCTACCCTTCACCGCTTTTTTCATCTTCCAGATTAAGTCAGGACTTTGGATTCAGATTTAAAACCATCCTGTTGCGCAGTATTTCGCAGCTAAAGCAGCGGCTACAAGGGCACTCAGCCCTTAATCCACAGACGTTAATTCATCCAGCGGCCAGCGCGGCCGGGCTCGCACCGCCAGCGGCTCGGTCTCACCGGCTTTCAGTCGTTGCAGACCGGCGAAGGCAATCATGGCCCCGTTGTCGGTACAGTATTCGTTACGCGGATAAAACACCTCGCCCTTCAGGCCGGTCATCAGCGCTGCCAGCTGCTGACGTAACGAGACATTCGCACTGACGCCACCGGCCACCACCAGCCGATTAAGCCCGGTCTGCTGCAATGCGCGCTTGCACTTGATGGCCAGGGTATCCACCACCGCCTGCTGAAAGGCGTGGGCAATGTCGGCCCGGGTCTGCTCATCATTGCCTTCGGCGGCAATGGTGGTGGCGGTGGCGGTCTTGAGGCCGGAAAAACTGAAGTCCAGCCCGGGTCGGTCGGTCATGGGCCGCGGAAATTTGAAGCGATTGGGCCGGCCCTGCTCGGCCAGTTTGGCCAGGCGCGGCCCGCCGGGGTAATCCAGCCCCATCAGCTTGGCGGTCTTATCGAAGGCCTCGCCGGCCGCATCATCGACCGACTCTCCCATAATTTGATAGCGGCCGATGCCGTCCACCCGCACCAGCAGGGTGTGTCCACCGGACACCAGCAGGGCGACAAACGGAAAGGCCGGCACCCGCTCTTCCAGCATGGGGGCCAGCAGGTGGCCTTCCATGTGGTGCACCGCCACCGCCGGCTTGTTCCAGGCAAAGGCCAGGCTGCGGCCTATGGTGGCCCCCACCAATAGTGCGCCCATCAGGCCGGGGCCGGCGGTATAGGCCACACCGTCGATATCGTCTTTGCTACAGCCGGCGTCGGCCAGGGCGGCCTCGATCAACGGAATCGTCTTGCGAATATGATCCCGGCTGGCCAGTTCGGGCACCACGCCACCATAGTCCGCATGCAGCGCGACCTGGCTGTATAACTGGTGAGCCATGATACCGAGTTGGTCGTCATAGATGGCGATGCCGGTTTCATCACAGGAGGTTTCTATACCTAATACACGCATGTCGGTCTAATCATTCAAGGCTGTTGAAAAAGAGGGGGCTATGTTACCCTCCCCGTGATTTTTTAACCAGCGAAGGGCTGCCGGACTTTACTTTAGGTTCCGGTTCAGAGTAGAATTTCGCACCATTTTTATTAGTCAAACTGGTCGGTGACAGGCCAGTTAACCGAGGTGAGAGGCACATGCCAGTAATTAAAGTACGTGAAAACGAGCCCTTCGACGTAGCCCTGCGTCGTTTCAAGCGTTCCTGCGAAAAGGCCGGTATTCTGTCTGAAGTGCGTCGTCGCGAGCACTACGAGAAGCCGACTACCGAACGCAAGCGCGCCAAGGCTGCTGCTGTTAAGCGTCATGCCAAGAAACTGGCTCGTGAAAACGCACGTCGTACTCGTCTGTACTAAGTTGTATTTGATCTCATGTCTTTAAAAGACCAGCTGTCGGAGCAACAAAAGATTGCCATGCGTGCCAGAAACAAGGCGCGCCTCGGCACCTTGCGTATGCTGCTGGCAGAGATCAAACAAAAAGAGATAGACAGCCGCGAGACCCTGGATGATGACGCCATCATCACCATCGTCACCAAAATGGTGAAACAGCGTAAAGACGCCGCCACTCAGTTCGAGCAGGCCGGTCGTCAGGAGCTGGCCGATGGTGAACGCCAGGAAATCGTGGTGCTGCAGGAATTCCTGCCGCAACCTCTGACCGCAGACGAACTGGATGCCTTGCTGACGCAAGCCATCGCCGATACCGGTGCCACCGGCATGCAGGATATGGGCAAAGTGATGGCGGTGCTCAAACCGCAAATCCAGGGACGTGCAGATATGGGCAAGGTCAGCGCCAGCATCAAAGCCAGACTGGCTTAAAGCGCTCACGCTGTTCCCTGCCGACGGGCCGTGCCTCTTCATGAAGCACGGCTTTGTTTTTTTCGCTTTCCGGTGAATGATGACAGGCAGAATCCCCCAATCTTTTATTGACGATCTGTTGGCCCGCACCGACATCGTCGATCTTATCGATCAGCGGGTAAAACTGAAAAAAGCCGGCAAGAACTATCAGGCCTGCTGCCCTTTTCACAACGAAAAATCCCCCTCCTTTACCGTCAGTGCCGATAAACAGTTCTACCATTGCTTCGGCTGTGGCGCCCACGGCACCGTGCTGGGCTTCCTGATGGAATATGACGGACTGGAATTTCTCGATGCCATCGACGAACTCGCCGGCATGCACGGAGTCACGGTTCCGCGAGAAAACGGCGGCTCATCCCTGTCTCCGGCACAACAGGCGGCGGCAAAGGCGGTACGCCAGGATCTCTACGGCCAGCTCAAGGATATCAGTCGTTTCTATCAGGGGCAGCTGCGACAGTCCCGGGCTGCCATCAACTACCTCAAGGGCCGGGGCCTGAGCGGCGAGGTGGTCAAACACTTCGGCATCGGCTATGTGCCGGATCAATGGGACGGCGTCAAACGCCAGTTTGCCCGCAATCCGGAGGCCGAACGGCAGCTGATTGAAGGCGGCATGCTGCTGCAAAGCGACAATGGCCGGGTCTACGACCGTTTTCGCGATCGCGTCATGTTTCCCATTCACGACCGACGCGGCCGGGTAATCGGCTTCGGCGGCCGGGTGCTGGGTGACGGCACCCCGAAATATCTGAACTCGCCGGAAACGCCGGTGTTTCACAAGGGCCGCGAACTGTATGGCCTCTATGAAGTTCGCCAAGCCCACCGTAACCCGGATCGCATCCTGGTGGTGGAAGGCTACATGGATGTGGTGGCGCTGGCCCAGTTTGGCATCGACTATGCCGTGGCTAGCCTGGGCACCTCTACCACGCCCGAGCATCTGCAACTGCTGTTCCGCACCACCCGCGAGGTGATCTGCTGCTACGATGGTGACAGGGCCGGACGCGAGGCCGCCTGGCGGGCATTGGAAAACGCCCTGCCGCTGATGCAGGATGGCCGCAGCCTGAAATTCGTGTTTCTGCCCGATGGTGAAGATCCCGATACCCTGGTACGCAAACTCGGCGCACCCGCCTTTGAGCAGCAACTGAACCAGGCTCAGGACTTCGGCGACTTCCTGTTCGAGCGTCTAGCTCAGGACACCATGAGCGGTGACGCCGGCCAGCACGAACTGGCCAACAAGGCGGCGGAAGCCATTCTTCGAGTGCCGGAAGGCTTTACCCGTGAGGGCCTGATCACTCACCTTTCACGCCAGCTGAACTGGGGCGAAAACGAACGACGAGTACGAGAGCTGTTCGGGCGTTTGCAGAAGAGCGGCACCGAGCCGGCCACCCAGGTCAGACAGGCCAGCAAAAAGATAAAGCTGACCCCTCTTCGCCGGGCCATTGCCCTTGTGCTACAATATCCGGCTGCCGCTGCCAGACTACCGGCCATGCCCGAGCTGGCCGAATTGCCATTACCCGGCATGGGGCTGCTGCAGACCTTGTTGGCTCAGGTACAACAGCGGCCGGAAATGACCACGGCCCAGTTGCTTGAACACTGGCGCGGTCATGAAGCCGAACCGGCGCTGGCGCGGCTGGCCATGGCCGAAGGCCTGTTTGCAGGCGATCATATCGAGCAGGAGCTGCAGGATATCTTCGTGGTGTTGATCAACGAGTATCTGGCCAGCCGCATCGAATCCCTGCAACGAAAAAGCAGCCAGCACGGACTGACCTCGGCAGAAAAACAGGAATTACTGTTGTTGCTCAGCGAAAGCAAGGGTGGCAGCGGCTGAACATTGAAAAGTGGGCGTGACACCCCAATATCGTAAAACAGGCCCGGCAAACGGGTAATGATGAACCATTGAACGCTGCAGCACTCTCACCGTTTATGAAGGCGAGGCGTGTTGGCAAGCTCGGACCAGCATAGCGAGGCTGGTCAAATTTTGTTATAATCGGCTACTTGCGCGCCATAAAAGAGTGCCTAATGCCTACACCCTCTTGCACATCTAACCGGACGAGTTCTATGGAGCAAACCCCGCAGTCTCAGCTTAAACTTCTCGTTGCCAAAGGTAAAGAACAGGGTTACCTGACCTATGCCGAGGTAAACGATCATCTTCCTCAGGATATCGTCGATTCCGATCAAATCGAAGATATTATTCAGATGATCAATGACATGGGCATTCAGGTGGTGGAAAGCGCCCCCGATGCCGATGATCTGATGATGTCTGAAACCACCGCCGACGAAGACGCCGCCGAGGCCGCCGCCCAGGCGCTGGCTTCCGTCGAGTCGGAAATTGGCCGCACCACGGATCCGGTGCGCATGTACATGCGCGAAATGGGTACCGTTGAACTGCTGACCCGGGAAGGCGAAATCGACATCGCCAAACGGATTGAAGAAGGCATCAATCAGGTACAGAGCTCGGTGTCCGAATACCCCGAGACCATCACCTCTCTGCTCGATCAGTTCGACCGTTTCGAAGCCGGTGATATCAAATTGAGCGACATCATCTCCGGCTTTCTCGATCCGGATGCCGTCGACACCGTCGCCCCCACCGCCACTCACATCGGTTCCGAGCTGAGTGAGAAGGAGCTGGAAGACGAAGACGACGACGAAGAAAAAGACAAAGACGACGAAGAAGAAGAGGAAGTCGACACCGGCCCCGATCCCGAGCAGGCTCGCGAAAAGTTCGGCGCCTTGCGCGAACAGTACGAAATCATGCGCGCCACCATCGAAGCCAAGGGCCGTACCTCCAAAGAGGCCGCCGAGCAGATCGCCGAACTCGCCTATATCTTCCGCGAATTCCGGCTGGTGCCCAAGCAGTTCGATCGCCTGGTCAATGCCATGCGTAACACCATGGAGCGCGTTCGCATCCAGGAACGCCTCATCCTCAAGTTGTGTGTAGAGCAGTGCAAAATGCCGAAGAAGACCTTCGTGCAGGCCTTTGCTCAACACGAAAGCGAGCAGGAATGGTTCAACAAGCAGCTGGCTGCCGGTAAAACCTGGTCGGTGAAGATGGAAGACGTGGCCGAAGACGTGCTGCGCTCCATCGGCAAGCTCAAGCTGGTAGAAGAAGAAACCGGCCTGACCATCTCGCAGATCAAGGACATCAACCGTCGCATGAGCATCGGCGAGGCCAAGGCCCGTCGCGCCAAGAAGGAAATGGTTGAAGCCAACCTGCGCCTGGTTATTTCCATCGCCAAGAAATACACCAACCGTGGCCTGCAGTTCCTGGATCTGATCCAGGAAGGCAACATAGGTCTGATGAAGGCAGTGGACAAGTTTGAATATCGGCGCGGCTACAAGTTTTCGACCTACGCCACCTGGTGGATCCGTCAGGCCATTACCCGCTCCATCGCGGATCAGGCCCGTACCATCCGTATCCCGGTGCACATGATCGAGACCATCAACAAGCTCAACCGTATTTCCCGCCAGATGCTGCAGGAAATGGGTCGCGAACCGACCCCGGAAGAGCTGGCTCATCGCATGGCCATGCCGGAAGACAAGATCCGCAAGGTGCTGAAAATCGCCAAAGAGCCCATCTCGATGGAAACGCCCATCGGCGACGATGAAGATTCCCATCTGGGCGACTTTATCGAGGACACCACCCTGTCCTTGCCTGCAGACCAGGCCACCAGCGAAAGCCTGCGTAATGCCACCAAGGACGTACTCTCGGGCCTGACCGCCCGGGAAGCCAAGGTACTGCGCATGCGCTTCGGTATCGACATGAACACCGACCATACCCTGGAAGAAGTGGGCAAGCAGTTTGACGTGACCCGCGAGCGTATCCGCCAGATCGAAGCCAAGGCATTGCGCAAACTGCGCCATCCCAGCCGCTCCGAAGTACTGCGCAGCTTCCTCGACGAGTAAGCCCAGCACCACGGAACAATCAAAGGGCGCCTCGGCGCCCTTTCTCTTTTCCGGCTCACGTGCCAACCGTTTAAAAATCAAACTGATATGGGTCGCCCTCTACTGGACAGCCAAGACGGCTTTCCCTATAATCAGCTCCACTTTTGGCCCCTTAGCTCAGTTGGTTAGAGCACACGACTCATAATCGTTAGGTCCCCAGTTCAAGTCTGGGAGGGGCCACCATATAAACACTGAAAAAAGCCAGCTGCATCAATGCGCTGGCTTTTTTTGTGCCGCTTATGTGCCGCTTTCCCACGCGACTAAAAAGTTCTTGGGATACTCGGGGGATGCCTCTGCTCCTTGAACGTTCGGTAGACATGGAATGAGCCTTGGCGAATTCCAACATTTCACAGCCGCCTGCATGTGTCGGGATTCGCTTCGCTCATCACAACCTACCACACTGTCATGAAGTTGCTTATTTCCTGGTCCTTGCTCAGCAGATCGGCCACCGACCAGATAAGGCCGGCCAGAGTAGAGATATTGGGCATCAGCCCTTGCCGTATTTGTTATAAATATGATGATAAACCAATGGCAAACCGAAAGAGATTTATAAAAGATGAAAACCCGTGAACTGCTGAAGCTTGATGAAAAAGCAATGGCCGAAGCCATTCAGTCAATGAAAACAAAAGAGTGTGAAAAGCATGCCAGAAACTATTCAAAGCTGCTTGGCGTCAACTATGACAGAGCGCTGATGACAGCCGTACATGCCGCTTTTATCAGCGATCAGGACGAGCATGTTTCGATGAGAGTTCATACTGCAGTCAGCAAGATAGCCAAGGAAGAAAGCGACTGTGAAGAGGCAGAAGCGATAGTATTATCCGCCCTGTGCTTAATGTTTGTTTATAAAAAGACCAATGGCTTTAAATTAATGGATACGCTGGCTTCCGTGCTCAAGGAACGGGTCTGAAGGCTTACCGTCCTGCCCAAAAGGATTGACGATTTCACCTTCCTCACCCTGGGCAAAACCCGGGCCGATGAGCCGCTCGGCCTCAAGCTGAATGCGCCCATCACGCCGCTGCTGCAGGCCACACTAAACGGACTGGCAGACAACTGGCCGTAGAAGGTGAAGGGATCCGGCCGGGCCGGTGTGCGGCGGCCGAAGACTATTATAAAATCAGCGCCAGCCCCCGCCGTCAAGGAACCACAATGTCGCTCATCCTGCTACTGATCCAGCAGATGTCCCTGTACCTGGTGATCGTTTACCTGGTCAGTAAAACGCCGCTGTTCAAGCTGTTTACCGAAGCCTCTACCCGCTTGCCTCACAAGATTTTCATCTATCTGGTGTTTTCCGGCTTTTGTGTCATGGCGACCTACTTCGGTGAACAAACCCATGGCGCCATCGCCAATACCCGGGCCATGGGCGCCGTGCTGGGCGGTCTGCTCGGCGGCCCGGTCACCGGCTTTTTGGTCGGGCTGACCGGCGGGCTGCACCGCTACAGCTTGGGCGGCTTTACCGATCTGGCCTGCGCCGTGGCCACCACCCTTGAAGGACTCTCTGCCGGCCTGGTCAGCCTTTACCTGCGGCGCACCGGCAGAAGCGAGCTGATTTTCAACCCCTTGCGGGTGTGCCTGCTCACACTGGGCGCCGAAGTCATGCAAATGAGCATCATACTGCTGCTCGCCCGCCCCTTTGATGAGGCGCTGGCGCTGGTTATTCAGATCGCGCCGTCCATGCTGCTGGTCAACTCGGTGGGGGCCGCCCTGTTCATGAGCATGATCCGCGATCAGAAAACCATGTTCGACAAATTGTCCTCCGCCTTTTCCACCAAGGCGCTGAAAATCGCCGAACGCAGCGTGGGTCTGCTCAGCAAGGGCTTTAACGAAGAAAGCAGCGCCCAGGTGGCCCGCATCCTGATAGAGGAAACCAAAGTCGGGGCCGTGGCCATTACCGACAGAGACAAGCTGCTGGCCTTTATCGGCATCGGCGCCGATCATCACCTGCCCGGCGCGCCGATTTCCTCCCGGATGACCCTGGACGCCATCAACCACAACAAGGTGATGTTTGCCGACGGGGTGGAAACCCCCTACGCCTGCTCCATGTCGCCCCATTGCACCCTGGGCTCCAGCCTGGTGATCCCGCTCAGAAGCGACAATGAAGTCATCGGCACCATCAAGTTGTACGAGCCGAAGAACAAGCTGTTCCTCAATATCAACCGCACCTTGGGCGAAGGCATTGCCCGACTGCTGTCCAACCAGATCCTCTTCGGGCGCTTTATGCAACAGCAGAGCCTGCTGACCCAGGCCGAACTCAAGCTGTTGCAGGCCCAGGTCAACCCGCATTTTTTGTTCAATGCGCTCGGCACCATAGGCGCCATCACCCGGCAGGATCCCAACAAGGCCCGGCAGTTACTGCAGCAACTGAGTCAGTTTCTGCGTATAAACCTCAAGCGTACTACCGGCCTGGTGACACTCGGTGATGAACTGGAGCATATTCACGCTTATCTGACCATCGAGAAGGCCCGTTTCATCGATAAACTGCAGGTTGACATTCAGCTTCCCGAATCACTGCTCGGCATTCAGGTACCGGCCTTTACCCTGCAGCCGATTATCGAAAATGCCGTCAAACACGGTACATCCCACCTGCTCGAAACCGGACGGATTCAGGTTGCTGCCAGCATGAGCGAGGATATTCTGCTACTCGAGGTGACCGATAATGCGGGGCTTTATCAGCCCAGAAAAGACTCGGATGGCCTGGGTATGAACCTGGTGCACAAGCGTATTCAAAATCTGTTCGGGCCGGACTACGGCCTGAATGTCATCTGTGAGCCCGGAGAATATACCCGGGTCGAGATTCGTCTACCCATCACGGAAACAGCATCATGATCACCTGCCTGATTATCGACGACGAGCCCTTTGCCCGGGATGAACTGGCAGCCCAGCTTGCCGAGGCCGATGACATCGAGATTGTCGGCCAGTGCAGTAACGCCATCGAGGCGATGCAGGCCATCAGCCGGCTCAAACCCCAGCTGATTTTTCTGGATATTCAGATGCCCAGAATTACCGGTATGGAACTGATCGCCATGCTGGATCCGGCCACCATGCCCCGGGTGGTATTCGTGACCGCCTACGATCAATTTGCCGTGCAGGCCTTTGACCGGCATGCCTTCGACTACCTGCTCAAACCGGTAGATGAACAGCGACTGCAACGCACGCTGGAAAAAGTACGCCGCGATCTGCATCCACAGGCAATCGGTGAGCTGGCCCCGAGCCAGCTGGAACACCTGCCCTGTTACAGCGGCCAGCGCCTTAAGGTGGTGCCGGTTCAGGAGGTCGAATATGTGTATAGCGATCTCGGTGGGGTACATGTGGCCACCGCCAAAGAAAAGGTGCACACCCACATGACTCTGAAAGTCATGGAGGAAAAAACCCCGCTCGTCCGCTGCCACCGGCAGTATCTGGTGACCCCCGGTGCCATTGCCGAAATCGAGCTGCTGGATACCGGAGGAGAGATCATCACCCGCTCCGGTGCCAGGGTGCCGGTCTCTCGTCGTTACCTCAAACCGCTGAAACAGATATTCGGCTTCCATTAAAGCAGGCAAGTGGGAGTGAGCGATCGTTCACTCCCGCTGGCAACCGCTTACCCTTCGTTTTCGACCGCTGACCCATTTCCCGCTATACCCGACGCATCACCCTCTTACACTGTCGGCCATCTAATAAGGGAGATGACGTTATGACCTGGTTTTTACTCTGTGTCGGCCTGTTGCTCGGCGGATATTTTATCTACGGCACCTTTGTTGAAAAGATATTCGGCATTAAAAAGGAGCGTCAGACTCCGGCGTTTACCCAGGGCGACGGCGTAGACTTTGTGCCCATGTCCAAGGGCAAGGTCTATCTGATCCAGTTGCTCAACATCGCCGGTGTCGGCCCCATCTTCGGCCCCATTCTCGGTGCCCTTTATGGTCCGGCCGCCATGTTGTGGATTGTGCTGGGCTGTATCTTTGCCGGTGCCGTGCACGATTACTTCTCCGGCATGCTGTCGGTGCGCAACGGTGGCCAGTCGGTCCCCAACCTGGCGGGTAAATACCTGGGCCGGGGCGCCAAAAACTTCATGAACGTCTTTGCCATCGTGCTGCTGCTGCTGGTGGGCGTGGTGTTCATCTCCGCGCCTGCCGGCCTGCTGGCCAAGCTGACCGGTGTCAGCCTCTCGGTATTTGTCGGCGTTATCTTCGTTTACTACCTGCTGGCGACCATAGTGCCGGTCGACAAGATCATCGGTCGTCTCTATCCCTTCTTCGGCGCCCTGCTGATCTTCATGTCGGTCGGCCTGACCCTGGCACTGGTGGTTTCCAGCGAGCACAGCATGCTGCCGGGCTTTGAAGTCGGTGACTTCTTCCAGAACCTGAACCCCAACGACATGCCGCTGTGGCCGGCGCTGTTTATCACCATCGCCTGCGGTGCCGTATCCGGTTTTCATGCCACCCAGTCACCCTTGATGGCCCGCTGTGTAGAGAATGAAAGCAATGGCCGCTTCGTGTTCTACGGTGCCATGATCGGCGAAGGCATCATCGCCCTGATCTGGTGTGCCATCGCACTGTCTTTCTTCGGTGGTGTTGAAGGTCTGAATGCCGGCATGGCCGGTAACCCGGCCAATGTGGTGTACGACGCCTCTACCGGTCTGCTCGGCGCCGTGGGTGGCTTTATGGCGGTATTGGGCGTGATAGTGCTGCCGATTACTTCCGGTGATACCGCCTTCCGTTCGGCCCGTCTGATCCTGGCCGAGTATTTCAATATGCCACAGACTCAGCTGCCCAAGCGCCTGCTGCTGGCCATTCCGCTGTTCATCATCGGCGCCGTGCTGACTCAGGTCGACTTCGGTGTGATCTGGCGCTACTTCGGTGTCGCCAACCAGGCGACCGCCGTGATGATGCTGTGGACCGCTGCCGCCTATCTGCTGCGTCATAACAAGCTGCACTGGATTGCGACCATACCGGCGATGTTCATGACCACTGTGGTGATAAGCTTTCTGCTCAACTCCACCACCTTGGGGGCCGGGTTGCCGATGACGCTCTCTACCGTGGCCGGCATAGTGCTGACCCTGGCGATTACCGCCCTGGTCATCACCAAAACCAAGGGCAAGGATGTCGAGGATGTCGAGCTGCAGGCGGAAAAAGCCTAAGCCCTCGCTACTCGCAACCAGCAAAAAGCCGGTCATCAAGACCGGCTTTTTTTATTGCGTCATGCTGCTGAGCCTGGTTTTTCCACACGATACGAGCAATACCGCGCGCCCATGTGCCGCTTTCTGCCATCGCAGGCTGCGCGTGCTCAATACATTCCCCTTGGCCTGCTCTCTACATATATTGAATACTGTACACCATGCAGACCAAGGGAAGCCGCGCCATGACCGAGACCCATACCGAACTGGTTGAATTTATTCAGGCCCACCCGCGCCTGCTGGTGCTGACCGGTGCCGGCATCAGCACCGACTCGGGCATTCCCGACTACCGGGATCGGCAGGGCCAGTGGAAGCGCCGGCAGCCGGTGCAGCATCCGGACTTTATGGGCTGCGAGCACACCCGCCAACGCTACTGGGGCCGCAGCCTGGTGGGCTGGCCTGTGATGCGTGACGCCCGGCCCAATCCGGCGCACAGCGCCCTGGTGCAACTGGAGCGGCTGGGCCATATCGAGCTGCTGGTCACCCAGAATGTGGACGGCCTGCACCAGCGCGCCGGCAGTGAAAAAGTGGTGGATTTGCATGGCCGTTCCGACCAGGTGGTGTGCATGAGCTGCCACTATCGCGGCAGCCGCGACCATACCCATGCACGCAGCGCCGCGCTGAACCCGGATTTCACTCATTACACCGCCGCCACGGCGCCGGATGGGGATGCGGATCTGGAGATGGATTTCAGCCGCTTTCGCATTCCGGAGTGTGACCAGTGCGGCGGCATTCTCAAGCCGGATGTGGTGTTCTTTGGCGACAACGTACCCAAACAGCGGGTGGTGGAGGCGCTGGATGCGCTTGAGAATGCCGACGGTCTGCTGGTGATCGGCTCGTCCCTGATGGTCTACTCGGGCTTTCGTTTCTGCCGCTATGCCCAGCAATGGAACAAGCCCATCGCCGCCCTCACCCTGGGTAAAACCCGGGCCGATGAGCTGCTCGGCCTCAAGCTGAATGCCCCCATCACGCCGCTGCTGCAGGCGACGCTCAGCGGGCTTGCTGGTGCTCAGCCCGCCAGCAAGCCGTAAGCCAGGCGGGTGGCCGGCACCTCCATGCCCAGTTGCTCGGCCCGGCGCCGCTGATGGCGTCCAGCTCCAGCTCCCGGCCCTTTTCCCTGTCCACCAGCATCGAGGTCTTGATGGCGTCGAACTGGCGCATCAGCTCGAACATGGCGTCCACGTCGGCCTGACCCAGGCTCACCCCATCGGCCTCGGCCACGGCGGCGGTTTCCGCCATCATCTGGTAGACGCTGCGCCCCAGCAGCGGGTGATGGGTGAGGCTGCGGGTATCCAGCCCGGACAGCGCCGACAGCGGATTAACGCCGTTGTTGATAATCAGCTTGCGCCACAGCTCGCGGCGAATATCGCCCACCACCTGGGTCGGCACGCCCGCCCCCTCAAAACACTGCTGCAGTTGCGCCAGCCACGCGGCCTGTTCGGGCCGGCGCTGGGGCCAGGCGCCCATGATCACCTGGCCCGGACCCTCGGCCTGCACCAGGCCGGGGGCGATCAGGTGGCCGCCAATGCGCACCGCCAGTCCGCCCAAGGTGCGCGCCTCGCCCACCACGGCGCTGATATGCGGTTCGTTGTCCACGCCATTTTGCAGCGACAGCACCGGCACGCGGCCGCCCCCCAGCCAGCCGCTCAACTGCGCCATCACACCTTCGGTGGCCTGGGATTTCAGCGCCAGTATGATGAGATCAAAGTCGTCGGCAGCCTGGCGCTGCATGACGCCGTCCAGGCTCAGGGCCTGCACCGGCTGCTGGAAGCAAAAGGCCTCGTGCTCCACCCGCAGCCCCTGCTGCTGCATGGCGGCCAGGTGCTCACCGCGGGCCACCAGCACCACCTGATGGCCCGCCTGCTGCAAGCGGGCGCCGTAATAACCGCCGATGCCGCCGGCCCCGATCATCAGAAATTTCATGCCTCTTCTCCCGTTTGCAGGGTCACCTCGTAGCCGGTGAATTTGCGCAGGTTGATCACCCCGGTGTCGAGCATCAGGTACTGGCCCTTGATGCCGAGCAGGGTGCCCGATACCACCGGATGCTTGTCGAAGTTGTGGCTGGCGATTTTGGTCGGGTATTCCAGCACCGGATAGTTCAGCTCGACCACCGCCTCGTCCAGCACGGTGACCGCGTCTTCGCCGTATTTCAGCAGTAAATCACCGATCTTGTCCTGTATTTCCGGCAGCAGCCGTGCGGCTTCGGCCTTCAGATCCCTGTCGGCTTCGCCGCCTTTCAGCATGGCGCGCCAGTTGGTCTTGTCCGCCACCATCTCGGCCAGCGCCACTTCCACCAGGCCGGAGATCTGACGGGTGGCCACCCGCAGAATCGGCAGTGCCTGGGTGGCGCCCTGATCGATCCAGCGGGTCGGCACCTGGGTATGGCGGGTAATACCGACCTTGAGGCCCGAGGTATTCGCCAGATAGACGATATGCCCCACCATGCAATGAGTGTCGCCCCACTCGGGCTCGCGGCAGGTGCCTTCAAAATAGTGACAGGTCTCCGGCTTCATCACGCACATGTCACAGCGGGCCAGCTTCTTCATGCAGGGGAAGCAGTGTCCCTGGGAGTAGCTCTTGCTGGTTTTGCGGCCGCAGGCATCGCAGTAAATGTTGCCGGTGTGGGTCAGGGTCAGCGTCTGGCCCAGCAGGGGGTTGAGATCGATACGATGCTCGCCCAGCGCCAGCTGGTAGAAGACGGGGGCCGCCAGGGTGGCGGGCATTTTAATCAGGGTGCCGGTGATATTGCTCATGCTGCTTGATGATCGGTAGTGAGTTTGCCGTTACTGTAACAGCCACCGCCAACCGGCGCACCCGTCGGACGACCTTTTGGCAACCCGGCCCGACCGCGGCCATACTCGAGATGTCCCCCCTTCAAGGAGACCGCCATCATGTCTGAGCGGCATTATCCCCGCCTCACCCATATTGCCCTGCATGTGCGGGACATAGCAGCGTGTATCGGTTTCTACCGCGACTTCTGCGGCATGATCGAAACCCATCGGCGAGACAAGCCAACGCAAAGCATCGTCTGGCTCGCCGAACCCGGCCGCGAGCGGGACTTCATCTTCGTACTGATGAATGGCGGCGAGGATCTGCAACTGTCCGACCACGATTACCGCCACTTCGGCTTTGCCCTGCCCAGCCGGGCGGCGGTGGACGAGATCGCCCGCCGGGCCGAAGCCGCCGGTTGTCTGCTGTGGCCGCCCCGGGACGAGCCTTTTCCCGTGGGCTATTACTGCGGCGTGAAAGACCCCAACGGCAACCAGGTGGAGTTCAGCTTTGGTCAGCCCCTGGGTCCGGACGCGACCTGAGCGCCGGCTCGGTGCTGGCGTCCGGCTCAATAAAGTCCACCACCCCCTCGGGGGTGATCTGCTGCACACACACCGGCTCGCCCTGCTCGTTAAAGCGCACATAACCGATGCCGGCCCGGTTGAGCAGCCGCTCGC
This sequence comes from Oceanisphaera litoralis, assembly GCF_016907015.1. GTDB lineage: Bacteria > Pseudomonadota > Gammaproteobacteria > Enterobacterales > Aeromonadaceae > Oceanimonas > Oceanimonas litoralis. The sequence continues at coordinate 116,494 of NZ_JAFBBE010000007.1, forward strand.
CCCTGGCGGCGCCCACCGGCGAATGGGGGGTAATGCGCAGCCGGCGCCGGCGGGTCAGCCAGTTCAGCGGCGAGCGGGGGGCATACAACCAGCGATTGAGGCGGTCGAGCACGTCCAGCAGCCGGCGCGGAAACTCGTTCTTGATGCCGCTGCTGGTGATCTGCCAGATATGGGGCTCGCCGCCCCTATGCCGTAGCTTGATGTCGTACATAAAGGAATAATGCACGTCGCCGGAGAGGATCACATAGTTGGCCGGGGTGCGGGCGTGGCGAAAGATATTGAGGATCACATTGGCGGTGCCCTGGTGGGCCATCCAGTTTTCCGCGTCCACCAGCAGCGGCTTGCCCAGCCAGGTAAAGATTTTCTGGATCACCTCGATAAGCTTGACCCCGAACACCGGCGTCGGCGACACCACCACGGCGGCGTCCTGATGCAGCATTTCCCCCTGCAACTCAATCAGCGCCTCCCAGTCCATCAGCCCGGAAGGCCGGCTGAAGTTGGACTCGGAGCGCCAGCGCCGGGTGCGGGTGTCGAGCACCAGCAGCCGGGGCTGGGTGTCGAGCTGATATTGCCAGCCGTCAAAGGCCAGCAGGCAGTCGATCAGCCGATCCTGATGTACGCCGGTAGGATCCTCGCTCCAGGCCTGCAGCCGTTCCAGGGGATCGCCGGCAAAGGCGTCGGGATCATTGCCCCAGCCCTGGCAGATCAGGTAGCCCACCAGGGCGTTACCGATGATCCGTTTGGAAAAAGGATGGCCATAGGCGCTTTCTTCCCAGGCGGCGGTGAGGTTCCAGTCGTCGGTGACGTCATGATCATCAAAGATCATCAGGCTGGGCAGGTTGGCCAGCAACCGGCGCACCGCCGGCAGCCCGTCCACAAAGGCCGCCAGCCGCTCCCGCTCAACCTGATAACGCACGGCCAGTTTGCCATCGAGCGCCGGCCGATCCGTGGGCAGCAGCCGCCAGGGCACCGGCGACCACACCAGCAAATACATGGCCAGCACCTCGGCCAGGGTGATCAGATGGTTGTCGGCGCTGCTGGTGGTAAAAATGGGCTTGCGCACGCCCTCAAAAAAACGCTTTTGCAGCGGCACGTTGGCCCGGGTGTCGGGCAGCAACCGGTGGCGCCGGTAGTAGTTGAGCGGGCTGGCAAACAGCTCGTCGCTGTCGGCCACCAGGGCCCCTTCCAGCCGCTCGGGGTACAGCCCCAGCACCTCGATCAACTGGTGAATGGCGGTGAGCATGGGACCGGCCACGTCGTCGGCGTAGATCTGATCGCCGCTCATCATCAGCAGCGCCGGCCGCTGCGCCGGCTGGCGGTGGCGTTCGGCCAGCCAGCCGTCCGCCGCCACCAGGCCGTCGGGAGAAGCGTGGTGGGGCTTGCGACAGGAGCCGTGCAGCAGGCTGTCGAGCCGCTCCCGGATCACCAGCGCCGGCAGGGCTTCGCCGTCGTAACACAGGTCTGCGCCCCAGTCGGCCATGCCGTGCCAATCCTGCTCGCCGGGCCGGTGCCACTGCAGATCGTAGGGCACATGGGTGTCGGTGGGCAGGGCCTCGTCCAGCTTCAGGTCGAGCAGCTGAATAAAGCACGACACTCCCACCTGCAGTTGCCGGTGGCCATCGCCGGAAAATGGCAGGGGAGTGCGCTCGGGCAGGCACAGCCGGAAGGTCAGCGGCTCGCGACTGGCCAGCCAGAACACCAGCCGTTCACGGTTGGCACGGCGCAACAGGGGGCCGGCGAGAATGGTGGAATCCATGAAAAATCCAATGGTTAAATCAACGTCACATCATAACCACTGCCGCCCGGGCTTGAAAGCCGGCGCTCCCCGGCCAGGACGGAGACTGCCGCAGCACACCGGCCTCCGCCATTCTGCTCTGGTCAGCCCCTGCTCCCTTCTTTACACTGGCTGTCCGTTTCTTTCGGATCCTTGCCAACATGCGCGAAAAACTCGAGCAACGCTCCTTTCTGTTTACCCTGCTGCTGGTCAGCCTGCTGTTCGGCCTGGTGCTCAAGCCGTTCTGGGGCGCCATTTTCTGGGCCTGTGCCATCAGCGTGATCTTCTACCCGCTGCAGCACCGCATACTGACGCACATTGGCGCCAAGCCCAACCGGGCGGCCCTGCTGACCCTGCTGATCTGCGTGGTGATCGTGGTGCTGCCGGTGCTGTTTATTGCCACCTCCTTTATTCAGGAGGGGGTGGCGCTGTATCAGCGCATCGACAAGGGGGAAATCAACCCGGCCAGGCTGCTGGAGCAGACCCGCACCGCCTTTCCGCTGCTGCCCGACCTGCTGGCCTATCTCGGCATCGATCTGGAGAGTGTGCGCCAGAAGCTTGCGGAAGCGGCGGTGGCCGCCAGCAAGCTGCTGGCCGAAAAGGCACTCACCGCCGGCCAGAGCACCTTTACCTTTGTGGTGGATGTGGCGCTGATGCTGTATCTGGCCTTTTTTTTGCTGCGCGACGGCCACCAGCTTATTGAGCTGCTGGTGCGGGCCCTGCCCCTGGGAGACGAGCGCGAGCGCAAGCTGTTCGCCAAGTTCTCGGAAGTCACCCGGGCCACGGTCAAGGGCAATATTCTGGTGGCCATGGTCCAGGGCGCCCTGGGCGGCTTTATTTTCTGGGCACTGGCCATTCCCGGCCCGCTGCTGTGGGGAGTGGTGATGGCCTTTCTGTCGCTGATCCCGGCCATTGGTGCGGCCCTGGTATGGCTGCCGGTGGCCATCTATCTGTTCGCCACCGGCGAATGGCTGTCGGGCGCCGTGCTGGTGGCCTTTGGCGCCCTGGTGATCGGCCTGGCCGACAACGTGCTGCGGCCGCTGCTGGTGGGCCGCGACACCAAGCTGCCCGACTACCTGGTGCTGTTCTCCACCCTGGGAGGCATCAGCCTGATGGGGGTCAACGGCTTTGTGATTGGCCCGCTGGTAGCGGCGCTGTTCCTGGTGTTCTGGGATATCTTTATGCGGGAGTTTAACGGCCGGTAAAAAAAGGCCCGCATTCATGGAATGCGGGCCTGTGCCATGCAGCGGGCTGACACTCAGTCCAGCGCAATGGTCAGCTGAACCGACTCGTCGAAGTAGACCTCGTCACAGTTGTTGCCCGGGCCACTGCGATCCACCACCAGAAACTCGTCGTGGTCACGCAGCACCATCAGCGGATGGTGCCATACGCCTCTGTGGTAATTCACGCCCTGGCGACCGCTGGCGCGGAAAACACGCACGGTAGACGGGTCTATGTTCATGCTGCCGTCACCCACCGGCGCCACCACCACCAGGTAGTCGTGACCGAACAGCGGCATAAATACCTGAGATCCAAACGGGTGACGCTCCAGCATTTTGAGCTGCAGCGGGTAGTCCAGCATCTCGGTGCGGAAAATACTGATAATGCCCTGACCCTGTTCGTCCAGCTGCACATCGGCCAGCTGGTGATAACGGCGGGTAGAGCCGTTGTTGATCATGAAATAATCACGACCTTCGGATTCAATCACATCGCCAAAGGGAGCAAAGGCTTCCTTGGTGAGCGGCTCGATCTTGAGCGTGTTGAGCATTGCTGCCTCCTGAAGGAAAAGGAAAGAAGGCGGAGCCTGGCGGCTCCGTCGGCCCGATTACATGTCGCTCAGACGGAACAGGGCGATCTTGTTGATCTCGTTCACGGCGCGATCAAACTCGGTGTCGTAGTCGTTGTGAATGCGCGCTTCAAACGCCGCCAGGATCTGGTGACGGTTGGAGCCTTTGACCGCCATGATAAAGGGGAAAGCGAACTTTTCTTTATAGGCGTTGTTCAGGGCGGTGAAGCGCGCAAATTCGTCGGCGGTGCACTGGTCGATACCGGCGCCGGCCTGCTCCTTGGTGGAGGCCTGGGTCAGCTCGCCCCGCTGGGCGGCCTTGCCGGCCAGATCCGGGTGCGCATTGATCAGATCGAGTTGCGCCTGCCGATCGGCATTCAGCAGCACGGCGCTCATGCGGGCGTGCAGTTGTTCGATCTCGTTGTCGGCAGCGGTCAGGCCCTGGTCAAAGGTCTGCTCGGCCACCCAGGGAGAATGCTCGTAGATGTCGGCAAAGGTATCGACGAATTCATCGCGGTCCAGGGTGCTGGGCTGACAGGTCTTGAACAGGCTCATGACTCATTTCCTTGATAGGGGTGATGTTCGTACCAGTGCCTGGCAATGTCGATGCGACGGGTGAACCACACCTGGTCGTGGCTGCGCGCATACTTGATGAAGCGCTCCAGACCCGCCATGCGGCCGGGACGACCCAGCAGACGGCAGTGCATGCCGATAGACAGCATCTTGGGGGCCTCGGCGCCTTCTTCATACAAGACGTCGAAGGCATCTTTCAGATACTGGTAGAACTCTTCACCGGTGTTGTAGCCACCCTGGCCAAAGCGCATGTCGTTGGTGTCCATCACATAGGGGATCACCAGGTGGCCCTTGCCCTTGTTGTCTACCCAGTAAGGCAGGTCGTCGGCGTAGGAGTCGGAGTCATACAGGAAACCGCCCTCTTCCATCACCAGCTTGCGGGTGTTGGGGCTGTCGCGGCCGGTATACCAGCCCAGCGGGCGCTCGCCACACACGCGTTCGAAGATGTCCAGCGCCTTGTGCAGGTGCTCGCGTTCTTCTTCTTCGCCCATGAACTGGTAGCTGATCCACTTGTAGGCGTGGGAGCAGATCTCGTGACCTTCGTCCATAAACGCCCTGGCGATGTCCGGGTAGCGCTCGATGGCGGTGGCCACGGCAAAGACGGTCAGCGGGATATCGTAGCGCTTGAACAGGCGCAGCAGGCGCCATACGCCGGCACGACTGCCATACTCGTAGATGGATTCCATGCTCATGTGACGCACGTCGGGCCAGGATACCGCCGCCGGCATTTCGGACAAAAAGGCTTCAGACTCGCCATCACCGTGCAGTACACAACGCTCGCCGCCTTCTTCGTAGTTCAGCACGAAGTTGATGGCAATACGGGCATCCCCAGGCCAGTTGGGGTGAGGCGGGTTGGCGCCATACCCGACGAGATCGCGCGGATAGTCCTTATTTGGGTTCATCGGAAACACTCCTTGAAACGCAGGTTGGGACACCAGCCGAAACAAGCTTACCGGGGCTGGCCAGTCATGATATTGATTGTATTGCATGCAATATAATCAATATCTGTAAATAATATGTTTTATTTTTGTATCATATCTCGCGGAATCTTGCTTTAAACCACTAAAGCAAAGACAATCCCGTCTTGTCAGGATAATGCATGGCGCAGTGGCCCCCGTGACTGTAAACATCATGCTTGATAATGTTAATCAAATACGCACCGCAATGTTAAATTGACATAAAATTAATTCTGTCACCGTACCTTCCCACGCCAACAGGCAAGGATAAATGCGAAGGCAGTACCTTGAATTCACGAAGACGCCTCATACGCGCAAGGTAACCCAACGTGGGAAGAGTAACGACACATATCCTCGACGCCGCCAAGGGCCTGCCCGGTTCCGATATCAAAATCGAACTGTATCGGGTCGAAGGTGAGCACACTACCCTGATCAATACGGTGTACACCAACCGCGATGGCCGTACCGATTCTCCGTTGCTGGAAGGTGAAGACTATGTACCTGGTAAATACCAGCTGGTATTCCACACCGGTGCTTATATGAAACAATCAGGCGTTGAACTGCTCGAGCCGGCCTTTCTGGATGACGTGGTTATCCGTTTCGGCATTGCTGCCGGTCAAGAGCACTATCATGTTCCCCTGCTGATCTCACCCTACAGCTACTCTACCTACCGAGGCAGCTAACGGGTAGAGAACAGCCCCTGTCAATGCCGGCAGATGAAACACAGCCCGGCATTGGCAGTCTGCCACTCTATCTATTCGAGGATTTCCGATCATGGAAAATACCAAACACGAGTCGACCCCGCACCCCATCCCTGCTTCCGGGGGCGTGCTGGACAAGTGGTTCAAGTTAAGTGCCCACGGCACCTCGGTTAAAACCGAACTGGCTGCCGGCCTGACCACTTTTATCACCATGGCTTACATCATCTTTGTCAACCCCAACATCATGGCCGCCTCGGGCATGGATGCCGGCGCCGTCTTCGTGGCGACCTGCATCGGCGCCGCCGTGGCCACCCTGTTCATGGGTCTGTACGCCAACTGGCCGGTCGGTCTGGCACCGGGTATGGGCCTGAATGCCTTCTTCGCCTTCACCGTGGTCGGCGACATGGGTTACAGCTGGGAGATAGCGCTGGGCGCCGTGTTCTGGTCCGGCGTGATTTTCACCGCCATGAGTTTCTGGAAGATTCGTGAATGGGTGCTCGAGGCCATTCCCGAGTCGTTGCGCCATGCCATGACCGCCGGTGTCGGCCTCTTTCTGGGGATGGTCGGCCTCAAGACCGCCGGCATAGTGGTACCCAGCCAGGCCACCATAGTCACCCTGGGTAACCTTACCCAGCCCAGCGCCTGGCTGGCTGCCGTCTGCTTCCTGCTCATCGCCATTCTGGCCTATCGCAAGATCTTCGGCGCCGTTTTGATCGGGGTGCTCGGCGTGACCCTGGCCGGCCTCCTGATGAACATAGTGGAATACAACGGCATCTTCGCCATGCCGCCCAGCCTGGCCCCCACCTTCATGAAACTGGATATCATGGGCGCGCTGGAGGTGGGCATGATCACCGTGATCCTGTCGTTTCTGTTCGTGAACATGTTCGATACCGCCGGCACCCTGATGGGCGTGGCCGAGCGGGCCAAACTGCGTCGGCCGGATGGTTCGATTGAAGGACTGAAAAAATCCCTGAAGGCCGACAGTGCCTCCTCGGTTGTCGGTACCTTCGTCGGCTGCCCGCCGGTCACCAGTTATGTGGAAAGCGCCGCCGGCGTCGCCGCCGGTGGCCGCACCGGCCTGACCGCCATCACCATTGCCGTGCTCTTTCTGCTATCCATGTTCCTGGCCCCGCTGGCCGGCATGATACCGCCCTATGCCACCGCCGGTGCCCTGCTCTACGTGGCCTTTGCCATGATGAGCAGTCTGGCCAGGATAAAATGGGACGATTATACCGAGATGGCCCCCGCCGCCATTACCGCCCTGATGATGCCGCTGACCTTTTCCATCGCCAACGGTATTGCCATGGGCTTTGTCAGCTACGCCGTACTCAAGCTGGCCACCGGCCAGGCGAGCAAGGTCTCGGTCGGCGTCTATGTACTGAGCCTGGTGTTCATCGCCAAGTTCATTTACATGTAAGCACCGAGCTACCGGCACTGAGGGCGGCCATTGCCGCCCTTTTTGCTGTCCGCTCCCCGGTTCACCGACCGCCGCTCACGTGCCCGGCCTGTACGACCTTCTCGGTATTACACCACAGGCGAGGGATGACGCCAGCGGTGATATACTGGAAAGACGTCCCCGGCGCCACAACAGAAGGGAGATCCTGCATGGTAAACCAAGCCCAGGGAAAGCCGGGTATCTGGGCCCGGCTGCTGCCGTTCCTGCAATGGGCACCGCTGGTCAATGCCGCCAGCCTGCGGGCGGACGCTCAGGCCGGGCTGACCAACGCCGTTATTGTACTGCCTCAGGGGGTCGCCTATGCCCTGATCGCCGGCCTGCCACCGGAATACGGGCTTTATGCCGCCATAGTGCCGGCCATTATCGCCGCCCTGTTCGGCTCCTCCTGGCACCTGATCTCCGGCCCCACCGCCGCCATGTCCATCGTGGTGTTCACCTCGGTCAGTCCGTTGGCGGAGCCGGGGTCGGCCGAATTCATCGCCCTGGCGCTGACCCTGACCCTGATGAAGGGGGTCTTTCAACTGGTGATGGCCGCAGCCCGGCTGGGTGTACTGGTCAACTTCGTGTCCCATTCGGTGGTGATCGGCTTTACCGCCGGCGCCGCCGTGGTCATCGCCGCCAGCCAGTTGCAGAACCTGCTGGGGTTGTCGCTGCCGACCGACGGCTCCTTTACCGACAACGGCTGGCAGGTGCTCAGTCATTTGTCCCTGATCGATCCCTACAGCCTGTCGGTGGGGCTGCTGACTCTGGTGAGCTGCATACTGATCAAAAAAATCCTGCCGCGCTGGCCCAATATGCTGATGGCCCTGGCGCTGGCCAGCGGCCTGGCCTTTATTCTCGACCCCGGGCAGCAGCATATTGCCATGGTGGGCGCCATTCCCGCCGGTCTGCCGCCCCTGAGCATGCCCGATCTCGGCTTCGGCAGCATGAGCGCCCTGTCCTCGGGCGCCCTGGCCATCAGCCTGCTCGGGCTGGTCGAAGCCTCCTCCATCTCCCGGGCCATCGCCAGTCGCTCCCACCAGCGACTGGATGACAATCAGGAGTTTATCGGCCAGGGCCTGTCGAACCTGGTCGGCGCCTTCTTCTCCTGCTACGCCTCTTCCGGCTCCTTTACCCGTACCGGCGTTAACTATACCTCCGGCGCCCGCACCCCCATGGCGGCGATTTTTGCCTCCTGCTTTTTGCTGCTCATACTGCAGTTGTTTTCCGGCATCACCGCCTGGCTGCCCATCCCCGCCATGGCCGGTCTGCTGCTGGTGGTGGCCTGGAACCTGATCGACTTTCATCACATCAAACTGATCGTCCGCGCGGCCAAATCCGAAACCACTGTGCTGCTTGTCACCTTTGCCGCCACCTTGCTGGTGGCGCTGGAATTCGCCATTTACGCGGGGGTGATACTGTCGCTGGTGTTTTACCTGAAACGCACCTCGACCCCTCGCATCGTCTCCATACTGCCGGATCCGGATGCCAGGCATCCCTTCTTTATCAGTGCCGAGAATAAACGCCTGCCCTATTGCCCCCAGCTGCGCATCATCCGCATCGAGGGCTCCCTGTTCTTCGGTGCCGTCAACCATGTACAGGAATACCTGCAGAATATTCGCGAGCCCCGCTTGCTGATCGTCGGCAACGGCATGAATTTCGTGGATATTGTCGGGGCCGAAATGCTGCTGCAGGAATCGATGCGGCGGCGGGCCGCCGGGGGCGATCTCTATCTGAGTAATCTCAAGGAAGGGGTGCTGCGTGTTCTCAAACGCAATAACCTGATCGAACGGCTGGGTGAGGATCATATCTTCATCAACAAGGGCCGGGCCATTCACCGTATCTACGCACAGCTGGACCCCGTTGTCTGCAAAACATGCACCGCCAGGATCTTCCAGGAATGTCATGTGGCCCCGCCCGGCGAAAAGCCGCGCGACGACACCATTATCACGCAACAGAAAGCCTGAACGTCACCGAGGGCAGAACCATGACCTGTCTTGTTCACGCGCATCCTGGCCGACTGGTGTCGGTACGCGAGCGGCTCAATATCGACTCCGGCGTGTCCGGGACGTCCATAGAGGACATTTCGCTCCGCGCCCTGCCCTTAGCGATCACCTCGGTGATCGCCCTGTTCATCATCGCCTATATAGCGCAGATCACCCTGTTTCTGCCTCGACTGCTGGGATATTAGCGACGGGTTCACTATGATAGACGGGGCCGACCTTTCTCGGCCCCGTCCTTATATTCACGATGAGGAATATGCGTATGTTGCCGGAAATAAACAAGATCCTCTATTGCACCGACCTGTCCAAGAATGCCTCTTACGCCTTCAAGTACGCCGTTTATCTGGCCAGACAGACCGGGGCCGAGATTCATATTCTGAAGGTGGTCGAAGCGCTGTCCAGCGATGAACGACTGACGCTGCAGTCCTACATTCTCAATCAGAGCAGCCGTGAAGAGTTTCTGCATCAGCGCATCAATCACGCCCGGAACCAGCTGCAACAGCGCCTGGACCATTTCTGGGAGCTGATAGCGCCGGAAGAACAGGCCATGCGCAGCAAAATCATCGGCTGCGAGGTGGTGGAAGGCTACCCCACCCAGACCATCCTCACGCGCGCGAGGGAACTGGACTGCGATCTGATCGTCATGGGCGCCCACGAGAAGGGCTGGTTTCATACCCTGCTCGGCAGCGTGGCCAAGAACGTGCTGCGTGAGACCCGTATTCCCACCCTGATAGTGCCCCGCCCCGAAAAAGTCGCAGCGACCGCACAGGCGACCCAAAAGCACTGATCCTCCGCCTTTGTCGCCGGTCATCATGCCCAACAAGACGAGACCGGCGTCTCGTCTTTTTTCATTGCAGTGATGCGGTTCTCGGTGATGCGATTACGGCGGCGCTAGCGCCTGGTACGGGGCATCAACAGATAATAGAAGAGCCCCCCCAGCCCGGCACCGATCAACCAGCCGTAACCGTTGAGGTTACTCAGCGCCGGCACCAGTACCGTCGAGATGGAAAAAACCGCCGCCAGGGCAAAAGCCAGCAGTGCCTTGCCGTTCCAGCCTTTGTTGTAGTAATAGGCGCCCCTGGGATCCGCCGAGAACAACTGCTCCATATCCAGTTCCTGTCGCTTAATCAGATAGTAATCGACCACTATGATGCCGTAAAACGGCGCCACCACAGAGCCCAGCGCATTGACGAAGCCGGGAATACCGATCTGGCTGATCACCGATACCCAGAAGATACCGACAAAAAAGGCCACTATGGCGGTAAGCAGCCCCCCGATACGGAAGCTGATCACCCGGGGGAACAGGTTGGCCAGATCGTAGGCGGGCGGAATGAAGTTCGCCACCAGATTGATGCCGACGGTGGCGGCAAAGAAGGTCAGCGCCGCAATAATGGTCAGCGGCAGGGAGTCGACCCGTTCGACGATATCGGCCGGATTGGTCAGCGCATCACCGAACAACACCAGGGTACCGGCGGTAATGATCAGCGCAATAAAGGAAAAGAAGGCCACATTCAGGGGCAGACCCACCAGGTTGCCGATTTTCATTTCCCGTTCACTGCGTACGAAGCGGGTGAAGTCACCGAAGTTGATCACCACGGCGGCAAAATAGGCGACCATGGTACCGACGATGGCGGTAAAGGCGGCGATATCGCCCCCTTCGTAGCTGGCGCCACCGCTGAAGATGGTGCCAACCGCCGGGATCAGTTCGTCACCGGCCTCGAACCAGACGATGGCCATCAACACCAGCATCACCCCATAAACCAGCGGCCCTGCCCAGTTGAGGAAAATCTTGATCTTGTCGATACCCTGCCAGAACAGGGCAATCTGGAACACCCAGACCATCACGAAAGCCAGCCAGGCGGTGCCGGACATGCCGAGATAGGTGTCGCCGCTGCCCGGTCCCCACAGGGAAGTCAACATCAGGGTGACGGCGGTCGAGGCAAAGTAGGTCTGTACCCCGTACCAGAAGATACCGATGATGGCCCGCAACATGGCCGGAAAGTTGGCGCCGCGCACCCCCATGCTGGATCGGATAATCACCGGGAAGGGAATGCCGTATTGCACGCTGGGCTTGCCGGTCAGGTTGACCAGCACCATGACGATGCAGCCGGCCAGGATAATGGCCGCCATCACCGCCCAGCCATTCAGGCCGTAGGACAGAAACAGGGAAGCGGCCAGGGTATAGCCGAACAGGCTCTGAATATCGTTTGACCAGACATTGAAGATTTCGAACCAGCCCCAGGTTCTGTCCTTATGCTTGATCGGACACAAATCCTCATTGTATAGCGAGGGATCTCTGTGTTTTATTTCGAGCTTGGAATCATCCATAACGCAGACTCCCTGAAAAAATATGTGGCCAATGGGCCATCACTCAGTATAAGCACGGCATGGGAGTTATCGCGTAGTTAACGAAAAGTTGGCGGAGAAGGTTAACGGAGAAAATTAGCGGAGAAAGTTAACGAGCTGACGGGACAATAACAGCATGGCGAAGCCGCTGCACTGCAGCGCAGCGCAGCAGGTTCAGCGGAACATCATCGGGAGGAAAGCTCAAAAGCAGTGGGGCCTGTTACGGCCCCGCACTCAGGGAGATGAATGACGATGACTCAACGACTGCGGCCGGGCTTTTTTTTCACCACGCCGGAAAATACCACATGCAGATCGGTAGAGGCGGACTCGCTGTCCAGGTTCAGCTTGCCTTCGATATGGTCCAGGTGTTGGACCATCATGGCAACGGCCTTGTCCGGGTCACCGGATTCGATGGCCTTCAGCAGCGCTTCGTGCTCGTTAAAAGAGCAGTGCGCCTGGTGACCCACCTCGTACTGGGCAATAATCAGCGAGGTTTGCGACACCACACTGCGCTGAAAGTTGAGCAGCGGCGTGTTGTTGGCCATATGGGCCAACTCCAGATGAAACTCGCCCGACAGGCGAATGCCCTTGCCCCGGTCACCGCCGGCAAAGGCGTCCTGCTCTTCCTGCACCATGGTGCGGATGCGCTGCAGACTCTCGCGCGTGGCATGCTTCACCGCCAGCTCGATCACCGCCAGCTCCACCACCCGGCGGGCGGCAAAAATCTGGCGGGCTTCCTCCACGCTGGGTGCCGCCACCACGGCGCCACGGTTGGGTCTTATGCTGACCACCTGCTCGTGCGACAGGCGCAGCAGGGCGCGGCGAATAATGGTCCGGCTGACGCCGAAGATTTCGCCCAGGGCTTCTTCGCTGAGCTTGGTGCCCGGCGCCAGCCGCTGTTCGAGAATGGCATCGAAGATATGTTCGTAAACAATATCATCCTGAGTATTTGAGCTCGACTTGACAGGTCTTGGCTCCAGTTGACTGAGTGAACTCATACGTTGGATTTCCAGTTAAGGCTGCATTGTCGGGGTTACTAGACCGCAAAGTTTGCCTGTTAGTTAATTTTTTGTATCTCGTATACAATCTTACTGCCTTTTGCACGATACGACAGCCGCAATAGTCAAGACTGTGACTGAACACAAAAAACACCCAATATGGGCGCTTTTTACTTCGTATCGTTATCAGGCCTTGACCGGATCTTCACCCCGACGGTAACGGCAATCGCCGTAAATGTAGGTTTCGGCGATCACCCTATCATCGCCGAGCATCATCAGCACGAACAGTTGTTCGAACAGATTGTGAGCGTTTTTCATCCGCGTCTGTATCAGCGGCGTGGCATGAAGATCCAGCACCAGGAAATCCGCCTCCTTGCCGACCGCCAGGTTACCTATTCTGTCGTCCAGGCCGAGCGCCCGGGCGCCGCCCAGGGTGGCCAGGTACAGTGCCTTCAGCGGATGCAGCCTGTGTTGCTGTAACTGCTGGATCTTGTAGGCCTCGGCGAGGGTCTGCAGCATGGAAAAGCTGGTGCCGCCGCCCACATCGGTGCCCAGTCCAACCCGGACCTGATGGGCTTCCATCTTCGGCAGACTGAACAGTCCCGAGCCCAGGAACAGATTGGAGGTAGGACAGAAGGAAATCACCGAGTCGGTTTCCCCCAGCCGCTCGCATTCCTCCTGCTCCAGATGCACCGCATGGGCAAAGACCGAACGTGCTCCCAGCAGGCCGAAGTGGTCATACACATCCAGATAACCCTTGCGCTCGGGGAACAGTTCCCTGACCCACTCGATTTCCTGCCTGTTTTCCGACAGGTGGGTCTGCAGATAGACATCCGGATATTCTTGCAGCAGCCGACCGGCCAGGGCCAGCTGTTCGGCGGTACTGGTGGGCGCGAAGCGCGGCGTCACCGCATAGATCTGGCGGCCCCTGTTGTGCCAGCGCTCGATCAGCGCCTTGCTGTCCGCATAGCTCGACTCGGGGGTGTCGAGCAGATAGTCGGGCGCATGGCGGTCCATCATCACCTTGCCGGCGATCATGCGCATGTTGCGTTTGTCCGACTCGCTGAAAAACGCCTCCACCGAGGCCTTGTGCACGGTGCCGAACACCATGGCGGTGGTGGTGCCGTTGCGCAGCAGTTCATCCAGAAAGAAGCTCGCCACCCGGCTGGCATGAGCCGGATCGGCAAACTTGCGCTCTTCCGGAAAGGTGTAGTTGTTCAGCCAGTCGAGCAACTGCTCGCCATAGGAGGCGATCATCTCGGTCTGGGGAAAATGAATATGGGTATCGACAAAGCCGGCGCTAATCAGCTTGTGTTCAAAGCGGATCACCTCGAGGTTCGCCGGCTGACGCGCCAGCACCTGTTCGGCCGGGCCGATATCGCTGATATGGCCGTCGGCCACCACCAGCACACCGTCTTCGTGATAGGCGTAGCTGTCATCCAGCCCGACCAGGGCAGGATCGGCCAGGCTGTGCAGAATGGCGGCGCGATACGCGGTCGCTTGCGTCATGTAAAGGCTGCTCCTTTAAACTTGATATGATGGAGACGACGCCGACACGGTGCCGCCTGCCTGGGTATCCTCAGCGGTACCGGGCGCCGTGACCGGCTGCTGATAGGCGGCAATCAGCTCGCCGGCCACCGACACCGCAATTTCCGCCGGGTGCTTGCCGGCGACCTCGGGCAGGCCGATGGGGCAGACCATCCGCGCCAGCGCCGCCTCATCGAAGCCCCGCTCTTTCAGCTTGTAATCGAACCGCTTGCGCTTGGTACGCGAGCCGATGACGCCGAAATAACGGGCATCCCCCCGCTTGAGAATGCGCGCACACAACTCGAGATCAAGCTGATGGTTGTGAGTCATCACCAGATAGAAGCTGCCGGCGGGCTGAGTGTCGATCTCGGCCACCGGATCCTCGCTCACTACCTTGGTGACAGCGGCGGGCAACACGGTGGGAAATTCCGCCTCCCGTTCGTCTATCCAGGTAATGCGAAACGGCAGCGTCGCCAGTATGTGCACCAATGCCCTGGCCACATGACCGGCGCCGAACAGCGCCAGATGATGGCGGGGCCGCACCACCGGCTCCAGCATGAGGGTAGCCATGCCGCCACAGCACTGGCCCAGACTGGCGCCGAGGCTGAAGCGTTCAATCTTCATCCGTGATTCGCCCTGCAGCAGCATGTCTCGCGCCAGCTGCAGCGCCTTGTATTCCAGATGGCCGCCGCCAATGGTGGCGTAGCAGCCCTGCTCGGTCACCAGCATCTTGGTGCCGCTGTCACGAGGCGTAGAGCCCTTGTGCTCGACCACCGTGACCATGACGCAGGGCTCCCCCTGGCGCTCCAGCTCGGCCAGCACCTGAATCCAGTTGTCCTTGAACATAACTTCACCTCTACTACCAAAGCAGTATCGCCAGTCAGCTTCCTAATCCTGCCTTTCAGGAGATTACTTACAGCAGACAGCAGCTCTGAATCACAGGTCTGTCATCTTGTGATTCCGTCCCCAGAGGCAGCAGGGTTACCTTCAACCGACACGCTGCAAGCACATCCCTGTGTCGCTCGGCAAATGCCATCCATGGCATTTGACGGTCGGCTGAAGGTAATCCCTGCCGCCCCTTCCATACTCGGAGTTGTCTGTTGGCAATGCCCTCTGACAACTCCGTGGCCAAGGGAGGGTAAAGGGTGTCTGCTCCGCCGACCATTGGCGCCATGGATGGCGCCGTCGAGCCTCCATGGATGGATTCACGGCGAGTCGTCGGAGTAGTGTCCTTTGGCCGACTGATGCTATATCCAGAGCTACTTGACCAGTACATCCTCGGTCACGGCTTCATCCTGCTCCACCAGCGCCTGCATCTGCTCCACCGCCCACAGCACCCGCTCCGGCGTGGCCGGTGAGTCCATATGCGGATATTTCCGGTAACCCGCCACGCTCGCCACCGCATCTTTCAGCGCACACCACACCGAGATACCGAGCATGAAGGGCGGCTCGCCCACTGCCTTGGAGTGAAACACCGTGTCTTCCGGATTCTTGCGGTTTTCCACCAACCTGACGCGGAAGTCGAGGGGCGTATCGGCCACCGCCGGTATCTTGTACCCCGCCGGGCCCTTGGTCATCAGCCTGCCCTTGTCGTCCCACACCAGCTCTTCGGTGGTGAGCCAGCCCACGGCCTGAATGAAGGCGCCTTCGACCTGACCCATGTCGATGGCCGGATTCAGCGAGTCGCCCACGTCGTGCAGTATGTCGGCACGCAATATCTTGTATTCGCCGGTCAGGGTATCGATGATCACCTCGGAGCAGGCGGCGCCGTAGGCGAAGTAGTAGAAAGGGCGACCCCGGCCGGTGGCATGATCGTAATAGATCTTGGGGGTGCGATAGAAACCGGTGCTCGACAGGGAAATCTGATGTAAATAGGCCAGCTGCACCAATTCCTGAAACGACAGTATCTGCTCCCGGATCTGCACGACGTTGTTCCTGAATATCACTTCTTCCGGGCTCACCCGGAAGTGCCCCGCCGCCCAGTCAATCAGCCGCCGCTTGATGATCCGGGCCGCATTCTGGGCCGCCTTGCCGTTCAGATCGCTGCCGCTGGAGGCCGCCGTGGGTGAGGTATTGGGTACCTTGTCGGTGTTGGTGGCGGTGATCTGGATACGATCAATATCCACCTGAAACTCTTCCGCCACTATCTGGGCCACCTTGATGTTCACCCCCTGGCCCATCTCGGTGCCGCCGTGGTTGAGGTGGATACTGCCGTCGGTGTAGATGTGCACCAGGGCACCGGCCTGGTTGAGGAAGGTGGCGGTAAAGGAAATACCGAACTTCACCGGCGTGATGGCGATCCCCTTTTTCAGGATCGGGCTTTGAGCGTTGAAGGCCTTGATCGCCTCGCGCCGGCTGGCGTATTCGGAAGACAGCTCCAGCTCCGCCACCAGTTCGTGAAGGATGTTGTGCTCCACCGGCTGGTGATAATGGGTGACGTTGCGCTCGTTCTTGCCGTAGAAGTTTATCTTGCGGATCTCCAGCGGATCCTTGCCAAGCTTCGAGGCGATCTCGTCCATTACATGTTCTATGGTCATCATGCCCTGAGGACCACCGAAACCACGAAAGGCGGTGTTGGACGCCGTGTTGGTCTTGCAGCGATGGCCGATCACGGTCGCCTCGCCCAGATAATAGGCGTTGTCCGAGTGGAACATGGCCCGGTCGACAATCGAGGATGACAGATCCGGGGAATAGCCGCAGTTACCGGCCACGATGATCTCCGCCGCCTCGATGCGGCCGTTATCGTCGAAGCCTATCTTGTACTGGTTGAAGAAGGGATGACGCTTGCCGGTCATCATCATGTCGTCGACCCGCGGCAACCGCATCTTGGCCGGGCGGCCGGTCAGCCGTGCCACCACCGCCGCCATGCAGGCGGGGCCGGCGGCCTGGGTTTCCTTGCCGCCGAAGCCGCCGCCCATGCGGCGCATGTCGATCACGACTTTGTGCATGGGCACGCCCAGCACGCCGGCCACCAGTTTCTGGATCTCGGTCGGATTCTGGCTGGAGGTGAACACCATGATGCCGCCGTCTTCGGTGGGCACCACAGAGCTGACCTGGGTTTCCAGATAGAAATGTTCCTGACCGCCGATATGCAGGCTGCCTTCAATCACATGCCTGGCATGCCTGAGCCCGGCGGCGGAGTCACCGCGCTGCTGCTTGTGACTCTCGGTCACGAACAGCTCCTGTTCCAGCGCCGCTTCCACCGACAGTACCGCCGGCAGATCTTCGTACTCGACGATGGCGGCCATGGCCGCCTTGCGCGCCGTGTCCAGATCTTTCGCCGCCACCGCCAGTATCGGCTGACCAACATACTCGACCTTGCCGTCCGCCAACAAGGGATCGCCGGCCAGAATGGGGCCTATATCCAGCTCGCCCGGCACATCGTCGGCGGTAATGGCGATGGCGACGCCGTCAAACCGGTAACAGGGGGCCACATCCAGTTTGGTGATGCGGGCGTGGGCCCGCTCCGACAGCCGCGCATAGAGATGCAGCTGATTGGGAAATTCCAGCCGATCGTCTATGTATTGCGCTTCACCCGCCACATGCATTGCCGCACTGTCGTGAGGCACCTTCTTGCCCACCCCGGTCTGCAGGCTCTGTTTGACCCGTTCCATCATCTCGTCGCTGGTGAGTGTGTTCGGTTGCGTGTTAGACATAAGACGTCACCCTGGTTTCCGGTGTCAGACTCTGCTGCTCGATGAAAAACTTGTAGAGCAGGTTGCTGGCGGTTTTGCTGCGGTATTCCTTGCTGGCCCGGAAGTCGGACAGCGGCTCGAAATCACCGGTCAGCGCCTTCATCGCCGCCTTGACGGTGGCATGGTTCCAGGGCTGGCCGAGCAGCGCCCGCTCACAGGCCGCAGCACGTTTGGGTACCGCCGCCATGCCGCCGAAGCCGATGCGGGCACCGGTCACGGTGCCGTCTTCAATGGTCAGATTGAAGGCGCCACACACCGCAGAAATATCGTCATCCAGTCGTTTAGACAGTTTGTAGACCCTGAAGTGCTGATTGGCCGTCGGCTTGGGCACGATGATCTGCTCGATGAATTCGCCTGCTTCCAGCGCGGTCAGCTTGTATCCGAGGAAATATTCTTCGATGGGCAGATCGCGCACAGTGTCGCCCTTGCGCAAGACCAAACGGGCGTTCAGGGCCATCAGCACCGGCGGCGCATCGCCGATGGGAGAGGCGTTGCCGATATTACCGCCCAGGGTGCCCTGGTTGCGGATCTGCAGGGAAGCAAAACGGTGCAGCAGCTCACCGAGGTCGGGAAAGACCCGGCTCAGCGCCTCATAGCTGTCGCTCAGGCTGCGGGCGGCGCCAATCACCAACTGGTGTTCATCTTCTTCCAGCTGTTTCATGTCGGCTACCTTGCCCACATAAATCATCTTCGGCAGTTCGCGGTAGAGCTGGGTCACTTCCAGCGCCAGATCGGTACCTCCGGCCAGCAGACGGGCGTCCGGGTGCTGTACCAGCAGCGCCGCCAGCTCATCGCTGGAGACCGGCGAGTAGCATACCTGGCCGTTTCCGTTCAGGGTAATCTGGGTATCGACCTGAATCCGATCGAGCGCGGCCAGTATCTCGGCCTCGTAGCGGGAGAAGTCATCGGCCCGCTGCGGCTGCTCGGCAATGGCCAGGGCTGCATCGACGATGGGACGATAACCGGTGCAGCGACACAGGTTGCCGCCCAGGGCTTCGAGAATATCGTGCCTGTCGGCCGAGGGCGTGTTTTTGCTGAGCGCAAACATCGACATGATAAAGCCGGGCGTACAGAAGCCACACTGGGAGCCGTGAAAGTCCACCATCGCCTGCTGCACCGGGTGCAGACTGCCGTCTTTCGACTTGAGATCTTCCACCGTGATCAGCTGCTTGCCGTGCAGTGCCGAGACGAAGGTCAGGCAGGCGTTCACCGTTTGATAACGGATGTGCTCCCCTTCCCGTTCGCCCAGCACCACGGTGCAGGCGCCGCAGTCGCCGGACGCGCACCCTTCCTTGGTACCGGTCTTGCCCACTCGCGTACGCAGGTAATTGAGCACCGTCATGTTTGGCGAAAGGTCTTGCTCCTCCCGCATCTCCCGGTTAAGCAGAAACTGAATCACGGCTTGCCTCCTTCCGCGAATACACGGCACACATTGCCGACCACCGGTGGTAGTAGTATCTTCACCTGTAATTAAAGTTAAACCTGACCAATGGTTCAATAAACATTGTGTCATCCGACAAGCTGAACCTGCACCCCGTCGTGAAGCGATGGTCATCACCGGAGCTTCATCGATTAGAGGTACCGGTGACGGTGGCAGGTTTTTTCGCCTTTTATATGCAGTGTAGAGGGAGCGGTGCCGGATAAGGGTGGGAAAGGAAGTGACTGCAGCGGCAGAGAGTGACGTCAGCACAAGGTACCGACGTCGTCGCGGTGGGAGGCAGCTCCTCGTCAGGCGCCGGGCAGGGACTGCACCTCGCAACCCCCGATCACCAGCCGGGTGATCAGCTGGGCCGCCCGTTCGAAATCGTCATCGTCCAGCTCCTCCTTGCCCAGCGCCATGGTGATCTGCCAGTTGAAGTCGGCATAGGTCTGGGTCGAGGCCCAGATGGCGAACAACAGATGATGGGCATCGACGGGGGCCATCAGCCCCTGCCCCATCCAGTCGGTCAGCTTGCCGCTCAGGGTGCGGGTCTGTTCGCTCAGTCGTGCAACGATATCTTCCGGCAGATGCGGAGCCCCGTGCATGATTTCATTGGCAAACACCTTGGAGGCATAGGGGTAGTCTTTCGAGATCATCAGCTTGGATTTGATATAGGCGGTCAGCGCCATGACCGGATCCCGGTACTCGATAAAAGGCGCCGAGGCCGCCAGCAGAGGCTCGGTGACACTTTCGAGCACGGCGCGATAGAGTTTTTCCTTGCTGCCGAAATAATAGTAGATATTCGGTTTCGGCAGTTCGGCCAGCTCGGCAATGGTGGCGGTCTTGGTGGCCGCATAACCGTTTTCGGCAAAGACGCGGCTGGCGGCACGGATGATGATTTCTTCGTTTTTAGCTCTGATCCGGGACATACTGATTTTCAGGCTCCAGGCCATAAAATAAAAAGTGATATTCGCTAACCATACCCGAGTTCGGACACGAGTTCGGCAGAAAAACACAAAAGACACGCAATGCTAACGTAACCGGAAAACATTTAACATGAGGGTGATTTATTTATTACTCGTTGACCAATACCCATTCCATGACGCATCTGAACCTATTGAAGCCTCGGACCAGAGGCAACACAGCCGCCTCCCTCGACACGCCATAAACCCATCCATGGCACATACCTTGCTTTGTACTGGCGTGAGTATTGCGACTTCAGACGGCCGTCTGGATTGTGGAGAAGAAGATGCTGGATGTACGACAGGTTTCACCGCTTAACTGGTTTATGTGCTGGCTACTGCTGAGCTGTATCCTGATGACACTGCTGCCAAGCCGCCTGTTTTCCGGTGCCTTCGGCCTCTGGCTGAATGACTATCGGCTGCTGTTTGTCCTGGCGATGGTCGCGTCTGCAGCTTATTTTTTATCTCACGCTGCCATCATGCTGTTTCAGCACGTGTTTTATCGCAAGCAGCGCCTGATGCAACAAAAGCTGTTGAAGGAATTACTGGACTACCTCGACGCCAGCGAAAAGGCGGTGCTGCGAGAGTTCGTGATCCAGCGTAAAAACGTCATAAAATTGCCGGTGACCGAAGCTGCCGTCAAAAATCTGCTGGAACAGGGCATTCTGACCTACGCCTTTGGTGAGCCGGGAGAAGCGGGGCTGAATGCCATCAAGCCCTTGATGATCACCATGGCGGCACGGCCCCTGCTCACCTTCAAGGTGCTGGGTCTGAACCCGGCCAACATGACCGAGGAGCAAAAGCACCAGATACTCAACAACAGACCCAGATATGCCTACAAGCAGCTGGACAGGCACTAATCACAGCTCTTTGGTTCTTTCCCTCAGATAGCCGTCGTAATCCGGTATGCAAATGCTGAAATCCCGGCTCATCTGCACGCTGTCCATCAGCATGTCGGCCGTCGCCATATTGGTGGCCACCGGTATGTTCCACACCGTAGCGAGGCGCAGTAACGCCTTCACATCCGGATCGTGAGGCACCGCATTGAGCGGATCCCAGAAAAAAATCAGCACGTCGATTTTACCTTCGGCGATCAGGGCGCCGAGCTGTTGATCGCCCCCCATTGGGCCGGACATCAGGCAGCGCACCGGCAGCCCAACCTGGCGGCTGAGCATGCTTCCGGTCGTGCCGGTGGCGTACAGGTGATGCAACTTCAGCGCTTCGGCCCGACGGTCGACCCAGGCCAGTAATTGCTCTTTCTTGTGATCATGCGCCACCAGCGCCACATTCTTGTGGGCCGACAAGGTTCTTTGCGTCTCTTTCATCGATATCCAGGTCCTGGCAAAAAAAGTCAGACCCATACTAGCCAAAGCGGCGTCAAATAAGCAGCCCTAAACGCAAAAAAGCCCCTTCTCGGGGCTTGTTGCGGCGGGTAAAGAGGTTTGGCGATGGCGTCTTGAGCAGCTTCTCTACTTAAGAGACTTCCCTGCTTAAGCGACTTCCCCGCTTAAGCAACTTCGTAGTAGAGGTGCGTCTTGGCATTTTCTTCTGCCAGTATGGCCAGGGCAACCGGAATGCATTTTCCGCATTGAGCACCGACGCCGAGCTCCTGTTTCAGATCCCTGAATTCGGTGTTGCCTTCTGCCACCGCGGCTTTCAGCTGACGTTCGGTAATGCCCCTGCACAAACACACATACATCGATAAACCCTCCGCTTCAATCCGGTAAATCTAAATGATAGCGGTTATCAATGCAAGAATTTATTTGTCGAAAAAAACGACTCACATCACAGATCCCGGCACCACCCTCTCGGCGGAAAACCGGCACAAGAGGCCAGGATCATTCAGGTTTGTCTATGCTCCCCGCATCAGCGTCCAGACGAGGCGACAGGCTCGACAAGTCGTAACCGGCACCGGCTGCGAGCTGTAACAACTCCACCGTCGATTGCTGCCCGCCCCGGGCCTGGGCCAGGGCCCACAGGGTGATGGAACGGGTTCCGGTACGGCAGAAGGCCAGCACCGGCTCCTCTTTGCCGGCCAGCGCCTGCGTAAAGGTGGCTACCGCTTCGTCGGTGAACTGACCGGACGAGATTGGGATCCAATACCAGTCGAAACCTTGCGCTCGCGCCTCGGCTGCCAGCGCTTCCGCCGCCGGCTGTCCTTCTGCCTCACCGTCGGGTCGGTTGCAGATGAGAGTTCGATAGCCTGCCGCCTTCAGCGGCAGTAAATCGGCGGCGGTCACCTGATCGGCAACCGAGAAAGAGGAAGTGACCGGTTTGATATCCATATAACACCTCGGTGAATTGGCTGAATCGTGAAGATAACAGCATACGGCAAACCAATAACATTAGCATATCCTGATGTTATTGGTTTGCCGTCACGCAGCAACAAAAAAGGAGGCCGAAGCCTCCTTTTTTGTGCAATCAAGGAACGTTATTACTTAACGATCTTGGCTACAACGCCGGCACCTACGGTACGGCCACCTTCACGGATGGCGAAACGCAGACCGTCTTCCATCGCGATAGGAGCAATCAGGCTAACAACCATTTTGATGTTGTCGCCAGGCATAACCATTTCAACGCCTTCCGGCAGTTCGATGGTACCGGTCACGTCAGTAGTACGGAAGTAGAACTGGGGACGGTAGCCTTTGAAGAAAGGAGTGTGACGACCGCCTTCTTCCTTGGACAGCACGTATACTTCGGATTCGAAGTCGGTGTGCGGGTTGATTGAACCCGGCTTGGCCAGAACCTGACCACGCTCAACGTCTTCCCGCTTGGTACCACGCAGCAGAACGCCTACGTTCTCACCGGCACGGCCTTCGTCCAGCAGCTTGCGGAACATTTCAACGCCGGTACAAGTGGTCTTGACGGTATCCTTGATACCAACGATTTCCACTTCTTCACCAACTTTAACGATACCGCGCTCAACACGACCGGTAACAACGGTACCACGGCCCTGGATGGAGAACACGTCCTCGATCGGCAGCAGGAAAGCACCGTCAACGGCACGCTCGGGCTCGGGGATGTAGGAATCCAGAGCGGCAGCCAGTTCCAGGATCTTCGGTTCCCACTGGGGGTCGCCTTCCAGGCCTTTCAGAGCAGAACCCTGGATAACCGGAATGTCGTCGCCCGGGAAGTCGTACTCGGACAGCAGTTCACGCACTTCCATTTCTACCAGCTCGAGCAGCTCTTCATCGTCAACCATGTCACACTTGTTCATGAACACAACGATGTAAGGTACGCCTACCTGGCGGGCCAGCAGGATGTGCTCACGAGTTTGCGGCATGGGACCATCGGTCGCAGCAACAACCAGGATAGCGCCATCCATCTGAGCAGCACCAGTGATCATGTTTTTAACGTAATCGGCGTGTCCAGGGCAGTCAACGTGGGCGTAGTGACGTGCTTCGGTGTCGTACTCAACGTGAGAAGCAGCGATGGTGATACCACGCGCTTTTTCTTCGGGAGCGTTATCGATCTGGTCGAAAGCGCGAGCGGCGCCGCCCCACTGCTTGGCCAGTACGTTGGTGATGGCTGCGGTCAGAGTGGTTTTACCGTGGTCAACGTGGCCGATAGTACCTACGTTTACGTGCGGTTTGTTACGTTCAAATTTTTCTTTAGACACGGACTAGTCCTTCCTAGTTTGATCCCATCCATTATAAGGATGGGGAGTTTAAACAAAGATTAGTTAACCTTTACGAGCAATAATCGCTTCAGCCATGCTGGCAGGTACTTCGGCGTACTTGGCAAACTCCATGGAGTAAGAAGCACGACCTTGCGACTGTGAACGCAGGTCTGTAGCGTAGCCGAACATTTCAGACAGCGGCAACACGGCATTAATAACCTTGCCTGAAGGGCCATCTTCCATGCCTTCGATGATACCACGACGACGATTCACGTCACCGATAACATCACCCATATACTCTTCCGGCGTCTCTACTTCAACCTTCATCACAGGTTCAAGCAGCACGGGATTACATTTCATGAAGCCCGCTTTAAACGCCATGGAACCGGCGATTTTAAAGGCCATTTCTGAAGAGTCAACATCGTGATAAGAACCATCGTACAGCGTGACCTTGATGTCTTCAATCGGATAGCCCGCCAGAACACCCTGCTTCATCTGTTCCTGAATACCCTTGTCTACAGCGGGGATATATTCCTTGGGAATAACACCACCGACAACGGCATTCTCGAACGTGTAGCCGGTCCCTTCTGCTTGCGGCTCTATCTTGATCCAGACATGACCAAACTGACCACGGCCTCCGGACTGACGAACGAACTTGCCTTCCTGTTCGATACTGCCACGGATGCTTTCGCGGTAGGCCACCATGGGTTTACCCACGTTGGCTTCTACCTTGAACTCACGCTTCATGCGGTCGACGAGAATATCCAGGTGCAGCTCGCCCATACCGGCGATGATGGTCTGACCCGATTCTTCGTCGGTCCATACGCGGAAAGACGGATCTTCCTGCGCCAGACGACCCAAAGCCATACCCATTTTTTCCTGGTCGGCCTGAGTCCTGGGTTCCACGGCCACGGAGATAACCGGTTCCGGAAACTCCATGCGCTCCAGAATGATAGGCGCGTTAGGGGCACACAGGGTGTCACCCGTGGTCACGTCTTTCAGACCGATAGCGGCGGCGATGTCACCGGCACAAACGGATTTGATCTCTTCACGCTTGTTGGCATGCATCTGTACGATACGGCCGAAACGCTCACGCTTGCCCTTGACCGAATTCAACACGGCATCACCGGTGTTAACCACACCGGAGTACACGCGGAAGAAGGTCAGGTTGCCCACGAAAGGATCGGTCGCAATCTTGAACGCAAGTGCAGAGAAAGGAGCGGTATCGTCGGCCGGACGCGTGTCCGGCGTGACGCCGTCTTCTTTCAGACCGCTGATGGCGTGAACTTCTACCGGCGACGGCAGATAGTCGATCACCACGTCCAGCATGGCCTGTACACCCTTGTTCTTGAATGCAGAACCGCAGGTGACCAGGATGACTTCGCTGTTCAGCACACGGCTGCGCAGAGCAGACTTGATTTCTGCTTCCGACAGCTCCTCGCCTTCCAGGTACTTGTCCATCAGCTCTTCATTGGCTTCGGCAGCCGCCTCAACCAGATTCTGATGCCATTCGTTGGCCAGCTCTTGCATCTCGGCAGGAATGTCGTCGTAGACAAAGGTGGTACCGTTGTCTTCTTCACTCCAGCTAATGGCCTTCATCTTGATGAGATCAATAACGCCTTTGAAATTTTCTTCTGCGCCGATCGGCAGCTGAACAGGCACAGGCACGCCCTTCAGACGTGTCTTGATCTGCTCAACCACCCGCAGGAAATTGGCGCCGGTACGGTCCATCTTGTTGACGAACGCAATACGCGGCACCTGGTACTTGTTAGCCTGACGCCATACGGTTTCAGACTGGGGCTGAACGCCACCGACGGCACAGTAGACCATAACGGCACCATCGAGCACCCGCATGGAACGTTCTACTTCGATGGTGAAGTCAACGTGCCCCGGGGTATCGATGATGTTAATACGATGCTGTGGATACTGGTGCGCCATACCATCCCAAAAACAGGTAGTAGCGGCAGAGGTAATGGTGATACCACGCTCTTGTTCCTGCTCCATCCAGTCCATGGTAGCAGCGCCATCATGGACTTCGCCGATCTTATGGCTTACACCGGTGTAAAACAGCACCCGTTCGGTGGTTGTCGTTTTACCGGCGTCAATGTGAGCGCTGATGCCGATGTTACGATAGCGCTCAATGGGAGTTGTACGAGCCACAATAATATCCTCTTGCTAAGGTCTATTGTCCTTAGTAAGCAACCAAACGGGTGCGGCAATGCCGCACCCATCCAATTACCAGCGGTAGTGGGCAAACGCTTTGTTTGCTTCAGCCATACGGTGCACGTCTTCACGCTTCTTGACCGCAGAACCTTTGTTTTCAGCAGCATCCAGCAGCTCGCCAGCCAGACGCTGAGCCATGGATTTTTCACCACGCTTACGCGCAGAGTCTACCAACCAACGCATGCCCAGGGCATTACGACGTACCGGACGTACTTCAACCGGCACCTGGTAGGTAGAACCACCGACACGGCGTGATTTAACTTCAACTGTAGGACGAATGTTTTCCAGCGCTTCTTCAAACAGCGCCAGATGCTCCTTGCTGGTTTTTTCAGCAACGATTTCCAGAGCACCGTAAACAATCTTTTCAGCAGTAGACTTTTTGCCGTCTATCATCAGGATGTTTACGAATTTTGCCAGCAGCTCGGATCCGAACTTGGGATCCGGCAGGATTTTACGCTGGCCGATTACGCGACGTCTTGGCATTGCAAACTCTCCGTAACTTCAGGGATAACCCAAAACACAACAGGTTAAAAAATAAAATGTTTGGCCTTACTTAACGGAGAACCATTAAGACTTGGGCTTCTTGGCACCGTACTTGGAACGGGCCTGGCGACGAGCGGAAACACCTGAGGTGTCCAGTGCGCCACGTACGGTGTGATAACGCACACCGGGCAAATCTTTAACACGACCGCCACGGATCAGAACAACGGAGTGCTCCTGCAGGTTGTGGCCTTCACCACCGATGTAGGAGTTGACTTCGAAACCGTTGGTCAGTCGAACACGACATACTTTACGCAGTGCGGAGTTCGGCTTCTTCGGGGTGGTGGTGTACACGCGGGTACATACACCGCGTTTCTGCGGGCACGCTTCCAGCGCCGGCACGTTGCTTTTAGCTACGGCTTGTTGGCGAGGCTTGCGAACCAGCTGGTTAATAGTTGCCATTAACAGCTCCTGAAAAATATCGTTCTACAGTTGTGAAAAATCTATCCCCAAAAGCGGGGACGCAAAATTCTATGCTTGCCGTGCTGGCGAGTCAAGATTTATACAATTTATGGCGGATGATTTGTGCAAAATTCATCACCAGGCCTGAGAACCGCCCAGTTCTACCACCAGATCGACCAGGCCTTCCATTGTTATGGGCTCACCTGTTATGGGCTCACCTGTCATGGGCTCACCCGCATCATGAGACAGCCCCCGCGCCTGCAGGTCTTCCTGCATCACATAGAGGCGGCCGCTGTCGGCCAGCGCCTGTAACCGTGTCTGCCAGACGGGTACGGTTGCGGCAATCACCGCGTCCTGCCAGAGCAGAAGCCGATCCTGTTCCTGCAACTGCCCCAGCGCCTGCACCAGACTCTGATGACCGAAAGGAGAGTGCTTTACCGTATGTAGCATGACGTCCTCAGAAACTCAGCCGTACATTGTAATCCGCCAGCCGTTGCTGCAGCTCATGCTGTGACAGCACCGCCGCCTCGATGGCCAGCCGTTCCGCCGGCAGGCCCCGCTCGGCCAGTGCCTCTGCACTGATATAGACATTATCTACATCATACAGTTCAAGCAGGCCGAAGGTGGGGGCATGGTTGCGCCCCAGCACCAGAGACGGCTCCTGCCCGAACAGCAGCTGGTAAACACCGTCGTCGATAAAGAAGACGCCGATGTCTTCACTCAGGGCCGAGGTGGCCAACACGGCGTCCAGCCCTTCCCGGCCGGAAGCCGAACCATGGGGCGGCGTTCTGAAAATAAAGGCGACCCTGTTCATAAACCACCGTCCATCAAAGTATGACCATTAAAACTGTACCACCCGGTCGGCGCTCAGCGCCGCCTGCGCCAGCGAACCCAGCCCGCTCAAGATGAAGGGGGGAGCCAGATTCCACTGCGCCAGCCCGGCCTGGGCGGCAGAGTCCCTGTCGCTGACTCCTCGACGCAGCGCCGCCGCCACACAGACATCCAGCGCCAACTCATGCTCAAGGGCCAGATTGACCCAGGCCTGCTGCAGATGCGTTTCATCGCCGGCCGGCTGCACCAGCAGGTTGGCGTTGTGTACCCCTTCCTGGTAGAAGAAAATCTGACTGATCACATGGCCCTTCTGCAACAGGGCGCGGGCAAACCGATAGGCGTCCGCCGACGACTGGGTGCCGTAACAGGGGCCTGTGACCAGGAGCGCAAAGCGCAGGGAAGCTGATTTCATGACGGGATCCGGACAAAATGGGGCAACCGAGGGCCGCCCCGGGCAAGACTTATTCGACGTAGGCAACCGCTTCCACTTCTACCAGCACGTCTTTGGGCAGACGGGCCACTTCCACACAGGAACGCGCCGGTGCACCCAGGGTGAAGTAGCTGGCATAGACTTCGTTGAAGGCGAGGAAGTTGTTCATGTCGGACAGAAAGCAGGTGGTCTTGAGCACGCTGGACGCATCGGCACCGGCTTCGGCCAGTACTGCCAGCAAATTGTCCATGACCTGTTTGGTCTGGGCTTCGATGCCGCCTTCAACCACATCCATACTCACAGGATCGAGCGGGATCTGGCCGGAGGTATACACCATATTGCCGATGCGGGTAGCCTGAACATAAGGACCGATGGCGGCGGGAGCCTGGTCGGTGGCGATGATTGTCTTAGTCATGGGTTCTCCTGATGATGCGATGGTTCTTCGTCTTCGCGTTTTTTTTGTCGAATATAAAGATAAACCGTGTGTTTGGATATGTTGAGCTTGTTCGACACCATGGCGATGGCATCCTTGATGTCGAAAATCCCCTTTTCATACAGGGTGGTAACAATTTGCTTGTTCTTGGCATTGTTGGCCACATCCGGATCGGCATTGATGGCGTCTATGGTCCGCTCCACGGTCAGGGTCACCAGCTCCTCGACGTTGTTGTTGAAGTTTTCCGGCGAGACTTCGGCCCGCTCCGCGACCCTGGGCAGGAAGTCGGCCATCAATTCATGGAAAGGGGCACCCAAATGCAGGTTGATGCACAAGAGGCCGATGACGTCTCCGCGCAGATTGCGCAAAGCCTGAGTCGAGGATTTCATCGGGGTGCCGAGTCGGCTCTGGGTAAAACGGGTCTGCCCTTGCGCCTCCTCTTGTCGTTCAAGCTCGGGTAACAGCCGAAGGGCCTGTTCAGTCAGCGGTGCGCCGACCTGACACCCACTGTGGCCGCCATTGACAACCTTGAGTACCGAGCTGTCCGGATCTGCCAGCGAGTGCAATACCACCTCACAGTGCTTGCCGAACATCTCGGCCAGCCCTTCGACCAGACCGCCGTACAGATCCAGCAACTGCCGGTCTTGCTGACAGAGGGTACTTTTGGCTGCACTTTTTGTAAGAGAACGGGCCGTCCCACTTTCCGCTGGCATTTATGGCTCCCACCAAACATCTGGCTCTGATTCTCAACTGCTGATGACAGATGTCAACTATTTTTGAAGCCAGCCGGGAGCCCGCTCGCGCTGTCAGCGGTATTTAAGCCACAGACCCGGTCAACCCCGGGGGCCATTTTCAATGCTGACAATTTTTCCCCGTCTGATGGTCACGATTTGCATGAACTGATAGCGACCAAAATGATAGGTCCAGCGTTCTCCGTCCGGCTCCTGATACCAGCGACCGTAACGAGTGCGATAATGACGCCAGGCCGTCTCCCGCACCAGGGGTTCACCACAGTAGAGCAGCAAGAGAGCCACTGGATCTCCGTCGGTGATCAACCGGTTGTTACAACGCATGCTGTCTGCCTGGGCCGGCGCCAGCGCCAGCCACAACCAGAGCAGCCCCCCTAACCACCCGTAGCGCATCATCACCTCCCTGCTCCAAGCATAGCTCCCTCGCCTCGAAGCAAGGCGGTCGCCAGGTAATAAAAAACCGCCCGCAGGCGGCTTTTCAATAGCGATTTTTCAACGCCGTTTTTTTAGCACTGTTTTTAAACACTGTTTTTCAACATGGAGCGACAGGCGTTCAGGCGCGCAGGGCTTTCTCGCCGCGCGACACACCACAGACGCCGCTGCGAACCACTTCCACCACTTCCGTGGTGTCACTCATGTTGCGAATAAAGGCATCCAGCTTGTCGCTGGTGCCGACCAGCTGCACCGTATACAGGTGCGGGGTCACATCGACTATCTGGCCACGGAAAATATCGGCGGTGCGCTTGACTTCATCGCGGTTGGCGCCATCGGCCCGCACCTTGACCAGCACGATTTCCCGCTCGATATGCTCACCTTCGCTCAGGTCACTCACCTTGAGCACATCCACCAGCTTGTTCAGCTGTTTAGTGATCTGCTCGATGACCCGCTCATCACCGGTGGTGACGATGGTCATCCGCGACAGAGTCGGATCCTCGGTGGGGGCAACCGTCAGGGTCTCGATGTTGTACGCCCGCTGGGAAAACAGACCCACGACCCGGCTCAGCGCCCCGGACTCGTTTTCCAGCAACAGGGATATAATACGCCGCATCAGGTTCTCTCCGTTTTGCTTAACCACATTTCATCCATGGCTCCGGTCTTGATCTGCATGGGATACACATGCTCTTCCGGATCGATCACGATATCCATAAACACCAGCTTGTCGGTCAGGGAGAAGCATTTCTCCAGTGCCGCCTCCAGCTCTTTCGGGTCCGAGACTCGAATGCCCACATGGCCATAGGCTTCGGCCAGCTTGACGAAGTCGGGCAGTGAGTCCATATAGGAGTGACTCTCGCGTCCTTCGTAAAACATCTTCTGCCACTGTTTCACCATGCCCAGAGAGTGGTTGTTCATGGAGATGATCTTCACCGGTATGTTGTATTGCATACAGGTGGACAGTTCCTGAATATTCATCTGAATGGAGCCGTCACCGGTCACGCAGACCGACACCGCATCGGGTCGCGCCATCTGTGCGCCCATGGCAGCCGGCAGACCGAAGCCCATGGTGCCGAGACCACCGGAGTTGATCCACTGGCGCGGCTTGTCAAACGGATAGTAGAGGGCGGCAAACATCTGGTGCTGGCCCACATCGGAGCTGACCATGGCCTCGCCCTTGGTGATGCGATAGACAGATTCGATGACCTGCTGCGGCTTGATGTACTGCTCACTGGTTTCATATCGCAGACACTGACGGGCGCGCCATTGTTCAATTTGCTCCCACCAGTCACTCATCGCCTGCGGATCGGTTTTCAGACCCAGCTCGCGAATGGCTTCCAGCATTTGCGCCAGCACCGTATCGGCAGAGCCGACGATGGGAATCTGGGTCTTGATATTCTTGGAGATGGAAGTGGGATCCACATCCACATGCACTATGGTGGCATGGGGGCAGAACTTCTCGACGTTGTTGGTCACCCGATCGTCGAAACGGGCCCCGATGGCCAGGATCAGATCCGAGTTATGCATGGTCTTGTTGGCTTCATAGGTACCATGCATACCGAGCATACCAACAAACTGCTTGTGCGTGCCGGGCATGGAGCCCAGCCCCATCAGGGTGTTGGTGACCGGCAGATTGAACAGCTCGGCCAGCTGAATGACCAGGGCGCTGGCTTCGGCGGTGACGGCACCACCACCGACGTACATCACGGGCCGCTTGGCATCGGCCAGCGCTTTCATCGCCTTCTTGATCTGGCCCTTGTGCCCTACCCCGGTCGGGTTGTAGGAACGCATGTCCACCGAGCTGGGGTACACATAGGGATGTTTTTCTTTCGGGTTCTGCACATCTTTGGGCAGATCCACCACCACGGGACCGGGACGTCCGGTGGCGGCAATGTAATAGGCCTTCTTGATGGCCTCCGGGATATCCGTGGCTTTCTTGCACAGGAAGCTGTGCTTCACGATAGGCCGCGAGATACCGATCATATCGGTTTCCTGGAAGGCATCGTCACCGATATAGAAGGTGGGCACCTGACCGGACAGGACAACCATGGGAATGGAGTCCATATAGGCGGTGGCGATACCGGTAA
The DNA here is from genome assembly GCF_016907015.1 of Oceanisphaera litoralis. GTDB lineage: Bacteria > Pseudomonadota > Gammaproteobacteria > Enterobacterales > Aeromonadaceae > Oceanimonas > Oceanimonas litoralis. The sequence continues at coordinate 148,416 of NZ_JAFBBE010000007.1, forward strand.
TGCAGTTGGTCGCCCCCGGGCCCGAGGTCACCAATACGGTACCGACCTTGCCGGTGGCGCGGCTGTAACCATCGGCCATGTGTACGGCGGCCTGTTCGTGGCGCACCAGCACGTGTTCAATCTTGCTGTTTTCAAATAAGGCGTCATAGATATCAAGCACTGAACCGCCGGGATAACCGAATAAATGCTCGACTCCCTGATCTTCCAGCGCCCGCACTACCATTTCCGCGCCTGATAACATCTCCATGATAAGCCCTCCAGGCTCTACTCTGTTCACTTTGCCATCTTTCGCCGTCAGGGCAACCCGGCCGGCTGCCGTAACATGACAAAGCAATCAGTTTTTTATCTTTATAAAACAAATACTTCTGCCTGACAGGATACAAATAAGCAGAAAAAGGATCAAAAATCACCTTAACCTGCTTTAAATCGCTTGTCTACGAGCTTTATAAAAAGCGCCGTCCAACCACACCGGGGCAGCGCTCTCGCCACTTTATGGCACGGCCGCCATCAGAGAAACGGGGCCGGCTTCGATCCTGAAGCCAGACCAAATCACGGTGTGTGCCACACCCCTATCCCTGCTGCCAGACCGTGGAATGAGCCGGCACCTGTGATAGTGCAGCATGCAGCGAGCCACCAGGTCCCATGGTCGTGCGAATCGATGACACCCTTATTACCGCTTTTCCTGCAAAAAAAGCACCGCCAACACAAGCGTTACATACACCCATAAAAAGAGAATTAATCAGAATTAAAACCCAAACAATAACGAAACAACCAATACAATAGACCAAATTAAGACCCCAAAACCCCTCCTCGGCCTGCTGGCGCCCCCCTATTGATAATATTGCCATTATTGACACCATCATCGTTTCCCGTTATTGGTATAGCATTGTTAACGGATTCTTCCTCGGTGATGAGTGATATGTATCAGCACATTCAGCTACTACTACTAACCTCAAAGGTGCTCACGCGCACGGGTCGGGCGTAGCTGGAATTCATCATCCATATATTCTCAAGTTAAAAACCCGTGCCATCCGCACGGGTTTTTTATATCTGTCGCGGAAGGCAAGGATCCAATAGAGGGAAAGCGACATGTCGAACCAAGTCATTATATTTGATACTACCTTGAGAGACGGTGAGCAGGCGCTTTCCGCCAGCCTGACGGTCAAGGAAAAATTACAAATTGCCTATGCGTTAGAGCGCCTGGGCGTAGATGTGATGGAAGTCGGCTTCCCCATTTCATCACCCGGTGATTTCGAGTCGGTGCAGACCATCGCCCGCCACATCAAGAACAGCCGGGTCTGTGCCCTGTCCCGCGCGCTCAAGCCGGACATCGATGCCGCCGCCGAGGCGCTGAGGGTCGCGGATCAGTTCCGCATCCATACCTTTATCTCTACCTCCGACATTCATGTGCAGAGCAAGCTGCGCAAGGACTTTGAATCTGTGGTGGAAATGAGCGTGGCCGCGGTCAAGCACGCCCGGGGTTACACGGATGATGTCGAATTTTCCTGTGAAGATGCCGGCCGTACCCCCATCGACAACCTGTGCCGCATGGTGGAAGCGGTGATCAAGGCCGGTGCCCGCACAGTGAACATTCCCGATACCGTAGGCTACACGGTGCCGAGCGAGTTTGGCAGCATCATTCAGACCCTGTTCGAGCGGGTACCCAACATTCATGAGGCGGTGATTTCGGTGCACTGCCATGACGACCTCGGCCTGTCGGTGGCCAACTCCATCGTCGCCGTGCAGCAGGGCGCCCGCCAGATCGAATGTACCATCAACGGCATCGGCGAACGGGCCGGTAACTGCTCGCTCGAAGAAATAGCCATGGTGATGAAAACCCGCGGCGATTTGCTCGGGGTACACACCAATATCAAGAGCCAGGAAATCTATCGTACCAGCCAGCTGGTTCGCAACCTGTGCAACATGCCGGTGCAGCCCAACAAGGCCATCGTCGGTGCCAATGCGTTCGCCCACTCCTCCGGTATTCACCAGGACGGGATGCTGAAGAACAAGAACACCTACGAAATCATCACCCCCGAGAGCATAGGCCTGCCCAAGAACCAGCTCAACCTGACCTCTCGCTCCGGCCGTCACGTGATCAAGCATCGCATGGCCGAGATGGGTTACACCGAGCAGGACTATGATCTCGACAGCCTCTACACCAGCTTCCTGGCCCTCGCCGACCGCAAGGGCCAGGTGTTCGACTATGATCTCGAGGCGCTGGTGTTCTTCAGCCAGATCCACGAAGAGCCCGAGCAGTTCAAACTCAAGTACCTGAGCGTACAGTCCGGCAGCAACGTCATGTCCACCGCCAGCGTACGGATGGAAGTGGGTGGTGACGTCGTCAACGAAGCCGCCGTCGGCAACGGCCCGGTCGATGCGGTCTACCAGTGCATCAACCGCGTTACCGGTTACGACATCCGCATCGACAAATATGAACTCAAGAGCAAGGGTGAAGGCAAAGATGCCCTCGGCCAGGTAGACATCGTCGCCGAATACAAGGGACGCAAGTTCCACGGTATGGGGCTGGCTACCGACATCGTCGAGTCTTCTGCCCAGGCGCTGGTGCATGTGATCAACAGCATCTGGCGAGCCGAGCAGGTCGCCGAAAAGAAACAAGAAATTCAGAAGAAAATTCGTATGGAGACAGTGTGAGTATGAGTGCAAGTTACAAGGTCGCCGTCTTGCCCGGAGACGGCATTGGCCCCGAGGTGATGGCAGAAGCCCTCAAGGTATTGGACAAGGTACAGGCGGAGTTCGGCTTCGGCCTGGAACTGAGCCACCATGATGTGGGTGGCATCGCCATCGACAACCACGGCACTCCTCTGCCGGCGGCGACTCTGGCCGGCTGTGAAGCCGCCGACGCTGTGCTGTTCGGCTCGGTGGGCGGCCCCAAGTGGGAAAACCTGCCCCCCAACGACCAACCGGAGCGTGGTGCCCTGCTGCCCCTGCGCGGTCATTTCAAGCTGTTCTGCAACATGCGTCCGGCCCGTATCTATCAGGGGCTGGAAGGTTTCTCGCCTCTGCGTGCCGACATCAGCGCCCGCGGCTTCGACATCGTCTGCATGCGTGAGCTGACCGGCGGCATCTACTTCGGCCAGCCCAAGGGGCGGGAAGGCACCGGCGCCAACGAGAAGGCGTTCGACACCGAGGTCTATCACCGTTTCGAGATCGAGCGTATCGCCCGCCTGGCCTTCGAGGCCGCTCGCGGTCGCCGCGGCATCGTCACCTCGGTCGACAAGGCCAACGTGCTGCAGGCCTCCATCCTGTGGCGGGAAGTGGTCATCGAGGTCGCCAGGGATTACCCGGACGTGACCCTGAACCACATCTATATCGACAACGCCACCATGCAGCTGATCAAGGATCCGTCCCAGTTCGACGTCATGCTGTGCTCCAATCTGTTTGGCGACATCATCTCCGACGAAATGGCGATGATCACCGGTTCCATGGGCCTGCTGCCCTCGGTCAGCCTGAACGACAAGGGCTTTGGCCTCTACGAGCCCGCCGGCGGCTCCGCCCCGGATATCGCCGGTCAGGGCATCGCCAATCCCATCGCCCAGATCCTGTCCGCCGCCCTGATGCTGCGTTACAGCTTCCAGCAGGAAGAAGCGGCTCAGGCCATAGAGCGCGCCGTGAGCGAAACCCTGGCCGCCGGTTACTTCAGTGGCGACCTCTACAGTGCCGACGCCGCCCACCCGGTGCAGACCACCAGTCAAATGGGTGAGCAGATCGCCAGCCGTATCAGGAGAGCAAACTAATGGCCAGCACCCTCTATCAGAAAGTATTCGATGCCCATCTGGTGCGCGATCAGGCCGGCGAAACGCCCCTGCTCTATATCGATCGTCACCTGGTGCACGAAGTGACCTCGCCTCAGGCTTTCGACGGCCTGCGTGAAAAGGGCCGCAAGCTGCGTCGCCCCGACCGTACCTGGGCCACCATGGACCACAACGTGTCCACCGAAACCAACGATATCGCCGCTTCCGGTGAGATGGCCCGCATCCAGATGGAAACCCTGGCCAGGAACTGCGAAGAATTCGGCGTGCCGCTCTATGATCTGCACCACAAGTACCAGGGCATAGTGCACGTGATTGGTCCCGAGCTGGGCCTGACCCTGCCCGGCACCACCATCGTCTGTGGTGACTCCCATACCGCCACCCACGGCGCCTTCGGCGCCCTGGCCTTCGGGATCGGCACCTCCGAGGTGGAGCACGTGATGGCTACCCAGACCCTGAAACAGGGCCGGGCCAAGACCATGAAAATTCAGGTCAACGGCGAGCTCAAGCCGGGCATCAGCGCCAAGGACGTGGTACTGGCCATCATCGGCAAGGTCGGCCATGCCGGCGGCACCGGCTATGTGGTGGAGTTCTGCGGCAGTGTCATCGAGTCGCTGTCAATGGAAGCCCGCATGACCATCTGCAACATGGCCATCGAGCTCGGTGCCAAGGCCGGCCTGGTTGCCCCCGATCAGACCACCTTCGACTACCTCAAGGGCAAACCCTTCGCCCCCGAAGGTGCCGACTGGGAGCAGGCCGTCGCCTACTGGCAGACCCTGAAGTCCGACGCCGAGGCCGAGTTTGACGCCGTGGTCGAACTGGACGGCGCCGATATCGCCCCCCAGGTCACCTGGGGCACCAACCCGGGCCAGGTGATGCCGGTCAACGGCACCATTCCGAAACCGGAGGACATCAAGGATCCCACCGAGCGCCAGTCTGCCGTCAAGGCGCTGCAATACATGGACATTCCCGCCGGTGGCAAGCTCACCGACGTCAAGATCGACAAGGTGTTTATCGGCTCCTGTACCAACAGCCGTATCGAAGACTTGCGCGCCGCCGCCGCCATCGCCCGGGGCCGCAAGGTGGCCGCCGGGGTACAGGCACTGGTGGTACCCGGCTCGCAGCAGGTGAAGGCCCAGGCGGAAGCGGAAGGTCTGGACAGGATCTTTATCGAAGCCGGCTTCGAATGGCGCCTGCCTGGCTGCTCCATGTGTCTGGCCATGAACAACGACCGGCTGGCGCCGGGCGAGCGCTGTGCCGCCACCAGCAACCGCAACTTCGAAGGCCGTCAGGGCCGCGGTGGTCGCACTCATCTGGTGAGCCCGGCCATGGCCGCCGCCGCCGCCATCTTCGGCCACTTTGTCGACATTCGGGAATTATAAGGGGTATAACATGAGCGGATTCAAGCAATTAACCGGTATTGCCGCCCCTCTGGATGCGGCCAACGTGGATACCGATCAGATCATCCCCAAGCAGTTTCTGCAGAAGGTCACCCGTTCCGGCTTCGGCAAGCACCTGTTTCACGACTCGCGCTTTCTGGACGATGCGGGCGAGCAACCCAACCCGGAGTTTGTGCTGAACCAGCCCCCTTACGACCAGGCGGTGATCCTGCTGGCACGGGAGAATTTCGGTTGTGGTTCCAGCCGCGAGCACGCCCCCTGGGCTCTGGCCGACTTCGGCCTGCAGGTAGTCATCGCGCCCAGCTTTGCGGATATTTTCTACGGCAACGCCATCAACAACGGCATGGTACCGGTACGGCTGACCGACGCCGAGGTAGACGCCCTGTTTGCTTATATCACCGCAAACAAGGGTGCCAGCATCACGGTGGATCTGGAAGCCCAGCAAGTACGTGCCGGCGAGCTCTGCTTCTCGTTCGAGATCGACGAGTTTCGCCGCTATTGCCTGCTCAACGGCCTGGACAACATCGGCCTAACCCTGCAACACCAGGAGCAGATCGACGCCTTTGAAGCCAGGCAGCCTAGCTGGCTGTAAGCGTCTCGACAGTCATATTTCAACGCCGGCGCAAGCCGGCGTTCTTGTTGATAGCGATGACTCAGTGCACATCACTCAATGCCAGCGCCACCATATCCGTTCTCTCACCGGCATCCACCCGGATCACGCTGGCGGTAGCAATCAGCGGTTCAACTGCCGAATCGGCAGAGGGCAGCACCAGTCGCCATTCCTGTCCTTGCTCACATTGACCGGCGGCGACCTCCATCAGGACGCCCTCGGCACTGAGGTTGTGACAAATCCCTTCCACCCTTTCCCTGGTCGTAGCCAGAATCACCCTGGCATTCAGTCGCATGCGACTGAATAGACGCTGTTCCTCATAAGCAGGCATCATGCTTCACCTTCCTTGTTAGATTCTGGTTTATCAGAGACGGTTGATAAGACACTGGTTTAGCAAAAAGAATAAACCTACAATAGCGCGCACTCTAAAACGGGGTGCGGCCAACCGCCGAGATAATACTCGTACATCACCCCCGGCTCGTGCCGGCGCAGGGATCCAAGCTCTCGGCCCTACCCATCCACAAGGAGTGGCCTGTGAACAAGTTTCTGATTGCCCTGTCCCTGCTCGCTACCAGCCAGGTCGCGGCACAAATACCCACCCTGACAATTTATACCTATAGCTCATTTGCATCCGATTGGGGTCCGGGGCCCGCCATCAAACAAGCATTTGAGGCCGAATGCGACTGTCACCTCGAGTTGGTATCGCTGGATGATGGTGTCTCGATTCTTAACCGATTACGACTGGAAGGCCGTCATAACAAGGCCGATATCATACTGGGGCTCGACAACAACCTGCTGCAGGCCGCCAAAGATACCGGCCTGCTGGCCGAACATGGCCAGTCGCTCGACGGCATCAGGGTGCCCGGCGGCTGGACAGACACCACCTTCGTGCCCTACGACTACGGTTATTTCGCCTTTATCTACAACGCCGACACGTTAAAGCAGCCCCCGCAAAGCTTCGCCGAACTGCTCGAACGCCCGGAGCTGACCCTGCTGTATCAGGATCCGCGCACCAGCACGCCGGGCCAGGGCCTGATGCTGTGGGTACAGAAGCTGTATGGTGACGAGGCGCCCGCCGTGTGGCAGAACCTGGCCAAACGTACCGTGTCGGTGACCAAGGGCTGGAGCGAGTCCTATGGGATGTTCCTCAAGGACGAGGCTGACCTGGTGCTCTCCTATACCACGTCGCCGGCCTACCATATCGAGGCCGAGCAGAAAACCCAGTATCAGGCAGCCGCTTTCGAAGAAGGGCACTACCTGCAGGTGGAAGTGGCGGCCATGGTCAATAACAGCAAGGAGCCGGAACTGGCCAGACAGTTTATGCAGTTCATGGTCAGCCCCGCCTTTCAGCAGCATATTCCCGCCGGTAACTGGATGTACCCGGTGATCGACACCCCCTTGCCTGCCGGATTCGACTCCCTGATCAGCCCCGAGCACACACTCGACTTTAGCGCCGAAGAAGTAGCGACACACCGCAGCCGCTGGCTCCGACAGTGGCTGGGTGCCGTCACCCGCTGATGCAACGAAAATACTGGTGGATACCGGGCTTCCTCAGTCTGCTCGCTATCCTGCTGCTGACCGCAGGGCCCATCACGGCCCTGCTGGTGCAAGGCACCCGGAGCAGCCTGTCCCGCCTGCTCCACGACGACTACCTGCACCATGTGATCTGGTTCAGTTTCTATCAGGCACTGTTGTCCACCCTGCTGAGCCTGCTGTTGGCCATCCCGCTGGCTCAGGCCCTGTCCCGCCGTCATTTTCCGGGTCGGGGGCTCCTGTTGCGGCTGTTCGGGCTGTCACTGGTGCTACCGGTGATCCTGGTGGTATTCGGCATCGTCACCGTTCATGGCCGTCAGGGCTGGGTGAACCAGCTGCTACAGACACTCGGATTCGAGTCCGTCGGTTACCTTTATGGCCTCACCGGCATACTCCTGGCTCACGTGTTTTTCAACATGCCGCTGGCGGCGCGTATCCTGTTGCAAGGTATTGAAAGCATTCCCTCCAGCCAGTGGCGCATCGCCAGTCAGCTCGGCTTCAATGGCTGGCAACTGTTCCGCTGGCTGGAGTGGCCGGTGATCAGAAGCGCGCTGCCGGCCCTGGCCAGCATGATCTTCATGCTCTGCTTCACCAGTTTCGCCACCGTCATGGCCCTGGGCGGCGGGCCCAAGTCCACCACGCTGGAAGTGGCGATTTATCAGACTTTGCGCTTCGACTTCGATCTGCCACTGGCGGGCCTGCTCGCCTTGCTGCAACTGCTGTTCTGTAGCGGTTTTCTGCTGCTGCAATACGCACTGACCCGGACGGCTCCGGAGTCACGCACCCATACCGGCCTGGCTATCCGTCCGGATCGACAGCGTCTCGGGGTTCGCCTGTGGGACACCCTGATACTGAGCCTGGGCCTGGGGCTGTTCCTGCCCCCCTTGCTGGCCATCATTAGCAGCGGTCTCAATACTCAATTATGGGCCGCCTTGAGCTCGTCCCGGCTGTGGCACGCCACCCTCACCTCCGTGCTCATCGCCGGCTGCGCGGCACTGCTGTCGGTATTGCTGACCCTGGGCTTGCTCAGCAGCAGCCGCTACCTGCGACTGCAGTTGCAGCGCAGACGGAGCGCCGCCCTGATGGAAGCCACCGGCTCCGTCATCCTGGTACTGCCGGCGGTGGTGCTCTCGACCGGATTGTTTATTTTGCTACGCAATGTGGCCGACATTTTTACCCTGGGGCCGGTGCTGGTGTTGCTGGTCAACGCCCTGATGGCATTGCCTTATGGGCTGCGCGCCCTGCAGTTGCCGATGGAGCGGATATCTCGCCAATATGGCCGACTCTGTACCAGCCTCGGCGTTCAGGGGTTGGCTCGGCTCAGGCTGGTGGAATGGCCCCTGTTGCGAAAGCCGGTGGCCTTGGCACTGGCGTTGGCAATGATGTTGTCGCTCGGCGATCTCGGCGCCATAGCGCTGTTCGGCAGCCAGTCGCTGCAAACCCTGCCCTGGCTCTTGTATCAACAGCTGGGCAACTATCAGATGATAGATGCGGCGGCCACCGCCCTGGTGTTGTTGCTGCTGAGTCTGGGATTATTTGGCTTGATAGAAGGTGTGCTGGGAGGCAAAGATGCTGCAACTGAATAACCTCTGCTCCCGCTACCCGGAGCAGGAACTGTGTTTTACCCTCTCGGCCGGCGCCGGAGAAATCACCGCCCTTATCGGCCCCAGCGGAGCCGGAAAATCCACCCTGCTGGCCATGGTTGCTGGCTTTGCCGCCATCGATTCGGGACAGCTGTTGTACGATAATCGTGAGCTGTTGCCACTGACACCGGCCCAGCGGCCGATCACCACACTGTTCCAGGATAACAACCTGTTCTGGCATATGACGGTGTACCAGAATATCGCCATCGGTCTGTCACCCTCGTTACGGCTGACGCCGGCACAAAAGGCCACAGTACAACAGGTGGCTGGCCAGGTCGGTATAGAGGCCTTGCTGAATCGCAAGCCATCGAGTCTTTCCGGTGGTCAGCAACAACGTGTAGGACTGGCTCGTTGTCTGGCACGCCGGCAACCGGTGTTACTGCTGGATGAGCCCTTCTCCGCCCTGGATCCGGCCTTGCGCTTCGAGTTGCTGGAACTGCTGCGCAGCCAAACCGATCAACTGCAGCTCACCGTCCTGTTGGTGACACACCACCCGGACGAGGCCGCAATAATCGCCGATAACATTGCTTTTGTTCATAACGGGCACATCATAGAGAGTGGAAACAGGGAGCTGCTGTCAGCTCCCCGCACTGCAGAGTTAAAGGCTTATCTTGGTCGAAAGCAATGATCTCGCTCCCCGCCTTCTGGTTTAGAGGTTTTCTTCCGCGAAGGAGGCCAGGCGGCTGCGAACCACGCCGTTGAGGTATACGTTGGCACTGCCTTCGAAATCCTTGAAGCGCTCCACAATATAGGTCAGCCCGGAGGTCACCGGGGTCAGGTAGTTGGAATCAATCTGGGCCAGGTTACCCGAACACACCAGCTTGGTGCCCTCACCACAGCGGGTGATGATGGTTTTCAGTTGCGACGCCGTCAGATTCTGGCACTCATCCAGCAGCACGAAGGTGTTCTGGATGCTGCGTCCCCGCATGAAGTTGACCGATTTGAACTGGATGTTGGCCTTGCCCATGATGTAACTGAGTGAGCCATCCATGCATTCATCCTGCTTGTGCAGCACTTCCAGGGTATCGGTGACAGCCGCCAGCCAGGGCGCCATTTTTTCTTCTTCGGTGCCCGGCAGAAAGCCGATGCTTTCGGCGATTTCCGGCGTATTACGGGTGACGATCACCTTGTCGTAAATCCCTTTTTCAATGATCATTTCGAGTGCCGACGCCATGGCCAGTAGCGTTTTTCCGCTGCCCGCAGGGCCGGTCAGGATCACCATTTCGATCTTGGGATCAAGCAGCGCATCCAGTGCCATGGCCTGATAGATATTCTTGGGATGAATACCCCAGGCCTTGCGCCCCATCATCCGCTCCCGTCCCAGATCGACAAAGCGCACCTTGCCCTCGGCCTTATCCAGCACGCGACCGGCAAAGTCGTTGGTATCATCAATCAGATACTGATTGGTGTAGACTCCCGGCAACAACTCGTCGGCTACCGTATGGATCACTTCCCGGCCGTGGGTTTCGCTGTCACATTCTCCCACCCTGTCCCAGAAGCTGTTTTCCTGATGATAAAATCCCTTCGACAACAAGCGGATATCGTCAACCAGCTGATCGGAACGATAGTCCTCCACATATTTCAGGCCAGCCCCTTTGGCCTTGAGCCGCATATTGATATCTTTGGTAACCAGTACCGCCAACCCTTCCGTCGTATGCTTCTGCAGATAGAGGGCCGTGTTGATGATACGGTTATCGGCTTCGTCATCGGTAAACACCGCGTAGCCTTCGGGCAGGTGTCGGTCGGTGATGATGGCGATGGTGCCCGAGGCCTCATCGTCCTGAAGGCCAAGAGGCACCCCGGCTACAATCTGCTCCGGGGTTGCATCGTGAAAAATCCCCTCCAGCGTCCGAATGGCCACCCGCGCATCCCGGCTGACGTCTTTTTGTCGGTCCTTGATGCGATCCAGCTCTTCGAGCACCGTCATGGGGATGACGACGTTATGTTCCTTGAAGGAATAAATGGAGAGGGGTTCGTGCAGCAGTACGTTGGTATCCAGAATAAAGCGTTTACGGTCATTGTCGTCCATAGACATGCTCCCTCGGGCTTGGCCCTTATCATGGTCATTGCCCACCCAGTTAAGGCACAGTGCAATGACAGCTTTATTACAACCTAACGCTATGCCGTTTTTCCACTTCAGGCAAGCAATCTTGTCTGATGGGTAAACATGAATGACAGCTCACTTTTTCGAATACGAAAAAAAGCCCGACACTTTCGTATCGGGCTTTTTAATTGGGTGCCTGGCAGTGACCTACTTTCACATGGCAGCTGCCACACTATCATCGGCGCGGCTGCGTTTCACTTCTGAGTTCGGCATGGGATCAGGTGGGACCACAGCGCTATCGCCGCCAGGCATAAACTGGTGCTTGTTAATCTTCTGACTAACAAACGCTGGAAAACTGATGTCTTGTTGAAATAATGTTTAAGTAGCCTTGACCGCAAGGTCTCACACTTCTTGGGTGTTGTATGGTTAAGCCGCACGGGTCATTAGTACAGGTTAGCTCAACACATCGCTGCGCTTACA
>NZ_JAFBBE010000008.1 GCF_016907015.1 Oceanisphaera litoralis
GTTCGTTGTCAGCCTCCTCCAGAATATCAGGCATGGCTGCCTGAAACGCATCCTTGCCGCGAGGCTGTACGATACCGTACTCATTCAGCAGGCCGCGCAGCTGACAAATCAGTCGGGTACGTTCTTCCACGCGCCGTTCGCGGATACGATGGACCAGATTCATGTCCGTCTGCTCCAGGGTTCTGGGCGTGACCACGGTGATATGCGGTCGCCGTGCCGCTTCACAGATGGCGAAAGCATCGTTGCGGTCATTCTTGTTGCCCTTGACGAAGGGTTTCACATGCTGGGGTGGCAGCAACATCACCGTATAACCCAGGCTCTGCAAGGTTCTGCCCCAGTAATTGGAGCCGCTGCAGGCTTCCATCGCAATGGGGACCGATGGGTACTGAGCCAGCAACGGCAGTAATTCTGCGCGGCGAACCTGGCGGTTAAAGATCGCCTTGCCGGCTTGATTGACGCCACAAACCTGAAACACATTTTTTGCCAAATCGATACCAATCAGCGTAATGTTCATAGTGGACACCTTTTGTGATGATATTTGAGTGGGTAACCCAAATATGGCGCATCGCGACGCCGGTGACACAAGAGGTGTCCATCTCATCATCCCTGTAAGCTCGGACATGCCATCCATGGCATGTCACGGTCGTGGGAGTCGTTCTCTGTTGCCTCTTCTCGCGCACCGAGTTATCTGTAGACACCAACAGGTGACTCCCTGGATTAAGGGAGGATAAAGGGCGTAGCTCCGCCGACCCTCTGCGCCAAGGATGGCGCGGTGGAGCCCCCAGGGATGGGTTCACGGCGTGTCGGGGGATCTGGCCCTTTGTCCGACGTTACCCGGCACTACAGGCGACACTTTCGCCAAACCAGATGTTTTTCATCAGAACCGGTAGTTGGCGGACAGCACGGCAGAGCGGCCGTCGCCCAGCTCCACCGCCGAGCTGCGGTTGTCCAGGCCGGGGCGGCCACGCACCCGCTCCACGTACTCCTCGTCAAACAGGTTGTTGATGTTCAGCTGCAGGCTGAAGGCGTCGGTGACCCGGTAGGAGGCCATGGCGTTATGCACCCAGTAGCTGTCGATCTTGGCATCCACGTCGGACGCCACATAACGGGAGCCCACGTAGCGGGCGCCGTAGCCCAGCTCCACCCCCGGCAGCACCTCATAGGTGGTCCACAGGTTGGCGCTGTTGCGCGGCGTATTGCCCAGCGGCTGGCCCTCGGGGTCGCGGCCGCCGTCTTGTGCCGCGGCGACCGACTTAAGGGTTTCACTGTCGAGGAAGGTATAGTTGGCAAACACCTTCCACTGGTCGGTCAGTTCGCCGGTCAGGCCCAGCTCCACGCCCTGCACTCGCTGCTCGCCGGCCAGCTCCAGCTCTTCGGTCAGCTCGTTGGTTTCCCGGGCGTTGGTCTTGTCGACCCGGAACAGGGCGCCGTCCAGCCCCAGGCGGCCGTCCAGCAGTTCCCACTTGGTGCCCAGCTCCCAGGTCTTGTTTTTCTCGGGCTCGAGGTTTTCACCAGAAAGACTGCCGGAGGTGGCCAGCGCCTCGGCCGAGGGATTGAAGGAAGTGCCGTAGGCCAGGTAGAGTCGGCCGTTGTCTGCAGGCTTGAACACCACGCCGGCGCGGCCGCTGAACATCTGATCGCTGCTCGAAATGGTCTCGCCGCTGCCCTGGTTGGTGGCCTCGCCGGAGATCCAGTCGTGGCGCAGGCCCAGGCTCAAATCCCACTGCGGGGCCAGGGTAATGGTGTCAAAGGCATACAGGGCGCGGGTGTTCAACTCGGCCTTGGTGCTGCGGTCCGGCAGCGGTGTATGGCTTGTGGGGCCGTTCCAGTAACCGGGCGGATGGTAGAGATCATAATCGATACCGGTAAAGTCCAGCCCCAGGTTGGACGAAGTCAGATCATGGCTTTCCCGGGCGATCTCGCCGCCTACCAGCATATCGTGCCTGAAGGCGCCGGTGTCAAACTCGAACGCCAGCCCGGTCTGGTTAATCCACATCTCGGTCTGGGCATCACGGCGATAAGCCTGCGGGCCGGCCGGGGTATAACGGCCTTCGGGCCGCCCGTCGGTATTGACATGGGCGGCAGAAATGGTGGTATCTCTGTCTACCCGGCTGTAACGGGTCTGGTTTTCGATGCGCGTGCCGTCGCTCAGCTCGTGCTCAAGCTTGAGGGTAATGGCATCGGACTGAATCTTTTCTTCGTCCAGGTTGCGCCAGCCATAGTAGTTTTCCCGACCGACACCGGGCAGTACCTTGCCGTCCCGGGCCGGCAGGCCGTAGTCGGGCAGGTTGTCGTCCTGCTGATGGAAGTAGCTCAGGGTGGCCCGGGTTTGTTCGCTCAGGCCTATGGTCACCGAGGGGGCGATACCGAAGCGCTCACGGTCGACGTCGTTACGACCTGGCACATTATTTTCGTGAACCATCAGGTTGATGCGGGCGGCACTGTCTATGCCTACGTCATCCAGCGTCTTGTTGGCATCCAGGGTCAGACGGCGATAATTATCGGTTCCCAGACTGGCGCCGATGTCGGCGAAGTCTCGCTGTTTGGGCGCCTTGCTTATCTGGTTGATGGCGCCCCCCGTGGTGCCGGCGCCGCCAAACACCGAGTTGGGGCCTTTCAATACTTCCACCTGCTCGATGTTGAAGGTATCGGTACGGTTGTTCTGGCTGCTGTCGCGCAGGCCGTCGATCTGCATGTTGGCGTTGGCACTGAAACCGCGAATGTTGATCTTGTCGCCGGAGCCACCGCCGCCCTCGCCCGCATCGAAGGTAATGCCCGACACGTTGGACAGCACCTGTCTCAGGCTCAGCGCCTGCTGCTCTTTTATCACTTCTTCCGGCACCACGGTTACGGTTTGCGGGGTATCCAGCAAGGGCTTCACGTACTTGGATGAGGCCGATTCTTCAGCCCGATAGCCCTGCTCCCTCACATCCTGCACGGTAATGGTGTCGAGCAGGGTCACTTGTTGCGCCTGGCTCTGGACGGATTGGCTCTGGGCGGATTGAACCTGGCCGGAGATGGCCAGTGACGCCATCGTCAGACCGACGGCAGACGCCATCATTTTTCGCGGTGGGAGGGGGGAAGACTGGATAAAGGTTTGCACAGTAGCTCCTTGCAGGCTGAATGAAATGATAATGAACGTAAAGGCGAGTCATTCTCATTTAGCTCAGTATTCAGATCAACATATTTATCATTTCTTGAGTGCAACTGATTAATAAAAAGGCCAATAACAGAAAAGCCAGCCCGAAGGCTGGCTTTGACGTTCACGTAGTTGCTGGCAGTTGCTTTACGTCGTTACTTTATGTAGCTGCTTTACGTAGTTGCTTACATAGCTGCTTTAGCGGCTTAGATAGCCTGCTGGAAGATCACCGTATCGGCTTTTTCCACGTAGCTGTCCAGCTCGTCGAAGTTCAGGTAACGATAGGTGTCGGCCGCGGTGGCGTTCAGCTCCCTGGCGTAAGCCTGATATTCCTCGACCGTGGGCAGCTTGCCGTGAATGGCGGCCACGGCAGCCAGCTCGGCGGACGCCAGGTACACATTCGCACCCTTGCCCAGACGGTTGGGGAAGTTACGGGTGGAGGTAGACACCACAGTGGTGTTGTCCCCTACCCGTGCCTGGTTACCCATGCACAGGGAGCAGCCCGGAATTTCGATGCGGGCGCCGACCCGGCCGAAGATGCCGTAATAGCCTTCGGCGGTCAGCTGATCCTTGTCCATCTTGGTGGGCGGTGCCACCCACAGACGGGTCGGCAGCTGGCCCTTGTACTTGTCGAGCAGCTTGCCGGCGGCACGGAAGTGGCCGATGTTGGTCATGCAGGAACCGATGAAGACCTCATCGATCTGCTCGCCGGTCACCTCGGACAGCAGACGGGCATCGTCGGGATCGTTGGGCGCGCACAGAATGGGCTCCTTGATCTCGCTCATGTCGATTTCCAGCACATGGGCGTACTCGGCATCCGCATCGGCTTCCATCAGCTCGGGATTGGCCAGCCATTCTTCCATGCCCTTGATGCGACGCTCCAGGGTGCGCGGATCGCCGTAGCCTTCGGCCATCATCCACTTCAGCATCACTATGTTGGAGTTGAGGTACTCGGCCACCGGCTCCTTGTCCAGCTTGATGGTACAACCGGCGGCAGAGCGCTCGGCGGTGGCGTCGGCCAGTTCGAACGCCTGCTCGACTTTCAGCTGGGGCAGACCTTCGATTTCCACGACACGGCCGGAGAACTCGTTGATCTTGCCTTCCTTGGCCACGGTCAGCAGACCGTTCTGAATGCCGTAGTAAGGGATGGCATGCACCAGATCGCGCAGGGTAATACCGGGCTGCATTTCGCCCTTGAAGCGCACCAGTACCGATTCCGGCATGTCCAGCGGCATGACGCCGGTGGCGGCGGCAAAGGCCACCAGACCGGAGCCCGCCGGGAAGGAAATACCGATGGGGAAACGGGTGTGGGAGTCACCGCCGGTACCCACGGTATCGGGCAGCAGCATGCGGTTCAGCCAGGAGTGGATAACACCGTCGCCCGGACGCAGCGAGACGCCGCCCCGGTTCATGATGAAGTCCGGCAGCGTGTGGTGGGTGGTCACGTCTATCGGCTTGGGATAGGCGGCGGTATGACAGAACGACTGCATGGTCAGGTCGGCGGAGAAACCCAGACAGGCCAGATCTTTCAGCTCGTCCCGGGTCATGGGGCCCGTGGTGTCCTGAGAGCCGACCGTGGTCATTTTGGGCTCGCAGTACTGGTTGGGGCGCACGCCTTTCACGCCGCAGGCCTTGCCCACCATCTTCTGGGCCAGGGTAAAGCCCTTGCTGGAGGCGACCACGGCAGCCGCACGCTTGAACACGGTTGAGGCATCCAGACCCAGCGCTTCGCGAGCCTTGTCGGTCAGGCCACGACCGATGATCAGCGGAATACGGCCGCCGGCGCGAACTTCGTCCAGCAGCACCTCGGTCTTCAGTTTGAAGGTGCTGACCACCTCGTCGGTACCCTGACGGCAGATCTTGCCTTCATAGGGATAGATGTCGATCACGTCACCGGTGTTCAGCCTGGTGACATCGCATTCGATGGGCAGGGCACCGGCGTCTTCCATGGTGTTGAAGAAGATGGGCGCTATCTTGCTGCCGATGCAGATGCCGCCGGCGCGCTTGTTGGGCACGAAAGGAATGTCGTCGCCCATGTGCCACAGCACCGAGTTGGTGGCGGACTTGCGGCTGGAGCCGGTACCGACCACGTCACCCACATAGACCAGCGGGAAGCCTTTTTCCTTCAGGGCTTCGATGGCCTTGATGGGGCCAATCACGCCTTCTTCGTCCGGCTCGATACCGGGACGGGCGTTCTTCAGCATGGCCTGGGCATGCAACGGGATGTCCGGGCGGGACCAGGCGTCTTGGGCCGGAGACAGGTCATCGGTGTTGGTTTCGCCGGGCACCTTGAACACCGTCATGGTGATCTTGTCGGCCAGGGGCGCGCGCTCGAGGAACCATTCGGCCTCGGCCCAGGACTGCATCACCTGTTTGGCGAAGGCATTGCCGGCCTTGGCTTTTTCGTCCACATCGTGGAAGGCATCGAACATCAGCAGGGTGTGGCTCAGGGCCGTGGCGGCGATCGGCGCCAGGGCGTCGACGTCCAGCAGCTCGACCAGCGGCGCTATGTTGTAACCGCCCTGCATGGTGCCCAGCAGCTGGGTGGCCTGCTCGGCCGACACCACGGGGGAGCTGACTTCACCCTTGGCCACGGCCGCCAGAAAACCGGCTTTTACATAAGCGGCTTCATCAACACCCGGGGGGATACGGTTGGACAGTAATTCATAAAGGAAGGATTCTTCGCCGGCGGGGGGATTCTTGAGTAATTCAACCAGGGCGGCAACTTGCTCTGCGTCGAGGGGTTTGGCAACCACTCCCTCGGCGGCACGTTCTTCGACGTGTTTACGATAGGCTTCAAGCACGACTGTATCCTCTTATTATCATTCGCCACCTAGGGCGGAAATATCCTTGTTGGGCGCGTCCTTACGGGGGGCTAGTCCCTTGCGGATGCCGCAGCAGTATATAAGTTTTAACCGTAAATTAAAATCGAGCCCCTCTGCCCTTTGATCGAATACGAGACTAAGCCGATGTTTTGTTTAAAAAAATTATCGACTTATTCGAACTCCGTCAAATTAAAAACAAGTCATTAACATCATAAACGGAACAGATTGCCAAAATAGAGATAAAAACTGATTTTCCCTCCCCCCCCCTCTCCATAAGGGTCTCCAGTGGGTATCGACGCCGACAAACACACTGCACTGCGTGTCTGGAGCTGTGCCCGGTTACGGCCCTGAATCGCCAGCCAGCGGGCACTGTGATTTACCCTCATCAGCCCGGACCAAAAGCCTTGTCAAATAGACAAAGATTGTCATTTACACAAAAGAAAAACAACTATCAAAATGACAAAACCACTGACAAGCCTTAACTAAAACCCTTTAAAATCAAAATTTTACAAAGGTGGCACGGTGCGTGCTCTATGTAAGGCAACAACTTCACTTGGTTTTGCAATAAAAGGAAAACATCATGAGCATCCATGTAAAAAACAATATTCACTGGGTAGGGCAGCGTGACTGGGAAGTGCAGGATTTTCATGGCACAGAATATAAAATGACCAGGGGAACCAGCTACAACAGCTATCTGATCCGTGAAGAGAAAACCGTCCTGATTGATACCGTTGACCACCGCTTCAGCTACCAGTTTCTGCAGAATCTGGAGATGGAGATTGCTCTGAATGACATCGACTTTGTGGTGATCAACCACGCCGAAGAAGATCACTCCGGCGCCCTGTCTGCCCTGATGGAAAAAATTCCCGGCACGCCCATCTATTGTACTGAGGCGGCGATTGACTCCATTGTGGGTCATCATCACCATCCCGAATGGAACTTCAAAATTGTTAAAACCGGTGACAGTGTCGATATTGGTAATGGCAAGCAGCTGATCTTTGTCGAAGCACCTATGCTGCACTGGCCAGACAGTATGATGACCTACCTGACCGGTGATGCTGTCTTGTTCAGTAACGATGCCTTTGGTCAGCATTATTGTGATGAGCGTCTGTTTAATGATGAAGTGGATCAGAATGAACTGATGGACCAGTGTCTGCGTTACTACTCCAACATCCTGACTCCATTCAGCAGCCTGGTAACGGCAAAGATAAAAGAAGTGCTCAGCTTCAACCTTCCAGTCGATATGATAGCCACCTCACACGGTATTGTATGGCGTGATAACCCGACCCAGATAGTGCATCAGTATCTGGAGTGGGCAGACAATTATCAGGAAGACCGGATTACCATTTTCTACGACTCCATGTCGAACAACACCCGCATGATGGCTGATGCGATAGCCCAGGGGATTAACGATGTTGACCCTAAAGTCGCGGTAAAAGTATTTAATGTCTCAAAACACGACAAGAACGAGATCCTTACCAATGTGTTCCGTTCCAAGGGAATCTTCGTCGGCTCCTCTACCATGAACAATGTGATGATGCCCAAGATTGCCGGCATGCTGGAAGAGATCACCGGCCTGAGATTCAAAAACAAAAAGGCCGCTGCTTTTGGCAGCTACGGCTGGAACGGTGGCGCCGTGGATCGTATTCACGCCCGCCTGACCGATGCAGGCTTTGAAACCGCAGTCAGCCTGAAAACCAAATGGCGCCCGGACGGCAAAGCCATGCTCGAATGTCGTGAGCATGGCCGGCACATTGCCAGGCAGTGGGCATTGCATGATAAAACAACAGATGGCATCAAACCGGGCTCGGTCGCACCAACGGAAAACACACCCGCAGCGACTCCGATAGCCAAGCCGGCATCCCATAACAAGAGCGCACACCCGGAAGATTGCCAGTGCATGATCTGCACTGTCTGTAACTGGATTTATGACCCTGCCACCGGCGAACCCAATCAGGGCGTTGAGCCAGGCACAACATGGAATGAGGTACCGGATTACTTCCTCTGCCCGGAGTGCAACCTTGGCAAGGATGTTTTTGTTACCCACAGCAAAGTGAGTGAGGAGGTCGCTTGATGAATGCTCCTCTGATTATTATTGGTAGCGGCTTTGCCGCTTACCAACTGGTTAAAACCCTGCGCCGTAAAGGCAGTGATATGCCCATCCAGCTGTTTACTGCCGATAATGGTGATGAATACAACAAACCCGATCTGAGCCATGTGTTCACCAAGCAACAAGGCGCCGATGATCTTGTTTCCATGACAGGCAAGATGTTTGCAGCCCGGCATCAGATTGAGCTGTATGCCAATACGCGGGTTGATGAAATCAACGCACAGGCCCGCTGCATTAAGGTTAATGGCACCAGTTACCCTTATGCCAGGCTGGTTATTGCAACGGGGGCGAAAACCTTTGTGCCAAAACTCAGCGGCAATGCGGTATCCGAGGTGCTCACACTCAACAGCCTGCAGGAATACCGAAGCGCACAACAGCGTATTGCAGACTCACAGCATATTCTGATTATGGGGGGTGGTCTTATAGGTACCGAGCTGGCCATGGATCTCGCTGCCAGCGGCAAGAAGATCAGAATTCTGGATCCGGGCGCTCACCTGATGACAGCACTGATGCCCGACTTTGTCGCGACGGCCCTGGAAAAGCAGCTGCGCAGTGATGGTGTCCAGATTGAATGTCTGGACTACGTGACCGCGATTGACAGAAACGAAAACAACCTGGTGGTGACATCACACAAAGGCATGCGCTGTGAAGCCGACTGCGTCATTTCTGCCGCCGGCCTGGTGCCAAATACCGGGCTGGCCAAACAGGCCGGCATTGAGGTCAATCGCGGCATTGTGGTTGACCAGCAGCTGAAAACCTCCATCGAAGATATCTATGCCATCGGGGATTGCGCAGAGATTGAAGGCAAGGTGATGTCGTTTCTTCAGCCCATCCTCCTCAGCGCGAACACGCTGGCAAGCACCCTGTTATCGGATAACGCTGCGCTTAATATTCCCGCCATGATGGTAAAAGTGAAAACACCGAGCTACCCGATACAACTGGGCGGACACTATGATCCCGAATCCAGCTGGCAGGTGGATATCAGCGAGCACGGGGTCATTGCCAAAGCCTATGACCACAGGCAGCGAATGACCGGGTTTGTGGTCACGCAAAACAACCTGAACCAGGCATTTCCGCTGTTCAGGGAATTGCAGACCGTATCCGGGTAATCAACCCCCTTGCTGATACAGCTCCCCCGGCCAGTTAGCATGGTCAGGCATTCGGTGGGTCTGCCTGACGTTATCCGGCCGCGGGCCGGAATTAATTTCCATCTGGATCTGCTCGTTATTTAAGACCCAGCCTTTTCATTAACCTGTGCAGGTTTCCCGGGTTGAGCTGAAGTTGCTTGGCCGTTGCGCTGAGCTTGTTATCCATTGCAAGGAAAGTCGTCTGAATCAGCTGGATCTGGAACTGTTCCACCGCTTCCTTCAGGCCGAGAGTCCGGTAGGCGGACAAATCCGGTTCAGCAGCCGTCGCTTCCGGGGTAAAGGTTTGAGATACATCGGCGGGCGTGAACCTGGAGAGGCTAAAATGCGAAGGCAGCAATAACAACTGTTCTTTGGGGTTGCTTGCCCTGGCAATAACGGATGCCCGGTTTATTGCGTGCTCAAGCTCACGCACATTGCCCGGCCAGCTGTAATCCTGGAGCAGCGCCAGCGTGCGTGGATCCAGACTGATACTGTTGACTCCCAGCTTTTGGGCGCAACGCTCCGCGCAAAAGCCGGCGAGTAGAATAACATCTTTTTCCCTGTCTCTGAGGGGCGGGACAAACAGCGGAAACACGCTCAGACGGTGGTAAAGATCGGCACGAAAAGCTCCCCTGGCCACTTCTTCATGCATTACCCGGTTGGTCGCGGCAACAATACGTACATTGACCTTGATATTCCGATCATCACCAACGCGCTGAATATCCCCATACTGTAATGCCCGTAATAATTTCGCCTGCAACGACAACGACAGCTCGCCGATTTCATCCAGAAACAGGGTGCCGTTGTCGGCCAGCTCAAACTTGCCTTTCCGATTGCTGATGGCACCGGTAAATGAGCCTTTTACGTGACCGAACAGCTCGCTCTCCGCCACAGAGTCGGGCAGTGCGGCACAGTTCAGGTACACCATGGGGGCCTCGCTACGACCGGACTGAGCATGAATCGCATTGGCAACCAGCTCCTTGCCGACCCCGGTCTCTCCCATGATCAGCACGGAGAGATCCGTATCGGCCACCGCGACAATATGGCGTTTCAGGTCGAGCATGGCCGATGACTGACCTATGATCTCTGCAGTCTGCGTGAGCCGGTCTGCGCGCTCCGGGGCTCCTATGCTGACAACATGTTCCAGCTTTTCCATCAGCAGGGCAGTATTCAGGCTGCTGGCCGCCAGGGCGCTGATGACCCTTAAATCAGCATTCTTAAAGTGCTCAAACTGGGTGGGTTCAAAAGAGTCAATCGTCACGGCCCCAATCAAGCGATCTTCCTGAAAAAGTGGCAGGCCAATACAGGAATGCACCTTTAATTCAGCGTCGTGGTCGAGGATCAGTCCATCGTAGGGATCAGGCAGATCACTGTCGGAGGGAAAGCGGACAATATCCCCAGCCCGAGCAATGGCCTCCAGCCTGGGGTGCTGCTCCACAGCAAAGCGCCGCCCCATCACATCCTTGCTCAGGCCATTGATGGCCAGCGGAACAAACTGCTGATCGCGAAACTGCAGCAGGGCTGACGCATCGCAGTTCAGCGTATCCCGAATGGTCAGCAACAACCTGTCGAACCTGTCCTGGGCAGAAATGCCCGACGTAATATCCTGGGCAACCTGTACCCACTCTTTTCCGAGTTGCCCCACCATACCTTCCCCCAGTCTCTGCCTGTATCACCCGCAAAACATTATCATAAAAACAAAATATGTTTTGTCATTACAACAATAAAATGCAGCACGGTAGATTAGGGGCTGTTGACCCTAACATCAGAAACTGAACAGGTTGCCGAAATACAGATAAACACTGCTTTTATCTCCTTCGCCCTGGCCATAAGCCAGATACAAGGGACCCCAGTTGGTGTCCACACCGATGAAAACACTGGCTGCCATCAATGCCGACTCCCAACTGACCTCGGCGCCGGTATTCCAGACCCCGCCCCGTTCGAGCGAGCCCCCCAGATAGACCGGCGAGCGGAAGGCACCAAAATCGTTGTCAAACCAGCGGTAGTGATAAAGCAGGCCGCCAAAGCCGCTGTAGCGTCCGTTGAGCTGATCGCGCTGATAACCGGACAGATTGAACAGGCCGCCCAGGCTGCGGGCAAACACCGGCACTTCCTGTTCGGCACTGGAGCCCCCCAGGGCCAGCTTGCCGATAAAGGTATGGCGGTCACGCCGATAGGGCCTGAGTAATTCCAGCTCGTAATCCAGGCCTGTGATGCGCTCTCTGCCGCCGTCGACTTCCAGGCCGTTGCGATAGTAACCCAGCTGTATTTCCACCGCGGCGCCGCGGGTGGGGAAAAAGACGTTATCCAGGGTGTCGTAACCGAAGCGCAGATAGGGGCCGACCGAGTCGACTTTCAGCCGCCTGTCGATATTGCGCGCCTCTATGTCTCCCAGCAGCCCCTGCACGCCGAACGCCAGCTCGCTCCAGGGGCGCAGGTTGTAGCCCAGCTCTGTGTTCAGGCGCCAGGTCGTATAATCGAACTCCAGGTTGGTCAGTGGCCGGAACAGCTCGGCCTGAGGTTCGTCAGGCTCGAAGAAGAAATTGCGGCGCCGCTGTTCATACTCACCACGCAATTTCCAGAACGCATCGTAGTCGGTCACTATCGGGGTATAGATCTCGGACGCCAGCCGCTTGTTGCTGCCGAAGGTGGTCTCCAGCAGCCATTCGCCACCCAGCATGTTGACATTGGTGCGCCGGAACTGGGCACCGATTTCATAATTGGAGCGATTGGAGAAGTCGTCTTCCAGCGCAAACTTCAGATCGACAAAGCCCGGCCCCCAGCCCTTTTCGCTGGTCTGCACCCTCAGCAGCTGCTCGCCCTCCTCTTCTTCGATGCGATAACTGACCCGTTCGAAGGCATCCAGGGCGTAGAGCCGGCGCACCCCGTCTTCCAGATCCTTCGTCTGATGGAACCGGCCCGGCACCACCCCCAGCACATCGCGCACCACCTTATCGCTGAGCCTGGAGCGATTGACGACTTCGATCCGGTCAAGATAGACGGCGTCGGCGCGTTGCAACTTCGCCCGTCGGTCGAGCTTGTCGGACTGGTAGGCGTAATAATCCGCTTCGCTCAGCGCCAGCCCCTGCAACCGGGGCAGCAAGGCAAGCGCCGCCGCTTCTCCCCGACGGATGGCCTCGGGCATCAGCGCGAAATCGCCGACGCCGATGCCCTCGATGGCCGGGGTGATCAGAATGTCATCCGCCGACATCAGGGCAATCTGGCGTTCGGTGCTGGAACGGGTCAAATAGTTGGTGAGCTGGCTGATCATGGCCAGGGCGCCATCCAGTTGTTGCCGGGACAGCATGGCATCGCCGATATCCACCGCGATAATGATATCGGCGCCCAGCGAACGCGCCACGTCCACCGGCATGTTGTTGACCACGCCGCCATCGGCCAGCAAATGCTCGTCGATTTCCACCGGCTGCAAGACCCCGGGCACCGACATGGAAGCCTGCATCGCCGTCGCCAGGTTCCCCTCTTTCAATACCACTGGGGTCACGGTTTCCATGTTAGTGGCCACGGCGCGGAACGGGATGGGCAAGTCGTCGAAGCTGTCCAGTCCCGGCAGGTTGAGGGTGCTCTTTCGCAGCAGCGCGCCCATGGCCTGGCCCTGAAAGAAGCCATCGGGCAGGCTCAGCCGCCAGTGCTCGTCGATGCCGATATCGGTACGCAGCAAAAACTCGTCGTTCTGGCGCTTGCGCCGGAGCGACAGCTGGTCCCGCCCCACCTTGTCCTGATAACCCTGATTCCAGTCAAGCGCCAGCAATTGCCGCTCCAGCTCGGTGGCATCCAGCCCCAGGGCATACATGCCGGCCACATAGGCCCCCATGCTGGTGCCGGTGACGATATCCACCGGAATACGGTGCTGTTCCAGCACCCGGATCACACCCACATGAGCCGCCCCCTTGGCACCGCCGCCGCTCAATACCAGGGCGATTTTCGGGCGTTCTGCATGGGCCGGCAGAGACAGCAACAGGGTCAGCAGAAAAAGAGAAGGGCGCATGGCGGTTCGGCGGTGGCAGGGAAAATGATGTTCGCATTGTAGGCTGTCAGGCCGAAAATGGGGAGATCAGGTAACACCGGTGAAGACAGGTATCGGCATGCTGAACCCGCTCCAGGTTCAGTGTATTGTCACTCCGGGCTTGCCCCGGAGTCCATGGCATGGAGCACAGTCTTTGCTCTTTGCTGAAGTACACTGCCATCCGCAGAAAGATCCTGACTTTCGTCAGGATGACGGCCTGAACACATGGTTCTACCTGCAGGCACCACGTCAGTTGGCGCAAACCCACCAACAAAAACGCCCGGGCGTGGGCCGGGCGTTTCATTAACCAACAAGAGAGAAGCTTACTTCTTTTTCTTCCTGGCCTTGGCGTTTGGCATATCGGTGATGGAGCCTTCGAATACTTCGGCCGCCATGCCCACGGACTCGTGCAGCGTCGGGTGAGCGTGAATGGTCAGCGCGATATCTTCGGCGTCGGCACCCATTTCGATGGCCAGACCGATTTCACCCAGCAGCTCGCCGGCGTTGGTACCTATGGTGGCACCGCCCAGAACACGATGAGTGTCTTTGTCGAAAATCATCTTGGTCATGCCGTAGGAGGAGTCGGAGGCGATGGCGCGACCGGAAGCCGCCCAGGGGAAGCTGGCCACTTCATAGTTCAGGCCTTGTTCCTTCGCTTCTTTCTCGGTGACACCCACCCAGGCAACTTCCGGCTCGGTATAGGCGATGGACGGAATCACCTTGGGATCGAAGTAGTGCTTCATGCCGGCGATGACTTCGGCCGCCACGTGGCCTTCGTGCACCCCCTTGTGGGCCAGCATCGGCTGACCGACGATGTCGCCGATCGCATAGATGTGCTGCACATTGGTACGCAGCTGCTTGTCGACCTTGATGAAGCCACGCTCGTCCACGTTGACACCGGCTTTTTCGGCATCCAGCGACTTGCCGTTCGGGCTGCGACCAATGGCCACCAGCACCGCATCGTAAACGAAGGTCTTGCTCTCGCCTTTCTTGTCTTCCATGGTCACATGAATGCCGTCATCTTTGGCATCAACGGCGGTCACCTTGGTTTCCAGCATCAGGTTGAACTTGTTCTTCACCTGCCTGGTATAGATCTTGATAAGATCCTTGTCGGCGGCCGGAATAACCTGGTCAAACATTTCGACCACGTCAATCTTGGAACCCAGTGAGTAATAGACGGTTCCCATTTCCAGGCCGATGATACCGCCGCCCATGACCAGCAGCTTCTCGGGCACTTCTTTCAGTTCCAGCGCGTCGGTAGAGTCCCAGATGCGGGGGTCTTCATGCGGAATGAACGGCAGCTTGATAGGACGAGAGCCGGCGGCGATGATGGCGTTGTCGAAGTTGATGGTGGTGTTGCCACCCTCGCCTTCCACCACCATGGTGTTGGCACCGGTGAACTTGGCCAGGCCGTTCACGACCTTGACCTTGCGCATCTTGGCCATGCCACCCAGACCCTGGGTCAGCTGACCGATCACTTTTTCTTTATGTGCGCGAACCTGGTCCAGATCGATCTTGGGCTCGCCAAACGTCACGCCATGGCTGGCCATCATCTTGGATTCTTCGATGACCTTGGCGATGTGCAGCAACGCCTTGGAAGGAATACAGCCAACGTTCAGACAAACGCCGCCCAGGGTTGAGTAACGCTCAACGATTACGGTTTCCAGACCCAGATCGGCAGCACGGAAAGCGGCAGAATAGCCGGCAGGGCCCGCGCCCAATACCACAACCTGAGCTTTGACTTCTTGACTCATGGTGACCTCTATTATGATTATTAGCTCCGTTCAAGCAATGATCGAACAAGGACCGCTGAAAAGCCCGGACTCGATATGACCACTACAGGTTAAACGGGCCAAAGTTTACTGCTCTGTTATAGAAAAGAAAGTAAAAAGGCAGGCGAATGCCTGCCTTGTCACATTAAAGGGCTAAACGACGAAGGTCGCTCAAGACACCACTCATCATGGTGATGAAACGAGCACCGTCGGCGCCGTCGATCACCCTGTGGTCGTAGGAGAGAGCCAGCGGCTGCATCAGCCGGGGTTCGAACTCCTTGCCGTTCCACACCGGCTTGATGCTGGACTTGGACACACCCAGAATGGCCACTTCCGGCGCATTCACGATAGGCGTGAACTGGGTGCCACCGATACCGCCCAGAGACGAGATGGTGAAACAGCCACCCTGCATGTCGGCAGCAGTCAGCTTGCCGGCCCGGGCCTTCTTGGAGATTTCGCCCAGCTCCAGCGCCAGCTCGCGAATGCCTTTCTTGTTCACATCGCGGACCACGGGAACCACCAGACCGTTGGGGGTATCCACCGCCACACCGATATGCACGTACTTCTTCATGATCAAAGACTGCTCGTCTTGTGACAGGGAAGAGCAGAACTTGGGATAGGCTTCCAGCGCCTTGGCAGCGGCCTTCATAATGAAGATCAGCGGGGAGATCTTGTAACCCAGCTTCTGCTTGTCGGCAATGGCGTTTTCTTGCTTGCGGAAGGCTTCCAGCTCGGTGATGTCGGTTTCGTCAAACTGGGTCACATGGGGGATTTTCACCCAGTTGCGGTGCAGGTTGGGACCGGAGATCTTCTGAATCCGCGTCATGGCCACTTCTTCGACTTCACCGAACTTGGCGAAATCGACCTTGGGCCAGGCCAGCACGGCCATGCCGCCGCCGGCAACGGCGACACCGGCGGGTTGCGCGGCAACCTGCTTGATGATGCCCTTGACGTAGGTCTGCACGTCTTCCTTCAGGATGCGGCTCTTGGGACCGGTAGCGGACACCTTGGACAGGTCGACACCGAATTCCCGGGCCAGACGACGCACCACAGGGGTGGCGTGCACATAGGCGTTGTTCTCAACGAACTCGGCCTTGGCAGCAGGCGCAGCGGCCGGGGCGGCGGCAGGCGCGGCTTTGGCTGCGTCGGCCTTGGCAGCCGGAGCAGCAGCAGGGGCAGCAGGGGCCGGAGCCGGCGCGGCACCCGCCACTTCAAACACCATCACCAGAGAGCCGGTAGACACCTTGTCACCGGTGGCGATCTTGATTTCCTTCACCACGCCGGCGAAGGGCGCAGGCACTTCCATGGAGGCCTTGTCGCCTTCAACGGTGAGGATGGACTGCTCGGCTTCCACCTTGTCGCCGACCGCGACCATCACCTCGGTGACTTCCACTTCGTCACCACCGATGTCGGGCACGTTAACGTCTTTGGCGGCGGCCGCAGCGGGAGCGGCAGGTGCTGCTGCCGGGGCTGACGCCGCAGGGGCTGCCGGAGCCGCCTCACCGGCCACTTCGAAGACCATGATCAGCGAGCCGGTGTTGACCTTGTCGCCCACGGCAATCTTGATTTCGGCTACCTTGCCGCCGAAGGGCGCAGGCACTTCCATCGAGGCCTTGTCGCCTTCCACGGTGAGCAGGGTCTGCTCTTCGGTGACGGTGTCACCCACGGCCACGGCGATTTCGGTGACTTCCACCTCATCACCGCCGATGTCCGGCACCTGTACTTCTTTCAGGGCCGACGCGGCCGCAGGGGCCGCTGCCGGGGCAGAGGCAGCAGGAGCAGCCTCGGCCGGGGCGGCGGCGCCGCCCTCTGCTTCGAATACCATGACCAGCGAGCCGGTGTTGACCTTGTCGCCCACGGCAATTTTGATTTCCTTGACCACGCCGGCGGCGGGGGCAGGGACTTCCATGGAGGCCTTGTCACCTTCCACGGCGAGGATGGACTGCTCTTCCTCGACCTTGTCGCCGACGGCCACCAGGATCTCGGTTACTTCAACCTCATCTGCGCCGATATCCGGCACCAGAATATCTTTAGACATGTATTACCCCTTATGCGTACAGCGGGTTGATTTTGTCGGCGTCAATGCCGTATTTGATGATGGCGTCAGCCACAAGCTGCTTGTCTACGGTGCCTTGCTTGGCCAGTTCGGTCAGGGCGGCAATCACCACATAGTGCTTGTTGACTTCGAAATGACGACGCAGGTTTTCACGGCTGTCGGAGCGGCCGAAACCATCGGTACCCAGTACCTTGTAGCTGGCGGACGGCATGAAGGCACGAACCTGATCGGCATAGTTCTTCATGTAGTCGGTGGCGGCAATGGCGGGCGCTTCACCCATGACCTGGGCAATGTAAGGCACGCGCGGCTCGGCCGTCGGGTGCAGCATGTTCCAGCGCTCACAGTCCTGACCGTCACGGGTCAGTTCGTTGAACGAAGGCACGCTGAACACGTCGGAGCCGATGCCGTACTCTTCGGACAGGATCCGGGCCGCTTCACGCACGTCGTTCAGAATGGTACCCGAGCCCATCAGCTGAACCTGACCTTTGTCGCCGGCCACGGTATCCAGCTTGTAGATACCCTTGCGGATGCCTTCCTCGGCACCTTCCGGCATGGCAGGCTGATGGTAGTTCTCGTTCAGGGTGGTGATGTAGTAGTAGATGTTTTCCGGCTTGTCGCCGTACATGCGACGCAGACCGTCCTGTACGATAACCGCCACTTCGTACATATAGGTCGGATCGTAGCTGATGCAGTTGGGGATCACGTTGGCCTGAATGTGGCTGTGACCATCCTCGTGCTGCAGACCTTCACCGTTCAGGGTGGTACGTCCGGACGTACCGCCGATCATGAAGCCGCGAGCCTGTTGGTCACCGGCCAACCAGCACAAGTCACCCACCCGCTGGAAACCGAACATCGAGTAGTAGATGTAGAACGGAATCATCGGGAAGTCGTTGGTGCTGTAGGAGGTGGCGGCGGCCAGCCAGGACGAAGTGGCACCCAGCTCGTTGATACCTTCCTGCAGTACCTGACCCTTGATGTCTTCCTTGTAGTAGGCCACCTGCTCGCGGTCTTGCGGAGTATATTGCTGACCGCTGGGGCTGTAGATACCAATCTGGCGGAACAGACCTTCCATACCGAAGGTACGGGCTTCATCGGCCAGAATCGGTACTATGCGCTCACCGATGGACTTGTTCTTGAGCATGATGTTCAGGGCGCGCACGAAGGCCATGGTGGTGGACACTTCACGCTTCTGCTCTTCCAGCAACGGCTGGAACTCGGCCAGCGCGGGGATCTGCAGCTTGTCGGTGGTCTGCTCCAGGCGAGTCGGCACATAGCCTTTCAGCGCCTGGCGACGGGCATGCAGATATTCGTGCTCGCGCGTGCCTTCCTTAATCTCGATGTAGGGCAGGTTCGGCAGCTCTTCGTCGCTCACTTCGATGTTGAAGCGATCGCGGAAGTGCTTGATCGAAGACATGTCCATCTTCTTGACCTGGTGGGCAATGTTCTTGCCTTCGGCCGCGTCACCCATGCCGTAACCCTTGATGGTCTTGGCCAGAATAACGGTCGGCTTGCCCTTGGTATCGGCGGCATTCTTGTAGGCGGCGAACATCTTGGCCGGATCGTGACCACCCCGGTTGAGGGCGAAGATTTCTTCGTCGGACATGTCCTTGACCAGCTCGGCGGTCTCGGGATATTTGCCGAAGAAGTGCTCGCGCACATAGGCGCCGTCTTTGGACTTGAAGGTCTGGTAGTCACCGTCAACGGTTTCGTTCATCAGCTGAACCAGCTTGCCGCTCTTGTCCTTGGCGATCAGCTCGTCCCAGCGACGACCCCAGATCACCTTGACCACGTTCCAGCCGGCACCGTTGAAGATACCGTCCAGCTCGTCGATGATCTTGCCGTTACCGATAACGGGACCGTCCAGACGCTGCAGGTTACAGTTGATGACGAAGCACAGGTTGTCCAGCTTCTCGCGCGCGGCAATGGTGATGGCACCCTTGGATTCCGGCTCGTCCATCTCGCCGTCGCCCAGATAGGCGTATACGCGCTGCTCGGAGCAGTCTTTCAGGCCACGGTTGGTCAGGTACTTGAGGAAACGTGCCTGATAGATGGCGTTGATCGGACCCAGACCCATGGAGACGGTCGGGAACTGCCAGAAATCGGGCATCAGCTTGGGATGCGGGTAGGACGGAATACCCTTGCCGTCTACTTCCTGACGGAACATGTCCAGCTGGGCGGCGGTCAGACGACCTTCGGCAAAGGCGCGGGCATAGATGCCGGGCGAGATATGGCCCTGGAAGAACACCAGATCGCCGCCGTCTTTTTCGTTACGGGCGCGATAGAAATGGTTGAACGCCACTTCGTACATGGTGGCACTGGAAGAGAAGGAAGACATGTGTCCACCCAGATCCAGATCTTTCTTGGAGCCACGCAGTACTATCATCACCGAGTTCCAGCGGATAATGGCGCGGATACGACGCTCCAGATCCCAGTTACCCGGGTATTCGGGCTCGTCTTCAGACTTGATGCTGTTGACGTAGTCTGCGTGGGCATTTCTGGCCACAGCCACCCCGGACTTGATGGCTTTGGTGGTGAGACGCTCATAAATATACTGGGCGCGCTCGGGTCCTTCTTGACGGATCAACGACTCGAGAGCATCCAACCACTCTTGAGTTTCTATTGAATCCACATCATTGTTCAGGATATCAGACATGGCTGTTTCCTATCTCGTTTGGGGCACCTGCCCATGGGTTTCGTCGTTGCCGAAGGCATCATTATTCCTGCTGACGGGTCCGGCGCAAAGAACGCTGAATGCGGCTTTCTTCACGCTGAATATCGAGCAGGGTTTCTTCAATAAAGGCCAGGTGCTCGTGACAAGCATCCCGGGCCTGTTCCGGCTCGCGAGACAGTATGCTCTGGATCAGATTGGCGCGATGAACGCGAATCTTCTCCACCATACCGGCGCGCCGGTTAAGAATTTTGATGTTGCGCAATATGCTGGTTTCCAGCATCGGCTGAATGGCCCGCAACAGGTGCAGCAGCACCACGTTGTGGGCCGCCGCCGCCACCGCGATATAAAAATCGGCGGCCGCCTTGGCTTCACCCGGCAGATCGCCCTGCTCCTGAGCCTGCACTATGGCCTGCTGGGCCTCACGAATGCTATCGAAGTCGGCTTCGTTGCCACGCATGGCGGCATAAAAGGCGGAAATACCTTCCATGGTGTGGCGAAACTCCAGCAGATCGTATTGGGATTCGGGGTGTTCGGCCAGCAGCTGAAACAGGGGATCGGCCAGGCCCTTGGTCAGGGCGTTCTGCACATAGGTGCCGCCGCCCTGGCGCCGGGACACCAGGCCACGCGCCTCCAGCTTTTGAATGGCCTCTCGCACCGAGGGGCGCGACACCGCGAACTGCTCGGCAAGCTCCCGCTCGGGCAACAAACGCTGTCCGGGCTGCAGGCTGCCTTCCACTATCATCTGCTCTATTTTGGCGGCGATGGTGTCGGCGAGTTTCGGCTGTTTGATACGCTGGTATGTCATCGGGTCCGTTTCACGATTGGTAAGACCAATTAACACTGTTAAAAAAAGGTATCAGAGCGGAGATAAAATGTCCAATGAATTCATCCTGATTGCGCACAAAGGATGGCAAAACAACCAGCGAAAAACAGCAAACCCCTTAACGTAGACCAAAGCCGGCAAAACGCCAGTCAATTTGATTGGTCAGACCAAAAAAAAGAGGGAGGAATTGGGAGTGAGGAGTGAGGAGTGAGGAGTGAGGAGTGAGAAGTGAGAAGTGAGAAGTGAGAAGTGAGAAGTGAGAAGTGAGAAGTGAGAAGTGAGAAGTGAGAAGTGAGAAGTGAGAAGTGAGAAGTGAGGAGTGAGGAGTGAGGAGTGAGGGGTGAGGAGTGAGGAGTGAGGGAAAGCATGAGGACTCCTCACACCTTACCATTCACCCCTCACTGTATTTTAAGCCTGTACCCTCAGTGACAGGTCCAGGGCGCGGATATGCTTGGTCAGGGCGCCCACCGAGATGAAGTCGACGCCGGTGGCGGCGTAGGCGGCAATGGTGTCTTGGGTGACATTGCCGGACACTTCCAATTGGGCGCGACCGGCACTGGTGGCCACCGCCGTGCGCATGTCGTCGGTAGAGAAGTTGTCGAGCATGATGATATCGGCACCGGCATTCAGCGCCTGCGCCAGCTCGGCCAGGGATTCCACTTCTACCTCGACCGGTTTTTCCGGCTGCAGGCGACGCGCCTCGGCCACCGCCTTGTCGATGCCGCCACAGGCGAAGATATGGTTTTCCTTGATAAGAAAAGCGTCATACAAGCCCAGGCGATGATTATGACCGCCGCCGCAGGTCACCGCGTATTTCAGCGCCTGGCGCAGGCCGGGTACCGTTTTGCGGGTATCCAGCAGGCGACATTGGGTACCGGCCAGCAGGTCCACATAGCGGCGGGTCACGGTGGCCACGGCCGACAGGGTCTGAATGAAGTTGAGCGCGGTGCGCTCGCCGGTCATGATGGCGCGAGCCGGGCCGTTCAGGGTCAGCAGGCGCTGGCCGGCGGTGATCCGGTCGCCGTCGGCGACACACCATTCCAGCCCGACTTCACCACCCAGTTGCACGAAGGTCTCTTCGGCAAAGGCCTTGCCACAGAAGATACCGTCTTCCCGGGTGATCAGG
The DNA here is from genome assembly GCF_016907015.1 of Oceanisphaera litoralis. GTDB lineage: Bacteria > Pseudomonadota > Gammaproteobacteria > Enterobacterales > Aeromonadaceae > Oceanimonas > Oceanimonas litoralis. The sequence goes on from NZ_JAFBBE010000008.1 coordinate 21,674, forward strand.
TGGGCCACCACCTGCTGCTGCTCGGGTAGCAGCTGGGCGGTAATGTCCTGCGCGGGATCCAGGGTACCGCCCAGATCTTCGGTCAGGGCTGCGGTCACATTAAAACGTATTTCTTGTTCCAGCATAGAATTCAGCATCTTGTTCAGCCTGTTATCTAATTTTATTGGGTTATCTTCTTTACCGTTTTTCATCTGTCTGTTTTGTCGCAATAAAGAGGTAGCAAGGTTGCCTCCCTCGACACGCCATAAACCCGTCCCTGGGGGCTCGGAAATGCCATCCTTGGCATTTCACGGTCGACGGAGGCAATCCCTGCTACCTCTTGCATGGCTCGGAGCCATCTGCAGGAGGCGTCATCAGTCGACTCAGCGGCCCGATGAGGGCAGCGGAGTGGCCTGTCAGTGGTGCTCACCGACGACTCGGAGCCTAAAAAGAGGCGGCTGGGATAGCCTCAGCCGACCATCACATGACAGGTCAACAAAGGCTCCTGCAATGCTGACACTCCCGCCATCCTTGGCGGTCGGACGTCATGTGATGAGCGTCGCAGGGATGCGGTTTAGCGTGTCGGAAGAGGCTACCCAGTTGCCTCTGAGCCTATTTTACGGACTGACAGACTTGTGACTAAGAGACAGGCTGATAACTTACCGCTGTGTTTAACGTCTCAGCGTCATCTGCCCGTCCCGCTGGATCAGTTCAAACTGACGCAGGGCGTTCATGCCCAGCAGGATTTCGTCGCTGTCGGCCGGCATGATAATGGCGTTCAGATCGTACAGGGTGAAGGGACCCAAAGACAGGGTTTTCAGCCGGGTGCGATAACCGCTGACCGTTCCCGCCGCCGTGCTCAGTCGAAGCTGCTGGCCGACTTCCAGCCCCAGCCGGACTGCCACCGCCTGCGGGATCGCCACCTGGGTGGCGCCGGTGTCCAGCAGAAACACCACCGGCTCGCCATTAATACTGCCGCCGGCCAGGTAATGCCCCTGCCGGTTCTGCTCCAGCACTATGGTGCGGGCGTCCAGCCGCTGTACCTGTTGGTTGGGGTTGTAATCCTGCTCCAGCTTTTGCTGAAAATACCAGGTCAGCAGCAGCATCCCCAGCCCCCACACCAGCAGCCACATGATGCGGCCCAGCCGGCGCTGAGTATTGGTTTCTTTGCCCATGCCGCCATCCCCGGGGCTTGCCCCTTTACCGTCGAGGCTTTTAGTATACCCTCAAGCTCCTTTCCCTTGTGTGTCAATCATCTGTAAAGAGTATGCCGTCATGTCTCCGACCCCGTCCCTGAATTTGCAGTTGAACTTGAAGCTGAACTTGAAGCTGAATGCCGACGGCTGGCTATCCCCCGCCCGTCACTGCCCCTCGCCCCATTGGGATGACCGCCCGGAGGGGGACATATCGCTATTGGTGGTGCACAGCATCAGCCTGCCGCCGGGGCGCTTCGGCGGCCCCCATATAGATCAGCTGTTTCTGGGCACCCTTAACCCGAACGAGGATCCCTACTTTGCCGGCATCCATCAACTGAAGGTGTCGGCCCACTGCCTGATCCGCCGCACCGGCGAGCTGGTGCAGTATGTGCCCTTCAACAAGCGGGCCTGGCATGCGGGCCGGTCCTGTTTCGAGGGGCGGGAGCGATGTAACGATTTTTCGATAGGAATCGAGCTGGAGGGCACCGACACCGGCGAATTTACCGCCGCCCAGTACCGACAGCTGACCGCGGTCAGCCGGCTCTTGCTGGCCCGCTATCCGGCCATTACCCCGGCGCGCATCGTCGGTCACAGCGACATAGCCCCGGGGCGCAAGACGGATCCGGGCACCGGCTTCGACTGGACCTTTATCGAACGGCTGCCGGACAAAGAAAAATAGAAAAACAGAAAAATAGAAAAATAGCGGTAGTACAGAAAATGGAAAACGACCAATACAATAAATAGACAGATTCTCGGGTGTTTTTCGGTGTTTGAACCCAAAATATCTATAAATTCATTGGGAAAAATTTCAAAGACTTGTTATATATATCAGGCGGGCCTCAATTAACGCCCTTGCAATGAACCATAAACCAATGAACCAATAAACCAATAAACCAATAAACCAATAACAGTCTCTTATTAGCATCAAGGATGACGATATGAACCAGCTTCCCGTTACACGCCCCCAGGGCGGCTTTACCCTGATTGAATTGATGATAGTGGTGGCGATCGTGGCCATATTGGCCGCCGTGGCACTGCCGGCGTATCAGACCTATACCAAGAAAGCCAAATTCAGTGAGGTAATTGCTGCAGTCGGTCCGGCCAAGACCGCCATTGAAATTTGTTACCAATCAACAGGTACTGACTGCAAAGCCAGAGCGGATGTTGCTGCTGCTGCTGGTAATGTTAAAACTGATATTGTAGATACAGTTGCTGTTACAGCTACCAATGCTGCTTCAGGCGCCTTTGAGATTAAAGCAACCGGTACCAATGCTGTCGACTTATCCACTTTTATTCTTACTAGTGCAGGAAGTGGTGGCAGACTCACATGGTCCACCAGTGGCAGTTGTATAACCAACGGCCTTTGCTAACAAAGCTATGACCATGCCCATCAACAGCACCCAAAGCGGCCTGGCCAGAAGCCTGGCCGCTTCCGGCCAGTTGAGCGCCGACCAGCTGGAGCAGGCGCTCGCCCTGACCCGGCAGGACGGCAAGTCGCTCAGTACCGTGCTGGTGGAACATCGGTTTCTGTCCAGTATCGAGCTGGCCCAGTTCTGCGAGCGGGAATACGGGCTGCCGCTGACGGATCTGGACGAGATAGCGCCGGATCAGGTGCCAGCCCAGTACATGAGCATGGATCTGATTGAGCGCCATCATGTGGCGCCTGTCATGCTGCAGGGCCGGGTGCTGTACCTGGCGATGTCGGACCCTACCGATGTGGCCGCGCTGGAAGACTTCGGCTTTCGCTTCAACCTGGTTACCGATGCCGTGCTGGTGGAGGAAGACAAGCTGCAACCGCTGCTTGCTCGCCTGCAACAGGCCGGTGACGCTCTCGATCTGGATCATATCGAAGATAACGATATTGCCGATCTGGAGCTGGGCGAAGATCCCGACGAGCGTAACAAGGACGCTCTCGGCAATATCGAAGACGATGCCCCCATCGTCCGCTACATCAACAAGATCATGCTGGATGCGGTGCGCCGCGAAGCCTCGGATTTGCACTTCGAGCCCTATGAGCGCTTCTATCGCATTCGCTTTCGCATCGACGGCATACTGCACGAAATCGCCTCGCCACCGATCAGCCTGGGTACCCGCTTTGCCGCCCGGCTCAAGGTGATGGCACGGCTGGACATCGCCGAACGTCGCCTGCCCCAGGATGGCCGCATCAAGCTCAAGCTGACCCGAACTACGTCGGTAGATATGCGGGTCAACAGCCTGCCCACCCAGTGGGGCGAAAAAATCGTTATCCGTATTCTCGACAGCTCGGCCGCCAAGCTGGACATCGACAAGCTCGGCTACGACGAGCAACAGAAACAACTGTATCTGAGCGCCCTGAAAAAGCCCCAGGGCATGATACTGGTAACCGGCCCCACCGGTTCGGGCAAGACGGTCTCGCTTTATACGGGCCTGAGCATACTGAACACCGTCAGCGCCAATATTTCCACCGCCGAAGACCCGGTCGAGATCACCCTGCCCGGCATCAATCAGGTGCAGATCAACCCCAAGTCGGGACTGAGCTTTGCCCATGCCCTGCGCGCCTTTCTGCGCCAGGATCCGGATATCATCATGGTGGGGGAAATACGGGATCTGGAAACCGCCGAAATTGCGGTCAAGGCCGCCCAGACCGGTCACCTGGTGCTTTCTACCCTGCACACCAACTCCGCCGCCGAAACCCTGACCCGGCTCAGCAACATGGGGCTGCCCGCCTATAATATTGCCTCTTCGGTCACCCTGATCATGGCCCAGCGACTGGCGCGCAAGCTGTGCCCCGAATGCAAGGAAGAAGAGCATATTCCCGAAGAGCAACTGCGGAAGCTCGGTTTCAGTGCAAGCCAACTGAGCCCCCCCCCGACACTGTACAAGGCCGTCGGCTGCCAGTACTGCACCGAAGGCTACAAGGGCCGTATCGGCATCTATGAGGTACTGCCGATGAACGACACCCTGGCCAACCTGATCATGGACGGCGCCAACTCCCTGACATTGGCCAGGGCGGCAGAAGAGTCCGGCATGATCAGCCTGCGCCAGTCGGCACTGGAAAAGGCCCTGCTCGGCACCATCAGCCTGGCGGAGGTCGGCCGCATCACCCTCTGAATCGGCGGCTAGCCCCCGCCAGAAAGCACAAGGATGAGTCATGGCAGCAGCAAAAAACAGCAGGGTGCAGCCCTACCAATGGGAAGGGCTCAACCGACGCGGACAGAAGGTATCCGGCTTCATTCAGGCGGCCAACGTTCAGGCGGTCAAGCGGGACCTGCAGCGCCAGGGGGTCAGCACCACCAGGGTAAAGCGCAAGCGGGACAGTTTTCTCTCCCAGCGCAAGAACGTCATCAAGCCGATGGATATTGCCGTCATCACCCGCCAAATCGCCACCATGCTCGGTGCCGGTGTGCCCCTGGTGCAAACCCTGCAGATCATCTCCCGCTCTTCCCAGAAAGGCAGCATCCGCGAGCTGACCGGGATGATTGCCGTCGATGTGGAAGGCGGTACCCCGCTGTCCGAGGCGCTGAAGAAATATCCCCGCCAGTTTGACGACCTGTATTGCGATCTGGTGCATTCCGGCGAGCAAACCGGGGCCCTGGATCATATCTTCGCTCAGATCGCCATCTACCGGGAGAAGGCCGAGGCGCTGAAGTCGAAGATTAAAAAGGCCCTGTTCTACCCGGCCATGGTGATACTGGTGGCCATTATCGTTACCTCTATCCTGCTGCTGTTCGTGATTCCGCAGTTCGAGGAAATTTTCGCCGGCTTCGGTGCCACCCTGCCCGCCTTTACCCAGATGGTGATCATGCTGTCCCGCTGGATGCAGGACTACTGGCTCTTTATTCTGGCCGCCACCATGGCGACCGTATTCGCCTATGTGCGCGCCTGGCGCCATTCGGAAAAGGTGCGCGATGCCACCGACCGCTTTGTGCTGCGCCTGCCGGTGGTGGGCGACATATTGCACAAGGCCGCCCTGGCCCGTTTTGCCCGCACCCTGGCCACCACCTTTTCCGCCGGCATTCCGCTGGTGGAGGGCCTGGTCTCCGCCGCCGGCGCCAGCGGCAACGTGGTCTACCGCCGGGCCGTGATGCTGGTTCGTTCCGAGGTGATGGCGGGTATTCCGATGAACCTGGCACTGCGCTCGACCCAGATGTTCCCCGACATGGTGGTGCAGATGGTGATGATTGGCGAAGAATCCGGCGCCATCGACGACATGATGAACAAGGTGGCCGTTATTTACGAACAGGAAGTGGACGATGCGGTAGACGGCCTCACCAGCCTGATCGAGCCACTGCTCATGGTGGTACTGGGCGTTCTGGTTGGCGGCCTGGTCATTGCCATGTATCTTCCCATCTTTGAGCTGGGCAAGGTGGTCAAGTAACATACTGGCAACCGCCTTCTGTATACCGATGAATCGAGCCCATACCCGTATTACAAGGAACCCGAATGGCTGCACTGAGCCACTGGCTAACCGCGGATTCATCCGCCTTATATATTATTGTTACCCTGCTCGGCCTGCTGGTGGGCAGCTTTCTCAATGTGGTGATCCATCGGCTGCCGCTGATGCTGCAACGCGGCTGGCAGCAGGAGTGCGCCGAGTTTAACGGTCAGCCGCCGGCTGAACTGCCGGCCTTCAACCTCTGCACCCCCCGCTCTCGCTGCCCCCATTGCCGGCATCAACTGAGCGCACTCGACAATATTCCCCTGCTCAGCTGGCTGTGGCTGCGCGGCCGCTGCCGCTATTGCCGGGCCGGCGTCAGCAAACGCTATCCCCTGGTGGAGCTGGCCTCGGCGGCGCTGGCGGCCCTGGCCTTGTGGCGTTTCGGCGCCAGCCCGCAGCTGCTGGCGGCCCTGCTGTTCAGCTGGGCCTTGCTGTGCATGACGCTGATCGACATCGATCATCTGTTGCTGCCCGACAACCTGACCCTGCCGCTGCTGTGGCTGGGGCTGCTGCTGAATATCAAGGCGCTGTTCGTGTCCCTGCCTGCCGCCGTGCTGGGTGCCGCCCTCGGCTACGGCATTCTGTGGGGCCTGTACTGGCTGTTCAAGCTGGCCACCGGCAAGGAAGGCATGGGCTACGGCGACTTCAAGCTGCTGGCCGCCATCGGTGCCTGGTTTGGCTGGCAGGCGCTGCTGCCGGTGCTGTTGCTGGCCTCTCTGGTCGGCTCCGTGCTGGGGCTGGCCCTGATGGCCGGCAAGCGACTGGGCGAAGACAGGGTGCTGCCCTTCGGCCCGGCGCTGGCGCTGGCCGGCTGGCTCTACCTGCTGTGGGGTGAACAAATGATGGGCTGGTATTGGAGTATGGCGCTGTGACTAACTCTGTGACTAATGCTGTGACTTATATAGTTGGCCTGACCGGTGGTATCGGCAGCGGCAAGAGCACCGTCGCCGACTTTTTTGCCGAGCTGGGCGTGGAAGTAGTGGATGCTGACATTATCGCCCGCCAGGTGGTGGCCCCGGGCGAGCCGGCACTGGCCGCCATTGCCGCCCGTTTTGGACCCGAAATCATCGCGGCAGACGGCAACCTCGACCGGCGTGAACTGCGCCGGCGGGTGTTCGCTAATCCGGCGGAGAAAGACTGGCTCGACGCCCTGCTGCACCCGCTGATCCGGGAACGCATGATCTCGGCCTGTGCCGCCGCCCGCTCCCCCTATTGCCTGCTGGTGGTGCCGTTATTGGTGGAAAACAAGCTGACCGGTTTGTGCCGGCGGGTGCTGGTGGTGGATGTTTCCCCCGAGCAACAGCTGGCCCGCACCACCCGGCGCGATAAGGCCGACGAGGCGCAAATCCGTGCCATCATGGCCGCCCAGGCCAGCCGGGAGCAACGCCTGGCCGCCGCCGACGATGTGATCGACAACAAGGACCCCGATCTCGGCCGGGTAAAAGCCGAGGTTGCCCGGCTGCACCGGCAATATCTGAGTCTGGCGCGTGAGGCGTGAGGCGTGAGGCGTGAGGCGTGAGGCGTGAGGCGTGAGGCGTGAGGCGTGAGGCGTGAGGCGTGAGGCGTGAGGCGTGACAGGATAGGGACTAAAACATGCTGTGTTTAATCCCCAACCCTTGCTTTCGGTAATTTTATGCGGTGCGGGTAAAGATCAAGTCCCATACGCCATGGCCGAGGCGATGGCCACGCTGTTCGAATTTGGTCAGCGGTCGATAATCGGGTCTGGGCATGTAATCGCCTTCTTTGCCGGAATGAATGGCGGCATTGGCATAGCCGGGGGCGGCATTCATCGCTTCCAGCATGTGCTCGGCGTAATTTTCCCAGTCGGTGGCCATGTGGAATTCACCGCCGATTTTCAGCTTGCTGCGCACCATTTCCACAAAGGCCGGCTGCACTATGCGGCGCTTGTGATGACGGGTCTTGTGCCAGGGATCGGGGAAGAACAGCTGCACCCGATCCAGGCTCTGCTCCGGCAGCATCTGCTCGAACACTTCCACCGCGTCGTGACACATGACCCTCAGGTTGGTCAGCCCGGCTTCGGCAGCGCCCATCAAACAGGCCCCCACACCCGGGGTATGCACTTCGATGCCGATGAAGTCCTGCTCAGGGGCCACCCGAGCCATTTCCACCAACGAAGCACCCATGCCGAAGCCGATTTCCAGCACCCGGGGAGCGGCTCGGCCAAATACCGCATCCAGATCGAGCAACTCGGCACTGTATTCGATGCCCATCACCGGCCATTGCTCGGCCATGGCTTTTTCCTGCCCCTTGGTCAGGCGCCCTTCACGACGCACAAAGCTGCGGATCTTGCGCTTGCGCAGTTCGTTTTCGGTCTGGTCGGTCTGGTCGGGCTGGTGTTCGTCTGTCATCTGTATTCTCCGGCGGGCTTGGGAAGGCGAATTATCCAAAGTTCGGCCCAAGGTGCAAGGCCAAAAGCAGCGGTAAGCTTGAAGCTGTCAGCTGTAAGTTATGTTTAGACCACGGTCTTAAGCCGTAAAATAGGCTCAGAGGCAACTGGGTAGCCTCTTCCGACGCGCTAAACCGCATCCCTGCGACGCTCAGCACATGACGTCCTGTCATGTGATGGTCGGCTGAGGCTATCCCAGCCGCCTCTTTTTAGGCGCCGAGTCGTCGGTGAGCACCACTGACAGACCACTCCGCTGCCAACGGGAGGGCAAAGGGTGTCTGCTCAACCGACCATCCGCGCCAAGGATGGCGCGGTTTGAGCCCCCAGGGAGGGGTTTACGGCGTGTCGGCTGAGCAGTGCGCTTTGCCTGATGACATCATTAATATCAACAAAAACTTGTGACCAAGAGACAGGCTAGGGCTTAAAGCTGTGGGTTAAAGTACCTGACGGAGCACCCGGCCCAGGCGGCTGATGCCTTCTTCTATGGTGGCCTCATCGTCACCGGCATAACTCAGGCGGGCGGTATTCAGAATATCCGGGCGCACATAGAAGGGTTGACCGGGTACGAAGGCCACGTTTTCCTTGATGGCCAGGTTGAACAGCGCCATGGCATCGATATGCGGCGGCAGCTTCAACCACAGGAACATGCCCCCTTCGGGCCGGGTAAAGTCGATGCCCGGGCAATGCTTCAGCAAAGCCTGTTCCATGGCGACCTTCTGGCGGCCGTAAACGGTACGGATGCGCTCGATATGGTCATCCAGGTTGTTCTCCTGCAGATACGCATGCAGCACCTGCTGCACGAAACCGTTGGTATGCAGATCCGCGGCCTGCTTGGCGATGGTCAGCTTCTGACGCAGCCAGTCCGGTACCAGTATCCAGCCCAGACGGAACGAAGGCACCACCACCTTGGAGAAGGATCCCATCAGCACCACGTTGTCCGGTGCCAGCTTGGCGATCGGCGGCAGATGCTCGCCCTCGAAACGCAGTTCGCCATAAGGGTTGTCTTCTATCATCAGCACGTTGTGCTTGATCAGTCGTTCGGCGACCGCCTGACGATTCTCACGGCTGTAACTCAGGCCGGTCGGGTTCTGGAAGTTGGTCACACCATAGAGCAGGCGGGCATGGTCGGGCTGGGCCAGCAAGGCATCCAGCTCGTTCAGATCCAGGCCATCATCATTCAGCGACACCCCCTGAAACTCGGGCTGATAAACGGACAGCGCCTGAATGGCGCCCAGGTAGCCCGGCTCTTCGATGATCAGCTTGTCACCTTCGTCGAGCAGCACCTTGCCCAGCAGATCCAGCGCCTGCTGGGAACCGTTGGTGATCAGAATATTGTCGGACGATACCCGCATGCCATGCTGCTGAAAGTAGCGCTCGGCAATATATTCCCGCAGGGGGGCAAAGCCTTCGGTGGCGGAATATTGCAAGGCACCATTGCCCCTGTTCTGCAGCACCCTGGCGCTGGCGACGGCCAGCTCTTCACTGGGGAAAAAAGCCGGGTTGGGCAAACCACCGGCAAAGGAGATTACTTCCGGGTTAACCGCGACCTTGAGAATTTCACGGATGAAGGACGGCTCTACCTTGGCAAAGCGCTGGGCAAAAAAGGGCTGCATAGGAGTCTCTCTGAAAGCGGGCTTGGCGGGCGCCAATAAAACCCTTCATTTGTATCAGAAAACAGACAAATAACAAACCGCCAAGCGAAAAAGAGTATCTTGAGCGGCGCCATTCTCTGCTGTGAACCGGCAGTAACAACACACAATATCAGTACCGATGCCGGCCGGTTTGCACTGCCCGCCCCCCTGTGTTCTGATCCCGCCATTCATTTTTAATGCAGTCAATATTGTGAACACAGCTTCTTTTGCCGAACGCGTGCTGGCCTGGTATGAGCAGCATGGTCGTAAAACCCTGCCCTGGCAGCAGGATAAAACCCCTTATCGGGTCTGGGTATCCGAGATCATGCTGCAACAAACCCAGGTGACCACCGTCATCCCCTATTATCAACGGTTTATGACTCGCTTTCCCGATGTGGTGAGCCTGGCCGACGCCGCACAGGATGAGGTGCTGCACCTGTGGACCGGGCTGGGATACTATGCCCGTGCCCGCAATCTGCACAAGGCCGCCCAAGTGATTCGTGACCATTATCAGGGGTATTTTCCCGAACGGTTCGAAGAGGTGCTGGGGCTGCCGGGCATAGGCCGCTCTACCGCCGGTGCCGTATTGTCGCTCTCGCTCGGCCAGCATCACGGCATTCTGGACGGCAACGTCAAGCGGGTACTGACCCGCTGGCTGGCGCAACAGGGCTGGCCCGGCAAAAAAGAAGTGGAAAACGCGCTCTGGCAACAGGTTGAGCAGTTGACACCGCCATTGGGGGTAACCCAGTATAATCAGGCGATGATGGACCTGGGCGCCACCATCTGCACCCGTTCCAAACCCAAATGCGAGCTATGCCCGGTACAGGACGACTGCCGGGCTCGGGGGTTGGGTACCCCGACCGCCTTTCCCCATTCCAAGCCGAAAAAAACCGTGCAGCCGGAAAAACAGTCCTGTTTTCTGTTACTCAAGCAGGGCAATCACATCCTGCTGGTGCAGCGCCCGCCTCAAGGGCTATGGGGGGGCCTCTATTGCTTTCCCGAGTTTAAGGACGAGCAGGAACTCAGGGCCTGGCTCAGGCGCTATCCGGACGCAACCGAGCCCAAGCCTCTGCCCGGTTTTCGTCATACCTTCAGCCATTTTCATCTGGATATAGCGCCCTGGCTGGTAGAATTACCCCGGATACCGGACGAGGTCATGGCCGGAGCGGAGCGACTTTGGTATAACTTGCAGCAACCGGCGTCGGTCGGCCTGGCGGCTGCCACCAAGAAGCTGCTCGCCTACCCGCAACTGCAAGAGAGGAATTTATGAGTCGTACCATTTTTTGCCAGCGTTTACAGAAAGAGGCCGAAGGGCTGGATTTTCAACTCTACCCGGGGGATCTGGGCAAGCGCATCTATGAAAATATCTCCAAGGAAGCCTGGGCCGGCTGGCAGCAGAAACAAACCATGCTGATCAACGAAAAAAAGCTCAATATGATGAATGCCGAGCACCGTCAATTGCTTGAGCAGGAAATGGTCGCCTACCTTTTTGAAGGCGCCGAGGTAAAGGTTGATGGCTACACCCCTCCTTCCGCAGACTAAACCACCGCTTTGTTCAAGGCTTGAGCGAACACGCTTGAGCCTCTCAAAAAGCGGTTGACTTGCCTGGGGCGATCTTATTTAATGACGCCCCGTTGCCCAGATAGCTCAGTCGGTAGAGCAGGGGATTGAAAATCCCCGTGTCGGCAGTTCGATTCTGTCTCTGGGCACCATATTTCAAGCAATACGTTTCGAAAACAAGTTTCAAGGTACTCTGGTAACAAGAGAACCTAAAGCCCAGATAGCTCAGTCGGTAGAGCAGGGGATTGAAAATCCCCGTGTCGGCAGTTCGATTCTGTCTCTGGGCACCATTTTCGGTGCTTTTATATAAAGTCCAACGCCCAGATAGCTCAGTCGGTAGAGCAGGGGATTGAAAATCCCCGTGTCGGCAGTTCGATTCTGTCTCTGGGCACCATCTTCAAGCAAGCACAAGACGCCGGCATAGCTCAGTTGGTAGAGCAACTGACTTGTAATCAGTAGGTCCCGAGTTCGACTCTTGGTGCCGGCACCATTCAAACCAGCCCTGCCAACCAGCATAAGCGCTGGTTTTTTTGTGTCTGCGTTTTGCCTGCTGCTATTCCTTCTGTTCCTCCAACACGACACCAGGCCGCCCCTGCCCGTGTTTATTGCCCTCCCCTGCTCTGCCCTACTCTGCTTGGTTCCCAGGCCATCATCATCATGATGGTGCTGTATGAATTGGCATTCTTGCTGCGCACTACATAGTCTTAAGCAACAGGCAAAGGGATACTGCCATGAAGAAAATATGCTTGATTGCCTTGCTGGCCGTGGCGACTGCCGCCAGCGCCGAGACAGAATCAGAAATAGCAGACGACACCGACTTGCCGGGCTGGGCCGTGGAGAAAATCACCCCCATGCATGACAGCGTTTCTCACTGGGTCACCAACAGCTCTCGTAATATCGACGGTTTTTTCGGTACCGACGACAGCCTGCATATTGAAAACGGCTCCTACCTCCGCCTGAGTCAGGAGCTGGAGTGGAGTGATACGGACGGCTTCAGTGCCGAGACGGCGGCGCGTTTTCGCCTCGACCTGCCCACCACCAAAGAACGACTGCGCTTCATTATCGAAAGCGACCCGGAAGAATCCGAAGGCACCCTGGCCGAGCAGGGCTCCAACCGGCTGCGTACCGATCAGCGCAGCGTCGCCGGCACCATTGTCGGCCTGAGCAGACTCGGCAAGCGGGACAAGAAAGAAGCCTGGAACCTGCGGGCCGGGGCCGGGGTCAAGGTGCGCTGGCCGCCGGATCCTTATGTGCGCTTTACCGGCGAACGGCTGTGGCAGCTTGCATCACAGTGGCAGCTGGAGTCCTACAATCGCGCCTCCTGGTTCAACGAAGAAGGCTATTCCATACGCAGCCGCTGGGATCTGGGTCGGCCGCTGGATGAAAACCATCACCTGCGCTTTATCACCAACTTTCAGTGGCAGGAAGAAGTCGATACCCTGGAGTATTCCGAAGCGGTGGAGCTCAATCAGATACTGGGCAAGCGTAGCGTCATGCGTTACGCCATCGCCGCGGTAGGAAGAAGCACCTCGGACCCGAGGCTGCATGATTATTACCTGTACAGCCACTACAGACGCAACCTGCACCGGGAGATCCTGTTTGTGGACTTTATCCCGGAGCTGCATTTTCCCCGGGACCAGGATTACGACCCCCAGTTCGGCATTAGTCTCCGGCTGGAAGTCATGTTCAAGGGTGATCTGGTTTTCAGACGCTGAGTAAACGCAGACTTAAAGCGGGCGAAACAGCCGCACATCCGCCTCGGCCACCAAAGCCGGGGCCAACTGCTCGAAATAATCCTTGATATAGGGTTGGGCACAGTGCGCTTCAAACGCCTCTCTGCTGGCCCACTGCTCGATAAAAACACAATCCCAGGGTTCGCCGCTGGCGCCCGCATAAGGTACTTCCTCGGTCAGCTGGTACAGCAGACAACCTTCTTCCCTGTGGGTATTCGCGATCAGGCTCTTCAGCGCCTGCTGCAATTCCAGTGTCTTGCCCGGCCTGGCGTTAAAACGGGCAACACAGTATAAATCTGACATCATCGGCTCTCGGTACGAATAAAGCCGGTATGCTAATACATACCGCCCCCGCCTGAACAGCCTGACCCTCCTGTCCTTACCGTCGGCACCATAACGCCACCATACCGTGAAATACCTGTTGACCCCCACCGGGTAACCGGTTAGAGTGACCGCAGCTCGAAAAATACGGCTATATTTATGTTCTTGTTACGATGTTCTAGTAGTACCTCGTCCTGTGTTTCATAAGTTAAATCTGTATTTTTCCAAGCTCATTTATTTATGGTAGATTTGTTACAGGATTTAGGTATGTCTAATATCGTTAAAGGTAAAGTAAAGTTCTTCAATGAGTCCAAAGGTTTTGGTTTCATCGAACAAGAGCAAGGTCCTGACGTGTTCGTACACTTCAGCGCCATCCAGAGCCAGGGTTTCAAAACTCTGGCCGAAGGCCAAGCAGTACAGTTCACTGTAGCTCAAGGTCAGAAAGGTCCTCAGGCTGAGAACGTAGTTCCTCTGTAAGAGACTACCTCGCCAAGAATTCCTAAAGCCGTGCCTTCGGGCGCGGCTTTTTTTTGCTTGCGTTTTACCTCCCCCTGTTTACCATCGACCGACGGCATACCAGGACAGTAACTTGAGTAGCACGGCCCCCAGCAAGATACACAGCCCAAGGCTGAAGGCGGTATCGACACCGTAATGGACCAGTCCTGCGGTCAACAGACTGGCAATCAGCATTTGCAGCGCGCCAGAGAGCGCCGCGGCGGCACCGGCCAGATCCCGATAAGGCTCCAGTAAGCGACTCATGGCATTGGGAAAGGCCATGCCATTGCCGATCGCCTGAACAAAGATGGCGCTGATCACCCATACCGGCTGTAATGGCATCAGCAGTATCCAGACGCCGGCGGCCATCTGCACCCAAGGGCTCAGGCGCAGCATGTCTTCGGCCGAGACTCTATGCTGAACACGATTATTGATAATGCCCCCCAACAGCAACCCCAGGGCCGGGATCAGCGCCCAGCTGCCATACTCTGCCGCACTCATGCCGATTTGCCGCTGCATCACATAAGGCATCACAGATACGGACACCATCATCAGCGAAAACTGTCCCCACAGCATGCCGCCATAACCGAGAAAGTGACGTAATCCCAGCAGACGGCGGTAGTTGACGATAATGCTCTTCAGGTTCATCGAGCGACGTTCGCCGTTGAGGGTCTCCTTAAAACCGGCCAGCAGCAGCAGCCACAGACTCAGCAGGTACACAAACATGGCGATAAACACACTTTCCCACCCCAGGTGGTGGCCGATCATTCCTCCCACCGCCGGTGCCACAACAGGTGTAAAGGCCGCCGCCATGGCCACATAGGACAGCGCATTGCGCAGCAGTGGCCCCTCGAAGCGATCGCGCAGCATGGCACGGGAGACAACGGCACCACAGCCGGCCCCGAGCCCCTGTAGCAGCCGTCCCAGCAACAGCCACTCGAATGACACCTGAGGCCACAGGCACAGACCTACCCCCAACAAGGCCAGCGCCAACCCCGCCAGCAGCACAGGACGGCGACCTCGGGCATCACTCAAGGGACCATACAGCAGCTGTACCGGACCAAAGGCAAACAGATAGACAGAAATCAGCCACTGTATCCGGCTCGGATCTTCGGCCAGGGTCTGACTGATGGCCGGCAACACAGGTAACAGCAGACCTATGCTCAATTGCCCCATGCTGACAATAAGACAGGCCAGAATAAGGGTGCGGGTAGTAGAAGTGGATGTCGCCACGCATCTTCCTCTGGTTATACGATCAGGGTGATAAGTTCAGGGTTATAAGTTCAGGGTGATAGGGTCAGGGTGATAGGATCAAGGTTGCGGAATAAGAGCCATGGGATCGGGGCCGCTGGATTAAAGTGAGCTTTACTTTGACAAGTCGGGCATTCATTAAGCACAATCAAGACTGAAAAATCACAAACAGGACTGCCTACATGACTGCCCAACCAGCAAATCCCCAATCGCTTCAACAAGCTTTTTCATTGGGTAACGGACAGGATGCGGCACTGAACTGGTTGCGCAAGAATCAGACTCATTGCGCCATCTTCCTCACCAATGGCATCAAGCTGGAAGGGATGATCAGTGCCTTTGATCAATACAGCATTCTGCTATCTGACCCCCGCGGTCAGCAGCAGCTGATTTATAAAGCCAAGATTTCCACTATTTCGCCTGCGACCCGTCGGCCACCGCGCACCGGGGTGATTATCAACAAGCCCCGTCGCCCCCGTTACGAAAGCCATCAGACCCCACGGGAAGATAATCATCGCCGGGATGATCAATACGATCCCCCCGGCGACGACGATCAGGGTTAATTCACAAGTATCTCGATAACCACAAGGTCGGCTCAGGCTGACCTTGTGGTTATCGGCGGGGAGAGCCGGCTCTCCCCGCCCCATATTGCCGCTTGCGCGGCCATCAGGGATTAAATCAGCTCCAGATCTTCCATTACCCGGCGAATGCGTGCCTTGGTGCTCTCTTGCAAGGGCACTACCGGGATGCGGCAGTTTTCGCTGGCCAGCCCCAGCAGCGACAGACCGTACTTGGGGCAGGCCGGATTGGGCTCGGCAAACATGGCCTGATGCAGCGGCAACAATCGGTCCTGCAATGCACGAGCTTCTTCCCACTTGCCGGCCAGGGTCAGTTCCTGCAACTGAGCACAGAGGCGCGGGGCCACGTTGGCGGTGACCGAGATACACCCCTGGCCACCGGCCACGTTGTAGGACACGGCGGTGCCGTCTTCGCCGGACAACCAGGCAAACGGCTTCTTGATCAGCTGGCGTTCGGCCCAGGGCCGTGCTAAATCACCGGTGGCATCTTTCACCCCGACGATACGCGGCAGCTCGGCAATGCGCGCCATGGTCTGAGGATGAATGTCGACGACTGCCCGCGGCGGTATGTTGTAAACGATAATCGGCAGTTCGGTGGCATCGTGCAGCATCTTGAAATGCGCATAAAGACCATCCTGACTCGGCCTGTTGTAATAACCGGCCACATGCAGGGTAGCGTCGGCACCTACCTCCTGGGCACAGTTGCTGTATTCAATGGCCTCTACCGGGTTGTTGGAGCCGGCACCGGCAATCACCGGTACCCGCCCTGCGGCCTGCTCCGCCACAATTTCAATCACACGGCAATGCTCGTCGTGTGTCAGGGTCGGGCTTTCTCCGGTGGTACCAACCGGCACAATGCCGTGAGTCCCCTCCTCGATATGCCAGTCAACCAGCCGGCGCAACGCCGCCTCGTCGAGTCGGTCGCCGTCAAAGGGGGTCAGCAGGGCAACTAAAGAACCGCGAAACATGGAAACTCCTTCTCCTGGTAGAGGATGTAAGAATTTAAAATAAAAAACCCCGGTCGCTGTTGCATCACCGGGGTTTGAGAACATCTTGTCTTGATGAAGATCAGGCGTCGGTCACGCAACAGAGGCTGCCGCTTTTCGTTTGAGCGGTGTCCCCGGTTTACGTTTAACGATAAAAATCATGATTTACACCTGAAAAGACCTTGAGCAGCATCTTTTGCTAATGACCGACAAATGTCAAGAGTGCCGGTGGCATGTATAATGCCCAATTGATTTATTTACCGCGGAGCCCGAGATGTTTGAGGCCTTGACCCCGGTCAGCGACATGCTGACCCGTAATCTGGATATTCTGAGTCGCCAGCCGTTGCTGGTATGCGGTCTGCTCGAAGACGGACTGCCAGGCCTGCTGGCCGAGGCCGGCCCCGCGCCCCGGGTATTTACCACCGATTTTCGCTATTTCCAGTGGCAACAGGCCCAGGGCCTTGCCGATATCGAATTTGGCACCAGCCCCGCTCCCGGTACGGCTGCCGGCCTGCTGCTGCTGATGCCCAAGGCCAAGGCCGAGGCCGAGTATTTGCTGGCTGCCTGCCTGCCGTTGCTCGCGGCCGGTGCTCCGGTGTTTATCGCCGGAGACAACAAGGGCGGCGTCAAGTCGGCCCCCAAGTTGCTGGCCCCCTATTGCGAGCAGGTCAACAAGCTGGACAGCGCCCGGCGCGCCAGCCTGTACCAGGCCGAGCTGACCACACTGCCTGCCCCCTTCGGCCTGGCCGACTGGGTCAGCCGCTATCCGCTGGAAGAAGAGCAACTGCAGATCTGCGCCCTGCCCGGCGTATTCAGTGCCGCACACCTGGACTCCGGCTCTCGTTTGCTGCTGAAGACCATCACTTCTCTCAAGGGCAGAGTGCTCGACTTCGGTTGCGGTGCCGGCGTCATTGGTGCCAGCCTGTTGAAACGTAATGCCGACATGACGCTGGAGTGCATCGACATCAACGCCCTGGCATTGGAGGCCAGCCGAACGACCCTGGCGGAAAACCGGCTCGACGCCAAGGTCTACCCCTCCGACGGGCTGAGCCAGGTGAGTGGCAAGTTCAATCACATTATCACCAACCCACCCTTTCATGCCGGTCTGAAAACCTTCTATCACACCACAGAAACGCTGCTGAGCTCGGCCGCCGATTACCTGTTGCCCGGCGGTTCCCTGATCCTGGTGGCCAACGCCTTTCTGCCCTACCCGGAACTGATAGAAAAAAGTTTCGGCCATTGCGAGACCCTGGCCGCCACCGGCAAGTTCAAGATCTACCGGGCCAGACGCTGATCAAACTCG
The DNA here is from genome assembly GCF_016907015.1 of Oceanisphaera litoralis. Classification (GTDB taxonomy): domain Bacteria; phylum Pseudomonadota; class Gammaproteobacteria; order Enterobacterales; family Aeromonadaceae; genus Oceanimonas; species Oceanimonas litoralis. Next base: position 39,528 of record NZ_JAFBBE010000008.1, read on the forward strand.
AGTAATCAGCCCCTTTTTTGACCAACCGGCCTTTAGCGCCGGTTTTTTTAACTTTTCTCGGAATCTGTGTATTGACGGGCGACAAAAAATCTATAGAATTCGCAGTCCTTGGCAACGCGAGGGTGGCGGAATTGGTAGACGCGCTAGCTTCAGGTGTTAGTGTCCTATGGATGTGGGGGTTCAAGTCCCCCCCTTCGCACCAAGTTACCGAAAGGTAACTGACGCCAGGAAACGATGACGGCCTCATCTAAAACAGCCGGACAATGTGAGTATGCGAGGGTGGCGGAATTGGTAGACGCGCTAGCTTCAGGTGTTAGTGTCCTATGGATGTGGGGGTTCAAGTCCCCCCCTTCGCACCAGACTCCCAGAGTCTGTTCATATACTCAAATAAAAAGATGGTGGCTCATCTCAAACAGCCGAACAATCAGGTATGCGAGGGTGGCGGAATTGGTAGACGCGCTAGCTTCAGGTGTTAGTGTCCTATGGACGTGGGGGTTCAAGTCCCCCCCTTCGCACCACGATTGTTGTATCAACTAATAAGTCCCCAGCTATTTACGTAGTACTCCTCAGAAATACCCCCTCTGTTATTCGAACCATTCCTTTGTAAAGCGCATGCTCGCAAGTCTCTTGCCGAGTTAAAGCACAGCACCCTTGATCTTCAGCGCTATAAATCCTCTCGGTCCTGACACCAAACAGCTTACATAACTGATCTATTTGGTTGCTCTGTAAAGGTCGGACAAAGGGCCCGACGCTTACACTGACATGAAATAGATCGTTTGTTTAATGGGTTCGGTATTATTTACCCTGTTCCCGGGTCAGCAGTGCCACCGTTTCCACATGCATGGTATGGGGGAACATGTCTACCGGCGTGGCCTGCTCCAGCCTGAAGCCATGTTCACACAACCAGGCCAGATCCCGGGCCAGGGTCTTGGGATTGCAGGACACATACACCAGCCGTTCGGGCCGCATCTCGGCCAGGGTCGCCAGCAGCGCCGCATCGCAGCCCTTGCGCGGCGGATCCACCACCACCACATCGGCGGTAATCCCCTCTGCATACAGTTGGGGCACCAGTTGCTCTGCCGCACCCTGATGAAATTCGATATTGCTGATGCCGTTCAGCTCGGCATTGGCGCGCGCGTCGTCAATGGCTTCGGGCACCAGTTCTATGCCGATCACCTGCTTCGCATGACGGGCCATAAACAGGCTGATGGTGCCGATGCCGCAGTAAAGATCGAACACCACTTCATTGCCCTGCAGCCTGGCCAGCCGCATGGCTTCCCGGTACAGCACCTCGGTCTGACGCGGGTTGACCTGATAGAAAGACAGCGGCGAAATGGCAAATTCCAGTCCATCCAGGCTATCGACGATCAGCTCTTTGCCCCACAGCAGCCGGTTCTCCGGCCCCAGTACCCGATTGCCGACCGCGGCATTGATATTCAGCATCAGGCTGGCCAGCCCGGTGACGGATTCAAGCTCGCTCACCAGTTGCGCCAGCGCTTCATCCGAGGGGGCTTCGGCCGCCACCAGCACCACCATCAGCTCACCGCTGTGAATGCCGTTACGCACCATGATATGGCGAATGCTGCCGCCATGAGTGGCCTCGTTATACGCCGGCACGGCACAACGGCGCATCCAGGCTCTTACCCGCTGCACCACCTCCGTGGTGACCGGCGCCTGTACCCGACACTCGTCGACTTCCACCAGCTGATGGCTGTGCTTGGCATAAAAGCCGATTTCAGGCCCGGGCTGCACCGCATACTGGGCCTTGTTACGGTAATGAAAGGGCTCGCTCATGCCCAGCGTGTCCGCCACCGGGCAGTCCAGCCCTTTGGCCCGCAACACATCAACCAGCATCCGGCGCTTCAGCACCAGCTGGGCGGCGTCGCTCATCACCCGCAGCTGACAGCCGCCGCAGGCGGTGTAGGGGCAGAAGTCCTCACGCCGGGCCGCCGCAGGCCGCAATATTCGCACCAGGGTGCCCTGACAGAAGTTGGGCTTGACCAGATTCAGCTGTACTTCAACCTGCTCGTCGGGCAAGGCGCCTTCGATATACAAGGGACGCCCTTCCAGAGTGGCGATGCCATCTCCTTTCTCGGTAAGGCTGTGAACGGAAACGGTGACCAGCAGGCCGGGTTTTAACATGGGGATACACTCTATGCGAAGAAGCGAAAAAAACAGGTTATTCTACGTGATCCAGTCGCTGGCGGGAATGGAGCTTGAAAGGCCCTCATGTCACCCACCGGTCATCGAAACAGATGAACAGGACAGGATACATGGCGGTGAGCAGGCTGAAAGCGGGTGTACGGCTAAACTGCCGAACGGAAAGGACGGCCGGAAAGCAAAAAACCACCTCGAGGGTGGTTTTGATTATCAAGTGGTAGCAGAGGCCGGACTCGAACCGGCACGCCCGAAGGCAAGTGATTTTGAATCACTCATGTCTACCAATTCCATCACACTGCCACTTGATAGCGTCACCTGAGTGAGCGGTTTGCATTATACGTATCCCCCCGCCTCCCGCAAGCATATTATGATACTGGCCGTGATGACTGCGCATTAATCATACACCCGATTGACGATTACCCCGAGCCACGGCATTTGCTAGAATACGGCAACTTTTTCAGCAAATGGCGGGTAATGGTAGTGACTTCTTATACGGGACTGCCTAGGGCAGGGGTAATGCGTCGGCTGGGGGCCTGGCTTTATGATGTGCTGGTGGTGATATCCCTGCTGATGGTAGCGGGGTTTATCTGCTTCGGCCTGACCGCGCTGGCCCTGAGCCAGAGCTGGATAACACTGGGGCCCTATCAGGATACCGCCGAGCTGCTCGGCGCCAGCCGGCTGTACCAACTGTGCCTGCTGGCCGTGGCCCTGGGCTTTTATTGCTGGTTCTGGCGTACCAGCGGCCAGACCATTGGCATGCGCGCCTGGCGCCTGCGGGTGCAGAACACCGACGGCAGCCGCCTGCGGCTGTCTCAGTGCATGATCCGCGCCGTCACTGCCTTGCTGGGGCTGGGCAACGTCTGGATCTGGTTTAATCCAGGCACCAGACTGGCGCTGCAGGATAAAATCGCCGACTGCGAAATGGTGGTGCTGAGCAAGGAGCAGAACAAGCAGTTGCTGGATAAGTGAGGGGTGAGGGGTGAGGGGTGAGGAGTGAGGAGTGAGGAGTGAGGAGTGAGGGGTGAGGAGTGAGGGGTCCTTACCCCTTACCCCTCACAATGTCTGTATTTACGCCCTGCGATTGAGCAAGAACAGCGCCGCACCGATAAACAGCAGGCTGGGCCCCAGGGCTCCCAGCACCGGCGGCACCTCATAGACCAGGCTGATGGGGCCGAAGACTTCGTTGGCCACATAGAAGCCAAACCCGAACAGAATCCCCATCAACAAACGGGCGCCCATGGAGACGCTCCGCAGGGCACCGAACACGAAGGAAGAGGCCAGCAACATCATGGCAACGACCATCACCGGCTGCAACGCCTTGCGCCAGAACGCCAGTTCATAGAGGCTGCTGTCCTGCCCGTTGTCTTGCAGATAGCCCCGGTATTCCCACAAGCCGCGCATCGACAGTTCGTCCGGATCGATGGCCACCACCCCCAGCTTTTCCGGGGTCAGGCTGGAATGCCAGACCCGGCTGGCTTCCTGCTCGGTCGTGATGGACACGCCGGGGGTGAACAGGGTGTCGGTCACCTTGCTCAGCTGCCATTGCTGGTTCAGGTATTCGGCTCCCGCCGCCTGAGTGATACGGCTGAGGGCCATGTCCTCGTCGAAGTAATAGAGGGTAATATTGCTCAGGGTGCCATCACGCCGGGCCTGGCCGATATTGATATAGGCCTGGTTGTCCTTGGCCCAGACGCCATTGACCGATAGTACCACCTGCCCATTGGAGCGGGCCTGGGTGCGCAAGTCGTCCGAGGCCAGCTTGGTGACCGGCGCCACGTATTCACCTAGCAGCATGATGAGCAGCATCAGCGGCAAGGCCGTTTTCAGGGCGCTGGTAACGATATTGAAACGAGAGCTGCCGGCGGCCTGCATCACCACCAGCTCGCTGCTGCTGGCCAGCTGGCCCAGCCCTATCAGACCACCCAGCAGGGCGGCAATGGGGAAGAACAGCACGATTTCCTTGGGCATCGACAGCAGTACATAATAAAACGCCGTCAGCAGGGTGTAGCTGCCCTCGCCCACGCTGCGCAGCTGCTCCACATAACGGATAATGGCAGCCAGCCCCACCAGCGTCAGTTCACACAAGAGGATGGACATCAGCACGGTACGGCCGATGTAACGATCGAGAATAGTCAGCATCAGGCCGCCTTGTTCCGTTTGAATTGTTCACGGGTCCGGTTCCACCAGGCCGTTTCCACCAGGTTGAGCGGCAGGGTCACCAACAGCAAGAACAGCAGTGGCACCGTATAGAGGCCGGGCACCACCGGCAGGCTCCCCCCTTCAACCGCCGAGCGGGAGGCGCTCTGCAACAGGAAGTAGGCCAGATACAGCAGAATGGCCGGCAGCAACTTGGCATAACGTCCCTGGCGCGGGTTGACCACCGCCAGCGGCACCACCGCCAGGGTCAGCACCAGCATCGACAGCGGCAATACCAGTCGCCACTGCAACTCCACCTTGTCCATCAATTGATCCGACTGCCAAAGGACGGCACTGTCGGTCGACTCCTCCTTCCGCTCGGCTGCTCCGACCTCGGCGGCGCGGATATAGGCGCTGTATTCGTCGAACTCGGCCACATCAAACTCCCGGTTGCCGGGGGTGCCGCTGTAGCGACGGCCATGATCGAGCGTCAGCCACTGACCGCCATCGCGCTCGTGCAGCCGGCCGCCGTCGGCCACCACTATGCTGGGTGCCTGCTGGGCCTGACCCCGCTGCACCACAAACAGCCGATTAAGACGGTTACCCTCATCTTCGGGCTCCAGATCCTCCACATAGGCCACGATGCGGCCTCCGTCCAGGCTCATGAAGCGCGCTTCACGCAGTACCGCAAAGCCCGGATCGGCCTTCACCTCTTCCAGCAGCTGATAGGCCTGGGCCTTGGACCAGGGATTGAGCCAGAGCGAGTTAAACAGCGCCACCCCGGTCCAGAACAGGGCCAGCATCAGGGTGGTACGCATGATTTTACCCGGGCCTATGCCCACCGCCCGCATCACCGTCATCTCGCTCTCGGCGTAGAGCCTGCCGTGAGCAAACAGGATGCCGATAAAGAGGCTGATCGGCAGCATCAGGGTGGCCATTTCCGGCAGGTTCAGCAGCAGCAGTTTACCGACCAGGGCGCCGGGTATCTTGCCGCTGGCGGCCTTGCCCAGCACCTCGATAAAATTCTGGCTGACGAAGATCAGCAGCAGCACAAACAACACGGCCAGCTGTGTCTTCAGGGTTTCCCAAAACAAATAGCGGAATGCAATCACCGTTAATCCCAGTGTAATCTTGTCTTTTTAATGGAAACGCTTAAGAATAAGCGTAAAATCATGATTTTCGCATATTAAGTACGCGAAGTTCGGCGTCTTTTAGCGATAGACACCATTATCGTTGATCCGACGCTCATTGTCTTCAAGCTGTAGGAGAATCCATGGAGTTCAGTGTTAAAAGTGGTAGCCCCGAAAAACAGCGCAGCGCCTGTATCGTGGTTGGCGTATTTGAGCCCCGCCGTCTGTCTCCGGTCGCCGAACAGCTGGATAAAATCAGCGACGGTTACCTGAGTTCCCTGCTGCGCCGTGGCGATCTGGAAGGCAAGGCCGGCCAGATGCTGCTGCTGCACCAGGTACCCGGCGTGCTCAGCGAGCGGGTGTTGCTGGTCGGTTGCGGCAAGGAGCGGGAGCTCGACGAGCGCCAGTACAAGCAGATCATTCGCAACACCATCAGTACCCTGAACGACACCGGCTCGATGGAAGCCGTCTGCTTTCTGACCGAGCTCCACGTCAAGGGCCGCGACACCTACTGGAAAGTACGCCAGGCGGTGGAAACCACCAAGGCCAGCCTCTATACCTTCGACCAGTTCAAGACCAACAAGGCCGAGCCGCGTCGTCCGCTGCGCAAACTGGTGTTCAACGTGCCGACCCGACGGGAACTGACCATAGGCGAGCGGGCCATACAGCATGGTCTGGCCGTGGCCAAGGGCGTCAAGGTGTGCCGGGATGTGGCCAATATGCCACCCAATGTGTGCAACCCCGCCTACCTGGCGTCTCAGGCCCGCCAGCTGGCCGATGCCTGGGACAACATCAGCACCCGGGTGATCGGCGAGGAAGAAATGGCCGAGCTGGGCATGAATGCCTATCTGGCGGTCGCCCGCGGCTCCCACAACGAAGCCATGATGTCGGTGATCGAATACAAGGGGCATCCGGATCCCAACGCTCGCCCTCTCGTCCTGGTGGGCAAGGGCCTGACCTTCGATGCGGGCGGCATTTCGCTCAAACCTGCCGACGGCATGGACGAGATGAAATACGACATGGGCGGCGCCGCCTCTGTGCTGGGCACCATGCATGCGCTGGCCGAGCTACAGCTGCCGGTGAACGTGGTGGCCATTATCGCCGGTTGTGAAAACATGCCCGACGGCAATGCCTACCGCCCGGGTGATATTCTCACCAGCATGTCCGGCCAGACCATCGAAGTACTCAACACCGATGCCGAGGGCCGACTGGTGCTGTGCGATGCCCTGACCTTTGTCGAGCGTTTCGAACCGGAAGTGGTGGTGGATGTGGCGACCCTCACCGGTGCCTGCATCATCGCCCTGGGCCACCACACCTCCGGCTTGCTGGCCAACCATAATCCGCTGGCCCACGAGCTGCTCAATGCCTCGGAACAGGCCGGCGATCGCGCCTGGCGTCTGCCGATGGGCGACGAGTATAATGAGCAGCTGGAAAGCCCCTTCGCCGACATGGCCAACATCGGTGGCCGCCCGGCAGGTACCATTACCGCCGCCTGCTTCCTCAGCCGCTTCACCAAGAAGTACAACTGGGCTCACCTGGACGTGGCCGGTACCGCCTGGAACAGCGGCAAGAACAAGGGTGCCACCGGTCGTCCGGTGCCGCTGCTGACCCAGTTTCTGCTGAACCGGGCCGGCGTCAACAACATCGAAGAGTGAACATGAGCCAGGGCTGTTTTTATCTACTGCCGGACTCCCCCGGCCCCGAACTGCAGGAGCAGCTGGTGTGTCAACTGACCACCGACTGTTACCGCCAGGGGCTGGGCGTTTTTATTCATACCCGCAGCCAGGCTCAGGCCGAGGCGCTGGATGAACGGCTGTGGCAACAGCCCCCCGACGGCTTCGTGGCGCACAATCTTCAGGGCGAAGGCCCCCGCCAGGGTGCGCCGGTGATCATCAGCTGGCAGGCGCCGCACAGCGGCCGCGCCGTGCTGATCAACCTGGCGCCCGAGGCGCCGTCCTTCGCCCGGCGTTTCAAGCAGCTGATTGACTTCGTGCCCTCCGATGAGGAGGGCAAACAACAGGCTCGGGAACGCTTTAAAGCCTATCGTCAGGCCGGTTTCGAACTCACGACCGCCCCTGTACCATCCCAAACTCAAGACGAATAACATCATGGAAAAAACCTTCAATCCCAACGCCATCGAGCAGGCCCTGTACCAGCAATGGGAAAACAGGGGTTACTTCAAGGCCCACGGCGACACCAGCAAAGACCCCTACAGCATCATGATACCGCCGCCCAACGTGACCGGCAGCCTGCACATGGGGCATGCGTTTCAAGACACCATCATGGACACCCTGATCCGCTACCAGCGCATGCAGGGCAAAAACACCCTGTGGCAGGTCGGCACCGATCACGCCGGTATCGCCACCCAGATGGTGGTTGAGCGCAAAATCGCCGCCGAAGAAGGCAAAAGCCGTCACGATTACGGCCGCGATGCCTTTATCGACAAAATCTGGAACTGGAAGAAAGAGTCCGGCGGCACCATCACCCAGCAGCTGCGTCGTCTGGGCGCCTCGGTCGACTGGGAGCGCGAGCGCTTCACCATGGACGAGGGCCTGTCCAACGCGGTAAAGGAAGTGTTCGTGCAACTGTATGAAGACGATCTCATCTACCGCGGCAAACGCCTGGTGAACTGGGACCCCAAGCTGCACACCGCCATCTCGGATCTGGAAGTGGAAAACCGTGACGTAAAAGGTCACATGTGGAACTTCCGCTATCCGCTGGCCGACGGCGTCAAGACCGCCGACGGCAAGGACTATCTGGTGGTGGCCACCACCCGTCCCGAAACCATGCTCGGCGATACCGCCGTGGCGGTGAACCCGGAAGATCCCCGCTACCAGGATCTGATCGGCAGCTTCATTCTGCTGCCGCTGGTCAACCGGCGCATTCCCATCGTCGGCGACGAGCATGCGGACATGGAAAAGGGCACCGGCTGTGTGAAAATCACCCCGGCCCACGACTTCAACGATGCCGAGGTCGGCAAGCGCCACCAGTTGCCGCTGATCAACGTGCTGACCCTGAACGCCGATATTCGTGCAGAAGCCGAAGTCTTTACCACCAAGGGCGAGCCCAGTACCGTCTATTCCACCGAGCTGCCGGCCCGGTTCCAGGGCATGGAACGCTACGAGGCCCGCAACGCCATCGTGGCGGCCCTGGATGAACTGGGTCTGCTCGACGGCGTCAAGGATCACGACCTGACCGTGCCTTACGGCGATCGGGGCGGCGTGGTCATAGAACCGATGCTGACCGATCAATGGTATGTGCGCGCCGGCCCCCTGGCCAAGGTCGCCACCCAGGCGGTGGAAGACGGTGAAATCGAGTTTGTGCCCAAGCAGTACGAAAACATGTATTTCTCCTGGATGCGCGACGTTCAGGACTGGTGCATCTCGCGCCAGCTGTGGTGGGGCCACCGCATTCCCGCCTGGTACGACGCCGACGGCAAGGTGTATGTGGGTCGCGACGAGGCCGAAGTGCGCGCCAGCTACCAGCTGGGTGCCGACGTGGTTCTCAACCAGGACGAAGACGTACTCGACACCTGGTTCAGCTCGGCCTTGTGGACCTTCTCTACCCTGGGCTGGCCCGAGAAGACGCCGGAACTGGCGACCTTCCATCCGTCCAGCGTGCTGGTCACCGGCTTCGACATCATCTTCTTCTGGGTGGCGCGCATGATCATGATGACCATGCACTTCATCAAGGATGAAAACGGCAAGCCGCAGGTGCCCTTCAAGACGGTCTATGTCACCGGTCTGATCCGTGACGAAAACGGCGATAAGATGTCCAAGTCCAAGGGGAACGTGCTGGATCCGCTGGACATGATCGACGGCATCGATCTGGAGTCTCTGGTCACCAAGCGTACCGGCAACATGATGCAGCCCAAGCTGGCCGCCAAAATCGAGAAGGACACCCGCAAGGAATTTGCCGACGGCATCGAGGCGCACGGCACCGATGCCCTGCGCTTTACCCTGGCGGCGATGGCCTCGACCGGTCGCGACATCAACTGGGACATGACGCGCCTGGACGGCTACCGCAGCTTCTGCAACAAGCTGTGGAACGCTTCCCGCTATGTGCTAATGAACACCGAAGAGCAGGACTGCGGCACTCATGCCGAAGACAAGGGCGGCGAGCTCAAATACTCGCTGGCGGACCGCTGGATCCAGGCCCAACTGCAGGTCACCATCAAGGAGGTACGCGACGCCCTCGACAGCTACCGCTTCGACCGGGCCGCCAATGCACTGTACGAGTTTATCTGGAACCAGTTCTGCGACTGGTATCTGGAGCTGACCAAGCCGGTATTGTGGCATGGCTCAGAGGCCGAGCAGCGCGCCACCCGCAAGACGCTGATCGAGGTGCTGGAAACCCTGCTGCGACTGGCGCACCCCATCATGCCTTTCATCACCGAAGAGATCTGGCAAAGAGTAGCTCCGCTGGCCGGTCGCGGTGGCGACAGCATCATGCTGGCCGCCTATCCAGAAGTGGATGCAACCCAGGAAGATGCACAGGCCATGGCCGATCTGGAATGGGTGAAGCGCTTTATCGTGTCCATCCGCCACCTGCGGGCCGAGATGAACATTCCGCCCAGTCAGGCCCTGTCGGTACTGCTGCGCCCAACGGCCGACGATGCCCGCCGCGCCACCGACAACGATGCCTTCCTCAAGGCCATGGCCAAGCTGGATGCCATCACCCAGCTGGCGGCAGACGAAGCGGCCCCCACCTCCAGCAAGCAGCTGATCGGCGACACCGAGCTGCTGCTGCCGATGGCAGGCCTTATCGACAAGGACGCCGAGCTGGCCCGCCTGCAGAAGGAGCTGGGCAAGGTGTCCGGTGAAATCAAGCGGCTGGAAGGCAAGCTGAACAACGCCGGCTTCGTCGCCAAGGCGCCCGCCGACGTGGTCGCCAAGGAGCAGGAAAAACTGGCCGACTACAAGGCGACTCTGGTCAAGCTGCAGCAACAGCAAGAGCAGATAGCCAGCCTGTAACACCACTCGCCGAGTCTGACCAAAAAGCCAGCCTGAAGAGGCTGGCTTTTTTTATTCTTCTCACTCTGTTTAAAGTTAGTTAATAAAAAAACGTCACTCAGGTTTCTTTATATTTCCGATGGGCAGAGGCGCGTGACTTCCAAGAAAAGATGAAACGCTTATATTTTGCCCAAAAATGAAATAGAATAAAATTACTGAAAATCAAGAGCACCGTTATAATCACAAGCTCTTTCATGGTAAAAAAACCCAACACGTCATAATTATCAGTAAATTTATCATCAATACCGAATATTTCGTACGAATGTAAAAAGGGCAATAACAAAACAAGTATCCACCCAGACCAGATTAACATCAGGACAATTAAATCTCTAATGCGATATAAAAAATTGCGTCGACTTCCATTATCAATAATGAGTCCGACTCCCTGTTTACTTTTCGTCACGGAACTCCTCCCCTCTATCAGGACTTTCCCATACTGCCAACTTCCCTCTCTTTCTTATCACCGCCTTAGGCACCGCCACCACCACTGTCAGTACGTTCATCAACCAGTAGATTAACGGATACCAGATGCAATAAAGAAAAGTATAACCCATCCGCTTTTCGTAATGGCTGTCAATGAAATAACTGACCGAGAATTGTAAAAAACAGATCCCCGTGAGCAGCATCCCAGTCCAGCTGTATAAAACAAATCGCTGCCAATCCCAACCTGACGGAAAAAACAACAAAAGCAACGCCATCAGCAATATGGTATAGCACCAGAAAATACTACAAACATATTCCAGCATCAGTGGCCAGAAACGACGATGCCTCCAGAGTAAAAGGCGAAATCCATAGCGCAGAAAAACTTCTGCCCCCCCCTGAGCCCAACGCAGCCGCTGCTTATAAAGACCACGAATCGTTTCCGGCATTAACACCCAACATAAGGAAAATGGCTGATAATGGATATGCCAACCGGCCATCTGCAGGCGCCAGCTGATATCGATATCTTCGGTCACCATATCGGTATTCCAGCCATCTATTTGATCTATTGCCTCTCGGCGAAATGCCACAACAACCCCCGACACGGTAAAAACGGTGCCATAAATACGCTGAGCCCGCTTGATCAGACCAATAATAGAGCTGAACTCCCCTGTCTGTATCTTGCCCACCACGGTAGAGCGGGTACGAACCCTGGGGTTTCCCGTCACAGCACCCACCGATTTATTTTCGATGAAGTGTTTCACCATCCAGCCGACGGCATCTTCTGCCAGAATGGCATCACCATCAATACACACCAGTATCTCGCCGTTCGCCAGCTTGATTCCATTATTCAGGGCCATCGCCTTACCCTGGTTAGGCTGATGTAACACCCGGATATGGCTGTGCTTGGCAGCCAGCACATCAAGTCTATCCCCGGTATCATCCTTGCTACCATCATTGATGGCGACAATATCAAGGTTGGGATATTTTTGATTCAGCAAGTGGCCTATGGTTTCATCAACATTCGCCCCTTCGTTGTAACAGGGTACCAGCAAGGTTACCTTGGGATAAAACGACAGAACCAAAGGCCCTTGCTCGGCCAGCTGGAGATCTTTTCTTTCCCAGTGAAAGTAATAATAAATTGCGCCACAAATCCAGAACAGCGCCATAAATCCAGGATACATCCAGGTAAAATTAAATAACCAAATCAATGTTTCATTCATATTTTACTCCTGGATTTACCCGAAGAGAAAAAACAGGACGCAACCGCTCTGGATCAGGCTGGTTATTAATAAAGTCGTCCGGATAATATCCCAGATTGTGGATTCCTTTATCCTGAAGCAGCTTAAGCCAGCTCACCAGCTCCGCATCGGGCACCGGCTGCCTGGTCTGCCAGTTTCTGCTTTGCAATCCAAACACCAGCTTTTCTCCACCGGCCCGGGTCAGCGCCCGATCGGCTAGGGTTGCAAGCCAGGAGGCTGGCCGTTCTGCCTTTTCCCGATAAGGCATGGCCATGATCACCGTATAATCATAGGCTTCGGTAAATGATTCCAGCCTCTGGGCAAACCGGCGTTCTGCATCCGGATTCATGATCGGATCGGCATAGATGCTACGCGCCGTAAGCAAATACTTACGTCCGTCCATCCGATACCGAACTGCAGCTTTGGCCAATTGTTCGGTCAAGTCGATCAATTCGCGGCCTTTCTGCTGTGTCGACAGATCCGCTCTTTCCCACTCGGTCAGAAAAGCGTCATCATTGAATAACACGCCGTGAAAATGGGTGTAATAACCAAGGTCTTCATAGATATCCAGCATCACCTGTCGGTTTCGTCTATCCCAGGGAGATAAACGCAGAGGCTGTTGTTGGTTGGGTTTTCCGGTATTACGGTCAGACACATAAAGGTAACCAGGCCCCATATCGAATGCCATCACCGGCATCCAGGCAAACACCTTGACCATCACCCGCGTATCCAGTTGCCAGGCAACCCGATTGAACAAATCCGCCTTGACCGGAAGATGACGATTGGGGAAATAGAGTGCTTCCGCCGTGCCATCGCCATCCTGATCGGAAAAGGCTTTCAGATAGACGGTCGTAATACCGTAGTTGTTTATCCGCTCGATCAAGGTATCCATGTTGGCCATCATCCGGGCTTCGTCCGGATCATACACATCATCGAGATCCACCTGCACGACCCGTTCGGCGTTGATCTCCCATACCCGCCCCGAGATGACTTCATCCAGCGTCTGCAGGGAGGTCTCTTCATCGAGCAGATAGCGGCGTATGTTGCGGCTTGAATCTATTGCCTGATTAATCCCGTCCTGAAGATCCAGGGTATAAGGCATGCCCGTTTCGGCGGCAATATCCAGTGCAGCTTCGTTAAAGGCGCCATAAGGCCATACCATGATGCGCGGAATTCGCCCTAGTCGTTGCTGAAACAGACTGGCCGCTCGTGCAAAGTCGCGCTTGACTCTGGAAAGGTAACTTTCGCGTGTTTCGTAGCCAGACGGACTCCAGCCCGCGGTCACCATGGCTGGTTGTGAATTGCCCTGAGGGTTACCGATAATTCCCTTATGTAAATCAAAGGAATGGGAGGCAATCTCCACCAGTCCGGAGCTCTGTAGCTCTCTAACCTGCTCCCAGCTGAGAAAACGATGGCGAGACAAGGAGTCGTTGCCGTAAGCCACCTGCTCCCCCTCGGCTACCTCCATCCAGCTGCCGACCACCGCCAGCACCGCCGGGTATTGATACAACTTGAGCAAGGGATATACCTGGTGATAAAAACTCTGATAACCATCATCAAAGGTCAGCAGAACCGCCTTGTCAGGCAGGGGCCGCTTGCCAGCCTTTGCATCCAGTATTTGCTGAAAGCTGACCGGCTGATAACCCTTCATTCGCATCCAGTTGAAATGACGAACCAGGGTGTCGCGCTTTATGGTCTGAGGGTAGAGCTGGCGTTCCGGGGGCAGGCTGAGATCGACAATGTCGTGATAACTGAGAGCGACATAATCACCGGGCTGACGCTGTGCCTGCACCGCCAAAGAGCACAATAGTAATAGCGTAAAAATAGAGGTTCTCATCAATAAAAGCTCCATTCCAGATTGGCAAAGACACTGTTTCCGTATTCACCTTCACCATCAAACACAGACTTTGCTCGCGCCAACCCGTAGCTCAGATTCAAACCTGGGCTCAGCACCCAGTCATGGGTGTAACTCAAACGCCAGTTATTATCGCTGTCGTAGCGTCTCTGCCAGTACTGACCACCGCCCACTCCCAGCACCTGGGTCAGGCTGCGCTGTTTCTCCATGGCGTGGCGGTAACTGGCACGCAGATCCAGCCCCAGGCCGAGATCCTCTTCCGGATTGAAATAGTCCACATCCAGCACCCGGTTGCCGGAGGCAGACATTCTCAAGGTACCGTCCAGCAGCCAGGTATCATGACGCCAGATATCCTGTCGTAACCAGGCTGCCAACAACCGACGAAGGTTATCGTCGCTCAGGGTCATCAGTTGCCCCGTTAATCCGGCATCTCGGGTTTCATCCTGTCGCCAGCGCAGCTCACCGCTGAGTTGGTCGCCGTAACTGCCCCGGTTCAGGGCGCGCAGTGGGGTGTCCGCACTATTGAGCTGGCCGCTCAACGACAACGCCCAAAGGTCACTTAGCCGCCAGTCGAGTCGGGTCCATACATATCCTCTTTTATTCAACTGCTCTCCGGTACCGGCTTCCAGTGTCAGCTGGGCCGGGTCCTGAGCCGTACCCGGCATCACGAACGGCAGATCCACCCCCAGTCCATAGTAAGAGGCCCGTAAATCCTGCCCGTCAAACTCTCCCTTCTGCCCCATCCCCCGTATATACACGCGTTGGCCAAGCCTGTTACGCGTACTATAGAGCCGGGTATCATGGCGCCACTCATCACTGGCCTGAACCTGGCCGTTATTGGTGGCCTGACTGAACTCGGTCACCAGCTGGGGGCCCGTTTCCCGACGTACGCGTCTGTCCAGCTTTTCAACGGCTTCACTGTCACCCTTCTGGCGTAATTCCCCGAGTTTTTCGGCATTACCGCGCCAGAGACCTCTATCCAGACGTGAATGCATCACGTCAGCTTCCACCTTGTAATGCCGCTGGGCCGGCAGCCAGCGCATGGCTTCCTGGTAGGCCTGTTCAGCACCTTCAGGCTTGCCTCGCCAGCGCCTAAGGTCTCCCATCAATTGCCATAGCCAGGGGTTGGCCGGGGTATCCGCCAAAATACGCGTCAGCTGTTGCTCGGCCTCTTCTGCCTTACCGCGCCAGGCGGTCAGCATCACCTTCAGCTGCAACAGCCGATCAAAATCTTCATTGGGAAGCCGTGATACTCCGATGAAGTCCCAGCGTTCGGCAGGCTCATGCCAGCGCATCAGCAATTTGTGCGCCAGACGATAGCGCTCGGAATCGGTATAGGAATAAAAATGCTCTTCTCGAAGGTCCTTGTCGTCCGGGTTGAGCAATGTCAGCCGATCGTAGATTTTAGCCGCTTCCCGGGGTCGATCGAGTTTCAGCAAGGTATGGGCTCTGGCCGCCAGAACATACTCGGGTTGCTCACCTTCAGCCATCAACTCCGTTGACAGCGCCAGCGCCTGTTTGAAGCGGCGCAGCCCCACCAGCGCCACCAGCGCATCACGCCGCGCCAGAGTATATAGCGGATGTTCATGAGGTACATTCGCAATGATATTCTCATCGAGTGCAAGCGCCTTAAGGTAGGTCTCCCGCTCTTCTACCTCCTGCCCTGTGCGCAGCAAGGCCGCCGCCTGATAATAATCCAGCCAGTATCGGTCAATGGCGGTAAACAGTTCGGGATTCTGGTTCATCAAGGCCTGGGCGGCGGGCGCAGCCCCCACGGAAACCGCGACTCGGTACATGGCCTGGATTTGCTCACTACTATTCGGCTCCAGCGCAAGCAATTGCTGACGAGCCTGTAATTCGGCCAGCGCATCTTCACGCAACTGGGCCTGATAAAGCCTGGCCTCGAGAATGGATGTGTCCAGTCCAAAGCGTTGTTCGTATTCTCTATAGGCTTGTTTAGCGAGGATATCGTCACCCTTGTCTACCGCCGAAAGAAATAATCCCAACCACGCATTGGTATTCCCGGGAGCACTGCGCTGCAGCTGTCGATAGTAGGTCAGCGCTTCTCCGTAATTTTTTTCATCTCTGGCCGCCCTCGCCAACCCTTCCAGGGAGTCGGCCGATAGCTTTTTGAATTCACAGGGATGGCAGCTGTCGAGTGCAGCCTTCCGATCTCCGCGCCACAGCTGAACGGCAATCAGATCATCCAGCACCCTGATATTGCCACTTTGCTGGTACAGCTGTTCGAGTCCCGCCGCCGCTTGATCCAGGTTTCCCTCGCGAGCCTGGATAACCCACGCCTCACGCGCCTGATCCACCTGTTCCAGAGGAGCAGCATTCACCACTACCGGTAACGCGGCCAATAATAGAACGATAAAACGCATCTCTGACATCCTTGTGGCGAGGAAACGATTGCCCGTCGGCTGGTGCCATAACCTAAAAGCCGAGCAGCATTCCCGTTCTGCTTGAAAAATCAAAACGCTGAAACATTTCAAAACGCTGAAACATTTCAAAATATCAAACCAGACCAGAGTCATGGGTAAGGTCCCTTTACGTACAACCCCTTCTACTGAAGATAGAAGATGATTCGGGACATACCGCTTTAACAGGTAAATATATTGCTCTATTTTCAACCAAAAAAACGAAAAGGCGGTGTGTCAGGTTATCGGCTCCTCTGGGTAAGTCATCCTGTTCACCCCGGCTCAGCCAGGTACAGAAGGATACGAAATCTATGCAATACTTCAGGAAGGCCAAAGAAGGTAGGGAGCGGCATGAACAGAATGAGCAGAATGATCACGCTGCCGGGATTGGTCCTGCTGCTGGGTTGCAGTGGCGCAAAAGCGACCCTGGAACAGAATCATGCTACCAGGCTGACGGCTATCTCCAATTCGACAGAAAAGCACCGACAACTACTCGATGCCCACAATGAGGTGCGTGCCGAGGTGAAGGCACCGCCGCTCACCTGGTCTGCCGCCGCCGAGTCGCAGGCGCAACGCTGGGCTGGCGTGCTGGCGCGCCGTTGCGACATAGAACACAGTCAGGGCTCCGGCTTCGGTGAAAACCTGTTTATGGGAACCCTGGGGTTTTATGACGAGCTGGACGGCATCAAGGCCTGGGAGGAAGAAAAACGGGATTATGCAGGCCAACCACTGAGCCGTAGCCTGGCACTCAGAGTGGGCCATTATACCCAGATGGTCTGGCCTACCACCCGGGAACTGGGTTGTGCCACCTCGGTCTGTAACAACAACATGATTCTGGTATGCAACTACTACCCGCCGGGCAACTACCTGGGAGAGTCTGCCTATTAACACGGAAGACCTGATCACGTCTTCCGTTTTGGATCATGGGGCCGTTATTTCTTGTCTTTGTCGACCTGGTTACCGATAACACCGCCGACCACGGCGCCGCCTATGGTGCCCATGGTGCTGCCGCCGGTCAGTACCGAACCCGCCACGCCGCCGGCACCGGCGCCGATGGCGGTGTTACGATCCCGGTCCGACATGTTGCTGCAGGCAGACAGCCCAAGCAGCAGGACTGCGGTCACTCCCGTTACCCTTATTTTGCCGTTGTGCGCTTTCATGGTCACCTCGGTAAATCTTCGTCTTGCATACCCACTTTCAGTATAACCCCTTTACGCGCGAACGACGTACCCTCGGGCTGGTCTGTGCCTGACGCCATCGCCCTGTTCACGGGAGTCAACCCCAGCTCGGCATCCTCGGGGCGCGCCACATCACCCTGTTGGTAATCGCATACGCCATCTGGAAACACCGCCTCCAGCATGCCGCCGTAGGATCCCACCTCCTGAGGATGATAGAAGCCCCGCGCCACCGCTTCGGCCACCGGCACCCGGGCGCACTTGAACAGGTCGCCGGTCAGCGGGCTGCCGGCGGCATTGCGCGGTGAGCGGTAGGCCGGGTAGTGACTCAGGCAGGTACCCATGTCGGCATCGCCTCGCCAGGGGCCGTTCCATACCCTGCTTCCTTCGGCTATCAGTTCACCTTGGTCGGTCCAGCAGGCGTCTTTCGCCGCCGCCGGGCGTCGGCCCGTCGTCAGCCACTCGTCGAGCAACACGAAGGCACTATCGCTGGGATCATAGGGCTTGCCGCTTTGCCAGATAACCATGTTATCCGCCTGCCCCCGAGCCTGACGGATACGCAGCCAGGATGACAGACTTGCATAGGAATGGTGCATGTCGAGCTGGTTATCCAGATAGTGCCGCAGGTCGATCACCGGAATGTCGATGTTGCCGAGAAAGACGTGACCGGAATAATAGGCCGCCGCCATGGCGCCATCGTGCCCCCGGCTCCGGGGCGCCGTCTTGATCAAGTCGACCTGATTACGCTCAAACACCCGCAATGGCACCGGGCTACCCGGCGTTTTTCGCATGTTATGGTCACTCCAGATGGACACATCCGCCAGGCTGTCATCACCGCTCAGCACCCACAGCTTCTCTTGCGCCATGTCTTTCGATGCCTTCCAGCTGCCGATATTGGCGTTGAGGTGAAGAAATTCGGCCATGTTGATCTGCCCCAGTTTCAGTGCCTCCAGGCCATACTGCACCCCGACGTTATCATGGGTGCGGTGGGCAAAACCGTCTTCTCCCACCCCATAGAATGCAGACAGATCGTGCCAGTGACTGAAGCGGTCGGCTCTGGCCACGGCCGGCGCATAGTGATGTATTCGATGAAAGTAACGGGGGTTATTGGTCAGCGGCGCCAGCCCGCGCCAGCTTTTGGAACACTCGGTGGCCCCCGGCGGCAGGGCCGGCAGGCTCAGCCCCAGGCCCGCGACCCGGGCCCAGCGATAATACTTCTTGAACTCGTGCTCCACATCACTGCTGGCCGCTACCCCCATCACCTGGCCCCGGTTTTCCTGCACCTGCCAGCGCCGGTTATCCCGCGCCGTGACATCGAAATAATATTCCAGCAGTTCACAGTCCAGCGCCCAGATGCTCTGGGTGATCATGTCCGGATAACTGTATTGGGGAATAATGGCATTGAGCAGGCCAGGCTTGTTCTGGGCAATCAGATACTGCTGCACCGCACCGCCGGAGCCACCGATGCCAACCGTGTAGTCCGGCTTGCCATAACGGGCCACAAACTGCGCCTTGACCATCTCGGCGGTGTTGGCCGCCAGCCACATGTTGTAGTGATTGCTGGTCACATTGCCGCCGGAGCCCGCCAGGGCGTAACCCTCGGCCAGTTGCTTGGCCAGGCGTGAGGCGATACGCCCCAGACTCATCTTGCCCTGGCGCTTGCCTATGCCCACACCGCCCTTGAAGTGATAGATGAGTTTGTTGTTCCAGTAAGGGCTTTGGGTATCGGTCACCGGCGTCATGGGATCGGCCAGCATGGCGATAACATACATAAAGCGATTGATGGTGCCCCGCTCCACCCTGAGTACGAAGGGAATGCTGCTGCCTTGCCAGTCTATCCAGGCCAGATCGGCCGGCTCTCCGCGCTCGGGCCAGAGCTCAAAATCGTTCCGCCCTTCCACCTTGTAGAAATAGTCGATCCGGGTCGGCAACAGGCAGTCCTTGCTGTGCCCGAGCAGGCGGGTTTTGTCCTTCACTCCGTCCTGCTCGGCATACACAGGGGTGCCGATGCCTTGCCGGTTATCCACCAACGGCTGTCCCAGCCCGACCTCTTCGGTAGTACAGGCAAAGGGATACTGCAGCGGGCCGAGCGAGGTATCCACAGGTCCGACTTGCCCGGGACCGACAGGAAAATCAAAGACGGATAAATCCAGCGGCACCCGGGAGGCATGAGGCCCCTTATAAACGGGCCTTGGCGCAGCGGGATCGTAACCGGGTGGCAGCGCCTCCACCACCAGCTCGGGAGGATCCGACAACAGATGGCGACCCAGCCTTGCCTGCAAGAGCGGCCAGCTCGCCAGCAGCAGTAATACCACCAGTGGCAACGGCCACCACCAACGTCTGCTTTTTTTATTCATATCACGTCACCTCTGAGCTAAGCATAGCGGAGAGAAAAAGCGTTGCATCTCTCATTAAAGCGGTTATGGTCACGCCGATAAAGAGGAGAGGATGGATGATTGAAACATCGAAAAACGCAGCAAGCGCCTACAGATGGCCCCCGGCTCTCGGCAGAATAATACCGTTGGAATCCCGGCATGATAGCGGGCTGGCAGCGCTTATTCGGACGGTATCGGCAGAGTATGGCCTGACCGCCGATAAGGGCTTCAGCGTGGCCGATCCCAGCCTGGACCGGCTGAGTGAAGTGTACCGACAACAGGGGGCCGGATACTGGGTAGTGGAAGATGGTGAGGGGCGCCTGCTGGGCGGTGCGGGTCTGGGCCCGATGCCGGAAGAGCAAGAAGTATGTGAATTACAGAAAATGTATCTGGACTCAACAGCCAGGGGCATGGGACTGGGTCGCAGGCTGGCGCTGCATGTCTTGCAGCAGGCGCGCCGGCTGGGCTATCGATACTGTTATCTGGAAACCACGGCGCTATTGCCCGAGGCACTGGCGCTGTATCAAACGCTGGGGTTCGCGCCCTGCGAACGACGGGGCAACACCGGGCATCATGACTGTGAAATCACCCTGATGCTGCCCCTGAGCTAGGTATCACGCTTTGAAGGAGTGGGTATTACTCTTCGAAGTAAGTGCCCCAGCCATCGTATTCGATACCGTATTTCCGGGCGATCGGCAGCAACTGTTCAATCTGCGCCATGATGGCCTCCTCGGTCAGGGGGCCTTCCTTGACCGCATCGAAACACAGCAAGGTCTGGCCCCGCTCCAGGGTCAGCTCTTCCGCATCGGTCACCTCGAATTCCGCCTTGAAGCAATCGACGGCGGCCTTTTCGAGCCGGTCGAAGTCCTGTCCGGAAAAATGATGCTCTATGGTGTATTCCACCTCGGGGTTGCTGCCGTCTTCCAGCAGAGAAGTAATGATTTCACGGGTTTCTTCCCGCCAGTCTTGCTGTTCAGTCATGGGTGGCTCCTTGGCCGGATAACGGAATGGGTTCAGGGACGACGGACTTCGCTGTCCAGCTCGGCAATGCGCTCGGCAATCAGCTGACGACTGTGCTTGAGCAAGTCTCTGATTTGATTGGGCGCATAACCTTCGACCGAAATCGGCGGCATGATGTCGACGATCAGCTCACCGTTGTCCCAGCGGTTCAGGTCAACCTGACCGAAATAGCTGGAACAGGCGATGGGCACGATGGGAACACCCGCCTGCAGGGCGATATGAAAGGCACCGGTCTTGAACGGCAACAGCCCCTTGCCCTTGCTGCGGGTCCCTTCAGGGAACATCCAGATCGACATGTTGCGCTGGCGAATCTTGTCGACCACTTTACCTATGGTGCTGGCGGCCTTGGCCTTGTTCTCGCGGTTGATCAACAGGTTGCCACTCAGCCAGAACAACTGCCCGAACAGCGGTATCCAGAACAGGCTGTTCTTGCCGATGGCCACGGTACGCGGCATCACGGCACCGGGCAGGGCGATAATATCCCAGTTGCTCTGGTGGTTGGCGATATACACCGCCGAATGCAGGTGCCTGGCATGTTCATAGCCCCGAACACGTACCTTGAGCCCCACCAGTGGGCAGGCCCTGTTGAACAAACGCCCCAGCAGATGGACGTTATTGGGATGACGGGGGCGCAGCAGGCACACCAGAGTGCCAAGCACGAAAACAACCACCATGGCCAGGGCCAGCAAGAACAGCCGCAACAGCTTTAACATGAACAAACCTCGCTTTTTGAGAGACGGCAGTATACTGAGCGGACCCGGAGGGAACAAGGATTGCGACTGCGTATCGATGGCGATATCGATGCAGCAGGGGTTCCGGGCCGTCAGAAAAAAACCGCCCTCGAGGGGCGGTTCGACGTTGTGGCAGTCTCCGATCAGCTCAGCTTGCCATGGCACTGTTTGTACTTCTTGCCCGAGCCACAGGGACAGGGATCGTTACGCCCCACCTTCTGGCCTTCGCGCACAAAAGGTGCCGAGTCATCACTGGAAGAAGAAGCCGCACCTTCTTCCTCCAGCAGGCTGTCGGCCACCGCATGGCTGTAGCTCTGGGGCAGGCTTGCTGCCGCCTCGCGCCGTTTCGCCTCGGCCGCTTCCACTTCTTCCTGGCTTTGTACCCGTACCCGGCTCAGGATGCTGACCACTTCACGCTTGAGGTTGTCCAGCAACTGGGTAAACAGCTCGTAGGATTCACGCTTGTATTCCTGCTTCGGGTTCTTCTGGGCATAACCGCGCAGGTGAATGCCCTGGCGCAGGTGATCCATGGCCGCCAGATGCTCTTTCCACAGGGTGTCCAGCGTCTGCAGCATCACGGACGTTTCGAACTGGCGTATCACCTCGGCGCCCACCACCGCTTCCTTGTCTGCATACGCCTTCGCAGCTTCTTCGAGAATGCGTTCGCGCAACTGTTCGTCGTGCAGCTTCTCGTTCTCTTTCAACCAGGCGCCGACCGGCAGTTCCAGCGCAAAATCGGTCTGCAACCGCTGCTCCAGGCCAGGCACATCCCACATTTCTTCCAGTGACTGGGGTGGTATGTATTCGTCGATAATGCCGTTCAGCACGTCTTCGCGGATCACGGCGATGGTGTCGCTGATATCACCGGAGTCGAGCAGCTCGTTGCGCTGCTCGTACACCACCTTGCGCTGATCGTTGGCGACGTCATCGAATTCCAGCAGGTTTTTACGAATATCGAAGTTGCGGGTTTCCACCTTGCGCTGGGCGTTTTCAATGGCGCGGCTCACCCAGGGATGCTCGATGGCCTCGCCTGCTTCCATGCCCAGTTTCTTCATCATGCCGGTCACCCGGTCGGAGGCGAAGATACGCATCAGCGCATCTTCCATCGACAGGTAGAAACGGCTGGAGCCCGGGTCACCCTGACGACCGGAGCGACCGCGCAGCTGATTGTCGATGCGGCGGGATTCATGGCGTTCGGTGCCGATGATATGCAGGCCGCCCGCGGCGATCACCGTTTCATGGCGCTGTTTCCAGGCGGCCTTGATGGCGGCAATCTGTTCGGCGCTCGGGTTATCCAGCGCGTCGATTTCGGCCTGCCAGTTACCTCCGAGCACGATATCGGTACCGCGACCGGCCATGTTGGTGGCGATGGTCACCACACCGGACTGGCCCGCCTGGGCGATGATTTCCGCCTCGCTTTCGTGAAACTTGGCGTTCAGCACCCGGTGCACTATGCCTTCTTTCTTGAGGATGCCCGACAGCAACTCGGAGTTTTCGATAGAGACGGTACCCACCAGCACCGGCTGACCCCGCTCCACACAGTCCTTGATATCGGCCACTATGGCCTGGTATTTCTCGGGCGCGGTCAGGTAGACCAGATCGCCCATGTCCTTGCGCACCATCGGCTGATTGGTGGGGATCACCACCGTATCCAGGCCGTAGATATGCTGAAACTCGAAGGCTTCGGTATCGGCGGTGCCGGTCATGCCCGCCAGCTTCTCGTACAACCGGAAGAAGTTCTGGAAGGTGATCGATGCCAGGGTCTGGTTTTCGTTCTGGATCTTGGTCCCTTCCTTGGCTTCCACCGCCTGATGCAAACCTTCGGACCAGCGACGCCCCGGCATGGTACGGCCGGTGTGCTCGTCGACGATGATCACTTCGTTGTCCTGCACTATATAGTCGACATTGCGCTCGAACAGGGTATGGGCCCGCAGGCCAGCGTTGACGTGGGCCAACAGGGTAATGTTGCCGGCAGAGAACAGCGAGTCCTCCTCTTGCAGCAGCCCCATACGTTTCAGTTCTTCTTCCACGAAAATCTGGCCGTTTTCGGTCAGTAGCGCCTGCTTGTTTTTCTCGTCCACCGTGTAGTGGCCGTCACCGGTGTACTCTTCGGTGTCTTCCCTGTCCTGCTTGATCAGCTTGGGGATCAGGGTATTGATGCGGATATAAAGCTCGGAGCTGTCTTCTGCCGGGCCCGAAATAATCAGCGGGGTACGGGCTTCATCGATCAGCACCGAATCCACTTCATCCACCAGCGCATAGTACAGGGGTCTCTGTACCCGCTGCTGGGGCGAGAACGCCATGTTGTCGCGCAGATAGTCGAAACCGAACTCGTTGTTGGTGCCGTAGGTGATGTCGGCCGCATAGGCGGCGTGCTTTTGTGCCGAATCCATGCCCGGCAGGTTGCAGTCTACGGTCAGGCCCAGAAATTCGAACAAGGGTCGGTTGGCTTCCGCATCGCGGCGGGCCAGATAGTCGTTCACCGTCACCACGTGAACACCTCGCCCGGTCAGGGCGTTCAGGTACACCGGCAGGGTGCCGGTCAGGGTCTTGCCCTCACCGGTCTTCATTTCGGCGATCTGGTTGTTGTGCAATACCATGCCGCCGATCAGCTGTACATCGAAGTGACGCATCTCGAACACTCGACGGGAGGCTTCGCGTACCGTGGCGAAGGCTTCCGGCAGCAGCTGATCCAGGGTTTCGCCCTGCTCCAGCCGGCTGCGGAACTCGACGGTCTTGGCCTGTAGCTCGGCATCGGACAGCGCCTCGAATTTCGGCTCCATCGCATTGATTTCATTTACAACTTTACGTAGTCGCTTGAGCGTTCTGTCGTTACGGCTACCGATTATCATGGTGAAAAGTTTAGTAATCATGTTTGGCCAATAATGATGATGAAAAATAAAGCCCCGTATGGGGCCGAACTCTTGGTCAGGCAAACAGGCGCCGTATGCCCGGTATCAGGATAATTAAACAGATATGGAGATTAAGCAGCAAAGATTCAAGGACTGCAAGCATTGCCGACGTCCGGCGTGGTAACAGCATGCCGGTATCCGGCGTCAGGGTGGATACTGCCGGCCCATGACAAACGGCCTGACACCACAACGGGAATACAGAAAAACAGACGCACAGAAAACACGCCGGCGCGGAGAGGATGCCGGCGTGTCTTCTGTGGCCTCATTGGGTTCAGGCAGGGCTGAACGCGGTATCGTAGTAACGAATCGGCGACTCGGCACCCTGTTCACCAAAGGTGACCATTTCCCAGGCTTCGGTATTGGCCAGCATGGCGCGCAGCAGCTTGTTGTTCAGGGCATGACCGGTCTTGTAGGCGCAGAACTCGCCCAGAATGCTGTGATTGCACATATAGAGATCACCGATGGCATCCAGCATCTTGTGTTTGACAAACTCGTTGGGGTAACGCAAACCGTCGTCGTTAAGCACCTTGTAGTCGTCCAGCACCACTGCGTTTTCCAGGCTGCCGCCC
Organism: Oceanisphaera litoralis; assembly: GCF_016907015.1. Classification (GTDB taxonomy): domain Bacteria; phylum Pseudomonadota; class Gammaproteobacteria; order Enterobacterales; family Aeromonadaceae; genus Oceanimonas; species Oceanimonas litoralis. The sequence continues at coordinate 64,684 of NZ_JAFBBE010000008.1, forward strand.
AGGGCCAGATTCTGGGAATGCAGATATTCGATATCCCGCATAAACCCGAAGGTCCTGGCCCGGCTCAGCTCCTTGACGAAGGCCGCACCGGAAAAATCCAGCACCAGATGCTGACTCTGACCTTCAAACACCGGATGCTTGAAGTCGATGGTCAGATCCATCTTGAAGCCGCCGCGATAAGGCCGGAATTCCGCCCACTTGTCGCCGTCTTCTACTCGTACCGGCTGCTTGATGCGAATGAAACGCTTGAGCGCATTCAGTTCGCGAATACCGCCGGACTGCAGCAGATAGATGAAGGGATGTGAACTGCCGTCCATCACCGGCACCTCGGGGGCATCCACCTCGATAACCAGGTTATCGATGCCCAGACCCGCCAGGGCGGCAGACAAGTGCTCTATGGTCGAGACCCTCCCCCCCTGCTCATTGACCAAAGCGGTACAGAGCATGGTGTCCTTGACCAGGGCGGCATCGGCTCGAATATCGACCTGCGGGTCCAGATCGGTACGACGAAATACAATACCTGTATTGGCCGGCGCCGGCACAAATGTCATTTGCACCTTGTGTCCGGAATGCAGGCCGATTCCGGTGGCCTGCACGGTATTTTTCAACGTTCGTTGTCTAATCATAAGGTTGTCCGCAAGTCAAAAGGGCCCTATTCGAACCGAATTCAAATGGTCCGATATGTTAGCACAATAATCCGCCATCGCCAATTGAGAGCCTTTCTCAGTCGGCCTGCTTGCGCAAAAACGCCGGAATATCCAGGTAATCCATATCGGATTTGGCCTGGGTGGCGTCGGCGTTCACCACCAGTTTTCCGGCCTGCTCTTCACGCTGCGTTTCCACCTGACGCATGCCGTTATCGTCGCGGTTGCTGGTACCCGACTTGACCAGGGTGATGTCCGGCTTGCGCTCGGCACCGATACCGGTGGCCACTACTGTGACCCGCAGCTCGTCGCTGATGTCCGGATCCAGTACCGTCCCCACCACCACGGTGGCATTTTCGGAGGCAAAGGCCTTGACCGCATTACCCACGGTTTCAAACTCTTCGATGGTCATGTCCAGACCGGCGGTGATGTTGACCAGGATGCCGCGGGCACCGGCCAGATCCACGTCTTCCAGCAGCGGGCTGGAGATCGCTTTTTCGGCCGCTTCTTCGGCCCTGTCTTCACCGGTGGCGTGGCCGGTACCCATCATGGCAGTACCCATTTCACGCATCACGGTGCGCACATCGGCAAAGTCGACGTTGATCAGGCCCGGACGGGTGATCAGCTCGGCGATACCCTGCACCGCGCCCAACAGCACGTCGTTGGCGGCCTTGAAGGCGTCCAGCAGGGAAATACCACGGCCCAGCACCTTCAACAGCTTGTCGTTGGGAATGGTGATCAGCGAGTCGACATGCTTGGCCAACTCGTTGATGCCCTGCTGGGCGTAGTTCATCCGCTTCTTGCCCTCGAAGGCAAACGGCTTGGTGACCACGGCCACGGTCAGAATACCCAGCTCCTTGGCCACTTCGGCCACCACGGGAGCGGCACCGGTACCGGTACCGCCGCCCATGCCGGCGGCAATAAACACCATGTCGGCGCCGTCCAGCAGATCGCGAATGGCATCCCTGTCTTCCAGTGCCGCATCCCGGCCGACTTCCGGGTTGGCCCCGGCGCCCAGTCCCTTGGTGATGTCGCCACCCACCTGCAGGGTGCGCGAGGCACTGGAGTTGCGCAGGGCCTGGGCATCGGTATTGATGGCCAGAAACTCCACGCCTTCCAGGTTTTCACGCACCATGTGTTCGACGGCATTACCGCCGCCGCCACCGACACCCACCACTTTAATGACGGCTTCCTGCTCATGATCATTCATTAATTCAAACATAAGGCTCTCTCCGCTTTGCTCTTGGTTGCTTACTATCAGTATCAAATACTGCCAAGGTTAAAATTCGCCACGCAGCCAGTATCCGACCCGTTTCAACAGCCCGGTAACACTGGATTTGCTTTTATAGTCCTGTTGAGGCATCGATTGATGCTCCTTGCCGTAATGCAACAAGCCGACGGCGGTGGAGTACACCGGTGTTTCAACATAATCCGATAAGCCTTTTACCCCGGCCGGCTGGCCAATACGCACCTGACACTGGAAGATCTGCTCGGCACATTCCACCAGGCCTTCTATCTGTGCGGCACCGCCGGTCAGCACCAGTCCGGCGGCCAGCTGATGCTTGACCCCGGCTTTTTTCAGCTCGCCCTGTACCTTGCTCAACTCCTGATTGATCATGCCGAGCAGCTCGCTGTAACGCGGTTCTATCACCTCGGCCAGAGTCTGGCGCTGCAGACTGCGGGCCGGACGACCGCCCACGCTGGGCACCTCTATGGTGTCTTCCTTGCTGACCAGCCGGCTGAAGGCGCCACCGTGGCGCACCTTGATCGCTTCCGCATCGAGCGGCGGCGTGCCAAAGGCGTAGGCGATGTCGCTGGTCACAGTGCTGCCCGCATAGGGGATCACCTTGGTATGACGCAAGGCGCCGCCGGTAAACACCGCCATGTCCATGGTGCCCCCGCCGATATCCACCACGCAGACACCCAGTTCTTTCTCGTCATCGGTCAGCACCGCATAACTCGATGCCAGGGCGCTGAAAATCAGCTGGTCTACCCGCAACCCCAGTCGTTCCACGCACTTTTCTATATTGCGCGCCATGTCGTTGTGACAGGTGATCAGATGCACCTTGGCGTGCATGCGCACCCCCGACAGCCCGATGGGATTCTTGATCCCCTCCTGGAAGTCGATGGAGTACTCCTGGGGCAGCACATGCAGCACCCTGTGCTCATCGGACAGTCGCACCGACTTGGCGGTATGGATCACGCTGTCCACGTCTTCCTGAGTCACTTCTTCATCGGAAATCGGCACCATGCCGGTTTCGTTGCGGCACTCGATATGCTTGCCCGACAATCCCAGGTAGACGGAGGTGATCTGACAATCCGCCATCATTTCGGCTTCATCCACCGCCCGCTTCAGCGACTTGACCACCGATTCGAGATCGTTGACGCCGCCTTTGTCCATTCCCTTCGAGGAATGGCTGCCAAGCCCGATGATATTCAGATCGCCATCCGGTAACACTTCCCCTACCAGGGCCGTGACCTTAGCCGTGCCGATATCAAGCCCGACGATCAGATTTCGTTCCGTGCTTTTTGTCATTATCTGTCTCTTCGTCCTGCTTCCATCCCACTGCCAGCCCGGTATCGTAACGCAGATCGAGATAAGCCACTCGCTCCCGCTCCGCAATGCCCGGATAGACATCGATAAATCGTTGCAAACGGGCCTCGAGATCCTCGCGCCCCAGCAACAGCGTAACCCCGTCCGACAGGGTCAGTTCCCAGGAGCGCCGAGGGGTAAGGTGAACCCGCTCGATTCGATAACCCCCGGGTTGTAACAATTTCTGCACACTGCGATATCCCTCCAGCACCCTGTTCGATTCTTCATCCGGCCCCGACAGGGAGACCAGACTCGGATCATCATGGCGCACCTGAAAGATCTCGCCATGGGCATTCACCATGGCATCCTGATTCCACCGGGCCGCCACCGGCTGCTCCACGATGTAAACCCGCAGTATGTCGGGCCATTGCTTGCGCACCGACGCCTGATAAACCCAGGGCAGCGACTGCAGTTGTTGCTGTACCCTGTCCACTTCCAGGGTGAAGAAGTTGCCGACCTCCGGCAACGCCAGCACCGACTGACGCACTTCTTCCCGGCTGAGATAGTGCTGCTCGCCCTGAATCATCAGGCTGTTGACCGGTACCTGATTGGCCGCCGTCATCCATATCACCAACAACCACAGCCCCCACAGCAGCGCCGACAGCACCGCCAGAAAGAAGCTCAGGCCGCCGATAAAGGCCAGCCGGGTACGGATTGCGACAGCGCTCATATCAGTACGCCATTTCCAGTACCGCCACCACCAGCTCATCGAACGACAGGCCGGCCACCCTGGCGGACTTGGGGACCAGGCTGGTTTCGGTCATGCCCGGCACCGTATTCACCTCCAGCAGCCACCAGCGGCCCTGTTTGTCCTGCATCAGATCGACCCGGCCCCAGCCACTGGCGGCCACGGCCTTGAAAGCCGCCAGGCTCAGTGCACCCAGCGCCTGTTCATCGGCCTCGTTCAGGCCGCAGGGGCACAGGTATTCGGTATCACCGGACTGGTACTTGGCCGAGTAATCATAGAAATCGTGGCTGGTACGCAACCGGATCGCCGGTAGCGCCTGTTCACCCAGTATGCTGACCGTGTATTCATCGCCTTCGATAAAGCGCTCGATCAGCACCTCGTCATCAAACGCGAAGGCCTCTTCCACGGCCCGGGCCAGGGCCTCGGCATCGGCCGCCTTGGTCATGCCGATGCTGGAGCCTTCGTGAGAGGGCTTGACGAACACGGGGCCGTCAAACTGCGCCATCAACGCCGACGCATCCTCGGCCCTGAAGCTGTTCCTGTGCACCACGCGAAAGTCGGCGGTGGGCAACCCCATCGCCTGCCAGACCTGCTTGGTACGAGCCTTGTCCATCGCCAGCGCCGCCCCCAGCACCCGGGAACCGGTATAGGGCACACCAAGGTGTTCCAGCGCGCCCTGCAGGGTTCCGTCTTCACCACCCCGACCATGAACCACGATAAAGGCCCGATCGAAGGCGTCTTCCTTCAGTCGCGCCAGGGGGGTGTCCCGGGGGTCCATGCCGTGGGCGTCCACCCCGGCCCGCTGCAGACCGGCCAGTACCGCCGCACCGGAGCGCAGCGACACTTCCCGCTCGGCGGAATGGCCACCGAACAATACCGCGACTTTACCGAACTCTGTCATGCCTGCTCTCCCTGTTGCTTCATCGCTTCAATCGATAGCCGTAGCCGGCCCAGCTTGCGGGCCAGGCCACCCACATTACCGGCGCCCTGGGTCAGCACCAGATCACCGTCTTGCAGCAGCTCCGCCAGCGCCGCCGGTACCTCGTCGGGACTGGCCACATAGATAGGCTCCAGATGACCACGACTGCGAATGGATCGACACAGGGCGCGACTGTCGGCACCGGGGATGGGCGCTTCGCCGGCACTGTATACCTCAAGCAGGATCAGCACATCGCTTTTCGACAGCACCTCGACAAAATCTTCATACAGATCCCGGGTCCGGCTGTAACGGTGCGGCTGATAGATGGTGACCAGCCGACGCTCGGGCCAGCCGGCGCGCACCGCATTCTGGGTGGCGCGCACTTCGCTCGGGTGGTGCCCATAGTCATCCACCAGCTTGACCAGGCCGCGGCCGGTCTCGAATTCGCCGTATTGCTGAAAGCGGCGGCCGACGCCTTCGAATTTCATCAGCGCCGCCAGTATGGCATCGTCGGCTACCCCGTCTTCACAGGCCACGGCAATGGCGGCGGCGGCGTTCTGGGCATTGTGACGGCCGGGCAGGTTGAGCTGCACCTCCAGGCAATCACCATCGGGACGGCACACCTTGAAACGGCTGTGATCCCGTTGCTGGCTGAAGGCCTCGATCCGGTAGTCCGCATCCTCGGCAAAACCGTAGGTAACAAACTGACGACCGATGCGCGGCATCAGTTCGCGCACCACCTCGTCGTCGACACAGAGCACCGCCAGACCGTAGAACGGCAGGTTGTGCAGAAAATCGACGAAGGTGGTTTCCAGCTTGCTGAAATCGCCACCGTAGGTGTCCATGTGATCCGCTTCGATATTGGTAACGATGGACACCATCGGCTGCAGGTGCAGGAAGGAGGCATCGCTTTCGTCGGCTTCGGCAATCAGGTAGCGGCTGGAGCCAAGACGGGCGTTGCAACCGGCGCCGTTGAGCAGGCCGCCGATGACAAAGGTCGGATCCATGCCCGCCTCGCCATAAATGCTGGCGACCAGGCTGGTGGTAGTCGTCTTGCCGTGGGTACCGGCCACCGCCACCCCGTGGCGAAAACGCATCAGCTCGGCCAGCATTTCGGCCCGGCGCACCACCGGAATACGCAGCTTCCGGGCCGCCACCAACTCGGGGTTGTCGGCCTTGATGGCAGTGGAAACCACCACCACGCTGACATTGGCGACCTGTTCCGGGGCATGCCCCAGATAAATGGTGGCGCCCATCGCCGCCAGGCGGTCGGTGACCGGGTTGTAGGCGATATCGGAACCGGAAATGACATAGCCTTCGTTGGCCAGCACCTCGGCAATACCGCCCATACCGGCACCACCGATGCCGATAAAGTGGATGCGTCGTACCCGTCTCATCTCGGGGACCATGCTTCTGAGTTTTGCCAGTTCAACCTTGGTCATGCCATTCTCTCGTTTATTTCGCCACGGCGCGCAGGCACTCGGCCACCCGCTCCGCAGCATCGGTAATCGCCAGCGACCGGGCGCGGCTGGCCATGGCCAGCAGTTGCGCCCGGTTATCGCCAAGTTGTTGTAATTGTGCCGCCAGACCTTCCGCATTCAGCTCGGTCTGAGGCAGCAATACGGCCGCCCCCTTGTCGGACAGAGAGCGCGCATTTTTGGTCTGGTGGTCATCTACCGCATGAGGCAGCGGTACGAACAGGGCAGCCACACCGGCGGCGGCCACTTCCGACACCGTCAAGGCTCCCGCCCGGCAGACCACCAGATCCGCCGCGCCATAGGCCGCCGCCATATCGTCGATAAAATCGCTCACCTCGGCCTCGATACCGAGCGCCTCATAGGCCTGGCGCACCGCCTCGGCGTTGCCCTTGCCGGTCTGATGCCGCACCTGTATCTTGCCGGCTCGGGCCACCGCCTCGGGCAGGGTGTCGTTCAGTATTCTGGCCCCCAGGCTGCCCCCCACCACCAGCAGCCGCAACGGCCGGGGTTCGATGGAAATGCGCTCGGCCGGTGCCGGTAACGCCAGCACGTCCGGGCGTACCGGATTGCCAACCACGGCGGTATTGTCGGCCTCGGCGAAGGCGCCGGGGAAGGCCATCAGCACGCGTTGGGCGATGCGTGCCAGCAAACGGTTGGTCAGGCCCGCGGCGGCATTCTGCTCGTGCAGCACCAGCGGAATGCCCGCCAGTCTTGCCGCCACGCCACCGGGCCCGGCGGCGAAGCCCCCCATGCCCAGCACCACCTGCGGCTGCACCTGACGCAACACTCGCCGCGCCTGACAGACCGCCTTCAGGATCTGGAACGGCGCCAGCAGCTTGCGCTTGAGGCCGTTGCCGCGCACACCGGCGATGGCAATGGTATGCAGCGGATAGCCGTGTTTCGGTACCAGTTGGGCTTCCATCCGCTCGGCGGTACCCAGCCAGTGAATATCCCAGCCTTCGGCCCGTAGCCGATCCGCCACCGCCAGTCCGGGAAAGACATGGCCCCCGGTGCCACCGGCCATCACCAGCAGGGTTTTGGGCTTGCTCATGTCGCCTCCCGTTGTCGTGCCTGCATGTGATCCCGTCGCCACTCGAAGTCGATGCGCACCAGAATGCACACGGCGGTGGTGATCACCAGCAGGCTGGAGCCGCCGTAGCTGACCAGCGGCAGGGTCAGGCCCTTGGTGGGCAGCATGCCCGAGGCCGCGCCCACGTTCACCACCGTCTGGAAGCTGAACCAGATGCCGATGCCCATGGCAAGATAACCTTCGTACTGACGGCCGCCCAGCAGGACTTTCTGGCCGATATGCAGCGCCTTGAACGCCAGCCAGGCCTGCAGCAGCAGCACCAGCAGCACGCCGGTAAAGCCCAGCTCTTCGCCGAGAATGGCGAACACGAAATCGGTATGGGCCTCGGGCAGATATTCCAGCTTCTGAATGGAGTTGCCCAGTCCTTCGCCAAACCAGCCGCCGCGACCGAAGGCCATCAGCGACTGAGTCAGCTGATAACCGCTGCCGAAGGGATCTTCCCAGGGGTTGAGAAAGGAGGTCACCCGCCGAATACGATAGGGCGCACTGATGATCAGAAAGGTCAGCAGGCCGGCGCCCAGCCCCACCAGACTCAAAAACTGGCTGAGCCGGGCCCCGGCCAGAAACAGCATGCCGAGGGTGGTGACGAACAGCACGACCACAGAGCCCAGATCCGGCTGCTGCAGCAACAGCACCGACATCACCCCCATCACCGCCAGCGGCTTGAGAAAGCCCTTCCACTGGCCCCGAACTTCATCCTGCCGGCGAACCAGATAACCGGCCAGGAAGGTAAACAGCGCCAGCTTGGCAATTTCCGCCGGTTGCACGTTCAGCGGCCCCAGCGGCAGCCAGCGCTGACTGCCGTTGATTTCACGTCCCACCAGCAGCACCACCACCAGCAGCACGATTGCCAGCACCAGAAACCCGGTGTTGCATTGCTGCCAGCGGGCCATGGGCACCTGCAGTATCAGGCTGGCCAGCATCAGGCAGATCAGCAGAAAAGCGCCGTGCCGCTTGACGAAATAGAAGGGGTCATTGCCAATGTTGATGCCCTCGGCAATGGAAGCCGACGACACCATCACCAGGCCGATGGCCATCAGCGACAACGCCAATATCACCAGCTGCCGATCGTAGATCAGCCCCTGGGAGGGCCGCAGCAACCAGCCGCTGCCGGAGGAAGGCCACCACTTCATATCGCCTCCACCAGGTTCATAGCGCCTCCACCAGGGCGATAAAGTGCTCGCCCCGTTTCTGATAGCTGGGATACATGTCCAGACTGGCACAGGCCGGTGCCAGCAGCACCCAGTCGCCGGGCCTGGCCTGCCCGGCACACCAGGCTACCGCCTCTTCCAGAGTCGCCACCTCATGGGTGTTGTCGGCAAGCTGAAGCAATTGAGCGCTGTCCTGCCCGAAGCAGACCATACCGGCAACGACGCCCTCGAGCAGGGGCACCAGAGGCCCGAAATCCTGGCCCTTGCCCTGGCCGCCGGCAATCAGCCACAGCCGGCCAGAGACCGCATCCTGGATACCGGCGATGGCCGCCAGGGTGGCGCCCACATTGGTCGCCTTGGTGTCGTTGACCCAGCACACACCGTTTTTCTCGGCCACAAACTGGCACCGGTGCGCCAGACCGCCGAAGCGGCGCAACACCCTGAGCTGAACGTCAACGGCAATACCGGCCTGATCCGCCAGCGCCATCGCCGCCAGCGCATTGAGCTGGTTGTGAGCGCCGATGATCTTCAGCGCCGACACCGGCAACACCGGCTCGCCGAAGCGGCTCAGCCAGAGCTCGCCGTCCTGTTCCATGCGGCCATATTCCGCCGAATCCAGGCCGAAGCTGACGGCGGCCTGCGCTTGCCGCGGCCGGGTCTCGCCGTCTTCCCGGTTGTACACCGCAAGTTCGGCCCCTTCATAGATACCCAGCTTGGTATCGCGGTAATGGGCCAGCGAGTCGTAACGATCCAGGTGATCTTCGCTGATATTGAGCACGGTGGCGGCACAGGCCCGCAGGCCGGGGGTGGTTTCCAGCTGAAAGCTGGACAACTCCAGCACCGCCAGCGCCAGTGGTGGCTGCCCTGTCTGCCGCTGCAACAGGTCCAGCGCCGGTATGCCGATATTACCGCCCACCCCGACCCGGATGCCTGCCTCGGCCGCCATCTCTCCGACCAGGGTGGTCACTGTGCTCTTGCCGTTGGAGCCGGTAATGGCGACGATGGGGGCGGTGCACTCGCGTACGAACAGCTCGATGTCGCCGACAATCTCGATGCCGGCGGCCAATGCCTGCTGCAGCTCGGGGCTGGTCAGCGGCAGGCCGGGGCTGACGATAATCAGCTCGGCCGCCAGTATCGGCGCCAGGCTCAGGCCACCGAAGTGATGCTCGGTCTGCGCGGGCAACTGCTCGGCGCCCGGGGGCCGGGCACGGGTATCCATCACCACGGGGCTGACGCCTCGCTGCAGGCAGTAACGCAGACAGGAAAGTCCCGTCTGCCCCAGGCCAATAATCAGGATACGCTCGGGTAACATACGCTTATCTCACCTTAAGGGTGGCCAGGCCAATCAGCACCAGCATCAGGGTAATAATCCAGAAACGTACTATCACCCGCGGCTCGGGCCAGCCCTTCAGCTCGTAATGGTGATGAATGGGGGCCATACGGAAAATCCGCTGACCACGCAACTTGTAGGAGCCCACCTGCAGTATCACCGACAGGGTTTCGATCACGAAGATACCGCCCATGATCACCAGCAGAAATTCCTGTCGTACCAGCACGGCGATGGCGCCCAGCGCCGCCCCCAGTGCCAGGGAGCCCACATCGCCCATGAACACCTGGGCCGGAAAGGTATTGAACCAGAGAAACCCCAGCCCCGCGCCCACCATGGCGGTGCAGACCACGGTCAGCTCGCCCGCATGAGCCACATAGGGAATATGCAGGTAGGCGGCAAAGTTGACGTTGCCGGTGGCCCAGGCCACCAGGGCAAAGCCCGCCGCCACCATGACGGTGGGCATGATGGCCAGACCGTCCAGGCCGTCGGTCAGGTTGACCGCGTTGCTGGAACCGACGATCACGAAGTAGCTGAGCACGATGAAGAAGAGGCCGAGCTGGGGCATAACGTCCTTGAAAAAGGGCACCACCAGCTGGGTCTGGGCCGGATCCCTGGCTATCCAGTACACGAAGACCGCCGCCGCCAATGCCGCCGCCGATTGCCAGAAGTACTTCCAGCGTGCAACCAGGCCATCGGTGTTCTTGCGTACCACCTTGCGGTAGTCATCGACAAAGCCGATGGCACCGAAGGCACCCAGCACGAACAGCACCACCCACACATAGGGGTTGTCCAGCCGCGCCCACAGCAAGACCGACACGAAGATGGAGACCAGTATCATGAGGCCACCCATGGTGGGGGTGCCGGCCTTGCTGAAATGAGACTCGGGCCCGTCGTTGCGTACCACCTGACCGATCTGCAGCGCCTGCAGCCGGCGGATCAGCCGCGGGCCTATCCAGAGGCAGACCACCAGGCCGGTGAGAATGGAAATCACCGCTCTAAAGGTGAGATAGGAAAAGACGTTCAAAAAGCTGAAATGAGGGGTCAGCCACTCCGCCAGCCAGACTAGCATGCCTCACCCTCCTGAATGGCCTTAACTATCTCTTCCATCCGTGCACTGCGCGCGCCCTTGATCAAAATCACTACCTTATTATGTTGTGACAGCGCCTCGAAGAGGACCGGCTGTAATTGTTGTTTCTGGTCGAAGTGCTGCCCCTGGGCCGCACTCGCCGTATGTTTGCTGTCTCGACCCACGGTCAATACCCGATCGATACCCAGCTTGCGGGCGTACTCGCCCACCCGGATATGCATCTCTTTGCTGTAGTCACCCAGCTCCGCCATATCACCGAAGACGAAGATACGGTAACCGGACAGGCTGGCCAGGGTATCGAGTCCCGCCAGCACGGAAGCGACGCTGGCATTATAGGTGTCATCCAGCACCGTCAGTCCGGGTCGCGTCCAGACCTGCAGTCGACCCGCAGGCGAGCCAAACTGACGCAGCCCGGCCGAGATTTCTTCCAGGCTCGCGCCCAGCGCCTCGGTGCCGGCGGCGGCGGCCAGGGCATTGGATACGTTGTGTTTACCGGGTATCGGTAACTGCACATCCACCTCCCCCTGGGGAGTCAGCAGACGAAAACGAGCGCAGCCCGACTTGTCGAGGCTGATTTGCCGGGCCTGATATTCCCGCTGCTCACCGAAATACACCAGCTCATGTTGCTGACGCCACAGGGCACAGAAGGGACTGTCGCCATTGGCGATGGCCACGCCACCTTCTGCCAGACCGTCGTAAATTTCGCCTTTGGCCCGGGCCACGCCCTCGAGTGAGCCAAAGCCCTCGAGATGAGAGGCTTCCACATTGTTGATAAGTGCGGCATGAGGCTTCACCAGCGAACAGGTCCAGGCAATCTCGCCGATATGATTGGCACCCAGCTCGACCACGGCGTATTCGGTATCCGCGGTCAGTTCACAGAGAGTAAGAGGCACACCGATTTCGTTGTTGAGGTTGCCCCTGGTGGCCAGCACCTTGCCTTTCCGGCGCAGAATCGACGCCGCCATTTCCTTGACCGTGGTCTTGCCACAGCTGCCGGTAATGGCCAGCACCCGCGCCGAACTCAGCTCCCGTACCAGGCCACCGAGCACGCCCAGCGCCAGGCGGGTATCCGCCACCCTGATCTGGGGCAGGTCCAGTTCCAGCCAGCGCTCTACCAAGAGGGCGGTGGCCCCCTGTTGCTGCGCCTTGGCGGCGAAGTCATGGCCGTCGAAGCGTTCGCCACTCAGGGCCACGAAGAGGCCGCCGTCGGGCAGCGCCTGCCGGCTGTCGGTGGTCACCGCCACTATGGCACCATCGGCACCGCGCAGTTCACCGCCGGAGGCCTGAGCCAGCTGCTCGAGACTGAGCGGTATCATGTATTCAGCCCCAAGAGGCCGGACACGGTTTCCCGGTCGCTGTAATGCATCTTGTCAGTACCCACTATCTGATAATCCTCATGGCCCTTGCCGGCCACCAAAATAATATCTTCCGCATCCGCCTGCTCGATGGCATGAGCAATGGCCTCCGCTCGCCGGTGGATCACCAGCACGGCATCGGGCTCGCTCAGGCCCTGCTTCATGTCTGCCACTATGGCCTCGGCCGGCTCGGTACGCGGGTTGTCGTCGGTCAGGATCACCACATCGGCACCGGCCTGTGCCGCCGCCGCCATCAGCGGGCGCTTGCCCTTGTCTCTGTCGCCGCCGCAACCGGTCAGGCACCATAACCGACCCTTGCAGTGCTGACGCAGCGCCTGCAATGCCTGCTCGAGCGCATCGGGGGTATGGGCATAATCCACCACCACCAGCGGCTGGCCGGGGGCGGTAAAAGGCTCCATTCGCCCGGCCACGCCAGCGAGCTGCGGCGCCGTTGCCAGCAGCCGCTCGAAGGATTCACCCAGCGCCAGCAGGGCGGCCATGGCCGCCAACAGGTTGGACACGTTGAAGCGGCCCATCAGGGGGGCGGATAATACACCATTCCCCCAGTCTGAGTTAATGGACACTTTCACGCCTTCGCTGTAAAAGTGAACGATTTCCGCCACCAGCTGACGGCCACCGAAATCACCCATGCGGCCATGAAGACCAAAGGCAATGGCGTCCGGATACCGGCCCAGCCAGCGCCGCCCGAGCGGGTCGTCCGCATTGATGACGCGCGCCTGGCGACACTGTTCGAACAGCTGCCGCTTGGCCTCGCCATAGGCGGCCATGGTGCCGTGATAATCCAGATGATCCCGGCTGAGATTGGTGAACACCGCCACGTCAAAACTCAACGCAGCCACCCGGTGCTGAGCCAGCCCATGGGACGAGACTTCCATCGCCAGCCGCTGGGCTCCCGCACGCTGCTGCTCGGCCAGTTGGTGCTGGACCTCCAACGCCGAACCCGTGGTATTGACCGCCTCCTGCAACTGACCGTAAAGCCCGTTACCCAGGGTGCCCATGGTCCCGGTCTGAGTGCCCAACAGGCAGCTCCAGTTGGCGATAAGCTGGGTGACGGTACTCTTGCCATTGGTGCCGGTCACGCCAATCAGTTGCAGCTCGGTGGACGGCTCGCCGTAAAACACCCCGGCCAGCAGCGACAGGCTTTCGGGCAGACGGTACACCCCCAGCAGACGATGATCCCGATGATCCAGACCGGACTGTTCCGGGCTGTCCACCTCGAACAGCACCGCCGCCGCGCCCTTGTTCAACGCGGATTCAATAAAGCGACGACCGTCGACGCTATGACCTTTAACGGCAACAAACAAAGCGCCGGGCGTCACGGCCCGGCTGTCGAGGGTCATGGCATTGATGGCGATGGCCGGGGCCGACAGACCCAGCGGCACCGCCAGATCTCTAAGTGTGAGGGACACGTTTTGCCTCCTGACCTGCCAGCTGGAACTGTTCCTGGGTCGCCCCATCCGGACGAATATTCAATAATTGCAGGGCACCGCTCATCACCTCGGCAAAGACCGGTGCCGCCACGTCACCGCCGTAATATTTTTCACCCTGGGGTTCGTTCACCACCACCACCATGGCCAGCCGCGGGTTACTGACCGGCGCCATGCCGGCAAAGACACCCACATAGTCGCTGCCATAGCCACCGGCGATGGCCTTGCGTGAAGTGCCGGTCTTGCCGGCGACTCTATAACCGGGAATCTCCGCCTTGCGCGCCGTGCCACCGGGTCCGACCACGCTTTCGAGCATATGCAGCACCGCATCCGCATGCTGCCTCGGCACCACCTGCTCGCCCACCGGAGGCTGGCTACGCTTGATGATGGTCAGCGGATAGCGTACGCCACCATTGGCCAGCACCGCATAAGACTGGGCCAGCTGCAGCGGGGTCACTGTGATGCCATAACCGAACGACAGGGTCGCCCTTTCTATGTCGGACCAGCGCCGACGCTGGGGCACCAGGCCGGTGCTTTCGCCCACCAGCCCCATGCCCGAGTCGATACCCAGTCCGAAGCGATAGAGGGTGTCGAGCAGTTGCTCCGGGGTTTCCTGCAGTGCCATGCGCGCCATCCCCATGTTGGACGAGCGTTGCAGCACGGTTTGCACGCTGATGGGGCCCAGGTTGCGGGTATCGGACACGCGTTTCCCACCCAGTCGCATCCAGCCGGGGCTGGTATCGACGATGCTGTCGGCGTTGACCACGCCGTTTTCCAGGGCACTGACCACGATCAACGGCTTGATGGTAGAGCCGGGTTCATAGGTATCGGTGACCGCCCGGTTGCGCGCCCGAAAGCTCTGGTACTGGCTGCGGTTATTGGGGTTGAAGGAGGGACTGTTGACCATGGCCAGCACTTCGCCGGTTTTCACGTCCAGCATCACCAGGGAGGCAGAGGTGGCGCGATGGTATTCGCTGGCCCGCTTGAGCGAACGGTAGGCCAGCGCCTGAATACGCTGATCGATGGTCAACTGAATATTGTTCGCTTCCCGCGCCTCGGAGACCAGGCCCAGATCCTCGATCACCCGGCCGGTTCTGTCTTTGCGTACCCGGCGCTCGCCGGCCTGAGCGGTAAGCCACTCGTTGAAGCCCCGCTCTATGCCTTCGATACCGGCGCCGTCGATATTGGTCAACCCCACCAGATGGGCATTGATTTCGCCGGTGGGGTAGAAGCGACGCTCTTCCGGTCGCAAATGCACGCCGGGCAGCCGAAGCCGACGGATATATTCCGCCACCGCCGGGGTCACCTGACGCTGCAGATAGACGAAGCGACGCCGGGGGTCCCCGACCCGCTTCATCAAGGTTTCATGCGGAACACCCAACACATCGGCCAGCGCCTGCCAGGCCTGTCCTTTTTCCAGACTCAGCTCGGTATGCACCTGCTTGGGATCGGCCCATACCGCCTGTACCGGCACCGACACCGCCAGCTCTTCGCCGTTGCGATCCATGATCATGCCACGGCTGGTACTGGTGACTGTGGTGCGCAGCGAGCGCATATCGCCTTCCAGCCGCAGCCGATCCGGTGACACCACCTGGATCCAGGCGGCCCGGGCGAACAGGGCGACAAAGGCGAACAGGATCACCCCGCAGACGGTCATAAAACGCCAACCGGTCAGCATGGGTTCTTTTTTATTCTGCTTGCGCCGTCTCATCGTTGCGTCACCAGTTTTTCCTGCGCCGGGGCCGGCCGTTGCATACCAAGCTTGTCTCGGGCCAGTGCCTCTATCCTGCTATGCTCCATCAGGGTGCTTTGCTCCAGCAGCAGATGCCGCCACTCGATATCCAGCCGGTCCTGCTCCGCCATCAGTTCGTTGTATTCACTGGTCAGCTGTCGGGTCCCCTGGGTAATGACGATGACCAGCAGGGCCGAACTCAGGGTCACCAGCGTCAGCAGCAATTGCCACTTGTGCCGCAACAAATCCTGGCCAATCTCCCTGGCCAGGTTGATGCGTCCGGCTATCACGCAGGGGTATCCAGACGCTCGGCAACGCGCAGCACTGAGCTGCGTGAACGCGGGTTGGCGTCCACCTCGGCGGCCGACGGTTTTTGCGCCTTGCCGATGCTCTTCAACAGACGGCCACCGGACAGCTGGGCCTCGGTCAACGGCAGTCCGGGCGGAACCTCGGGGCCCTTTTCCTGTTTGCGGATGAAGTGTTTGACCAGCCGGTCTTCCAGCGAATGGAAGCTGATCACCGACAAGCGGCCGCCCGTAGCCAGTACCTGCATGGCGCCGTTCAATGCCTGCTCGATTTCTTCCAGCTCGCTGTTGATATAGATACGAATCGCCTGAAAACTGCGGGTCGCCGCATGTTTGTGCTTATCTCGGCTGGGGCTGACCCTGGCGATCATCTCTGCCAGGGCGCGAGTGCGGGTATAAGGCTCTGTTGCCCTGTCATGCACGATGGCACGGGCTATCTTCCTGGCAAATTTCTCTTCACCGAAGGTTTTCAGCACCCAGGCGATATCATCCACATCGGCACGGGCCAGCCATTCGGCGGCACTCTGGCCACTGGTGGGATCCATGCGCATATCCAGAGGGCCGTCCTTCTGAAAGCTGAAGCCGCGTTCGGCCTGATCCAGCTGGGGAGAAGACACCCCCAGATCGAGCAGGACGCCATCGATGCGCCCCGTCAACCCCCGCTCTTCCACCATCTCCGCCAGACGGGAGAAGGGACCGTGCAGTATCTGGAAGCGGGGATCATCAATCTTGCCCGCTTCGGCAATGGCCTGAGGGTCGCGATCGATTGCCAGCAGGCGCCCATCGGGCCCCAGCCGGGACAGGATATGCCGGGAGTGCCCACCGCGGCCGAAGGTACCGTCGACATAAATGCCATTCGGCTTGATATTCAAGCCGTCCACGGCTTCGTGCAGCAGTACCGTGATATGTGTCTGTTGTTGACTCATGTTATAGCGCGAAGTCCCGCAGTCGTTCCGATGACTCCCAGCCTTCCCGCAGGAGCGCCAGTAAGTCATCGTTGATTTGTTGTTGCCAGCGGGTGTCATCCCATATTTCGAACTTGTTGAGTTGCCCCACCAGCATGATTTTTTTGTCGAGTCCCGCATGTTGTCTGAGTGGGCCCGGTATTAAAAACCGGCCCTGAGCATCCAACTCGCACTCGGCAGCATGTCCCAGCAATACCCGTTGCAGGCGCCGTTCCACCGGATTGGTGCTCGACAGGGCCCGCAATTTTTTTTCTATCAGTTCCCATTCGGCAAGGGGATAAAGCAGCAGACAGGGATTGCTGAGATCTATGGTACAGATCAGTAGACCGTCACATTCATCGCGCAACGCATCCCGGAGTCGTGTCGGTATTGCCAACCGGCCCTTGGTATCCAGGCTGATGGCGTGAGCACCACGCAGCATTCTGAGTCCTTAAGATCTACTTTGTTCCACAAAAAACCACTTTTTCCCACCCCGCTCAAGTGTAAGGAGCGGGCTCAAGCTTTTCAAGCAAGCAAAGAAGAGAAAGTTGATGTTCAGGCCGGTGATGGGTATTAACCGCGCTATACCTTGCAACCCGAACATTGCAACCCGAACAAAGATGGTGTGAAGCGGAGGGGGAAATGAAGCGGCCACATCGGCGGTGCTGGTAAACAGAAAACGCAGCCGAAGCTGCGTTTTATAAAATAATGGGAGTTGGCCTGTAAGCCGGGTTCTGTATCGAGCAAGCTCGATTAGTAATCATTCCTCTAGGCCAGCAATCGCTCACTGGCTCCAGCAACCTACCCGCCTCCAGCGCGGGCCGCGCCTGTAGGAGGCCTATTTGGTCTTGCTCCGGGTGGAGTTTACCGTGCCACGAACTGTTGCCAGTCGCGCGGTGCGCTCTTACCGCACCCTTTCACCCTTACCTGATCCCTTGCGGGCCATCGGCGGTCTACTCTCTGCTGCACTGGTCGTGGGTTCGCACCCCCCAGGCGTTACCTGGCACCCTGCCCTGTGGAGCCCGGACTTTCCTCCCCTCCGCCCGTATGCCCGAAGACACAACGACGAAGCAGCGATTACCCGGCCAACTCCGCGGCGGAGTGTACACCAGCCGGCATGATGACACCAGCCCTTCCGATACTCGCATGGTGCACGAATGTAGTCGCGCGCTTTAGCCACGAAATCCAGCAACGCTGGATCTGATGCACAATTCCTACCTTAGCCTCTTAGAGCCAATAGCCCTTAAAGCCCATTCTCGAGTCCGTACTTGTAGAGGGCGTTTTTTTTGACTCCGTGAATTTCGGCAGTAAGCGCCGCCGCCTTCTTCAACGGCAACTCGCCACGCAGCAAGGCCAGGGTGCGCAGCACCTCGGCCGACAGTTCATCCTCGCTGTCGGGCCGGTAGCCGGCGACCATCAGCACGATTTCACCCCGGCTGCGATTGCTGTCCTGCTGCAGCCAGACCAGCATCTCGGCGGCGGGCAGGCTGTGAATGGTTTCAAAGGTCTTGGTCAGCTCCCGCGCCACCACCAGCCGGCGCTGGTCGCCCAGCACCGCGACCAGCGCCGCCACGCTGTCGAGCAGGCGACGGGGTGATTCGTAGAACACCAGGGTACGAGGTTCGTCCTTCAGGCTCTCGATCTTGTCCAGCCGGGCCTTTTCCTTCGCCGGCAGAAAACCTTCGAATGCAAAGCGATCCGTGGGCAGACCGGCGGCCGACAGCGCCGTTACCGCCGCACAGGGGCCGGGCAAGGCAATAACCTGTACCCCCGCATCACGACAGCTGTTGACCAGATGATAACCCGGGTCACTGATCAGGGGGGTGCCGGCATCCGATACCAGTGCCACCGACTGACCACCCTGCAGCCGCGTCACCAGCTGCTCGGATTTATACTGCTCATTATGATCATGTAGCGCCCAGGTTGGCGTACTAATCTGGTAATGGGATAGCAGTTTCGCCGTATGGCGGGTATCTTCACAGGCAATCAAATCAACCTGTTGTAATGTGTCCAGTGCACGCTGGCTGATATCATTCAGGTTGCCGATAGGGGTAGGCACAATATAAAGTGCAGCCGCTTGGCTCATGGGGACTCCTGTGCAAGCAATTGTTTCACCGTCATGGCCCTATTACACTTAGGGCCAGAATGACACAGCTTGGGATAAAGGGATTGGCGACACAAATTCAACGTAACAGTGTAACACGACTGCTGTGCACCCTGGTGCTTTCATCCGTCCTGCTGGCCTGTGGTACCGGTCCCCTGCAAAAGGGGCCATTAGAGCCGGCGCCGGACATGTTTGGCCAGACCGACAGAAGCGCCGAGCAATATCTGGCCCAGGCGGAGCAAGCCCCCGAGCCGGATGCCTTTTCCTGGCGGGCACTGGCCATTCGCGCCTGGCTGCAACAGGGCAATGTCGGTGCCGCCGAACCCCAGCTGGCCCGCCTGCGGCAGCAAGCCACACTGGCACAACGGCCATTAGTCGCCTTGCTGGACAGCGCCGCCGCCCTCGCAGACGGCAATACCGGGCTGGCCGACCAGCGACTGGCCGCCGTGGACAACACAGTCCTGCCACCCAGCGCGGCCAGCTATTATCTGTTGCTGCAGGCCAACAGGTTCGAACAGCAGCAACAGCCGATCGACGCCGCCAAAATGCTGATCGAACGCCAATCGCTGCTGGATGGCCAGGAGCAAAACGCCGGCCTGGAGCGTATCTATCAGCTGCTGACCCAAGCGTCGCCGCTGGCCTTGCGGCGGGCTCAGAACACCGGTAACAGCGAGCCGGTCAACGGCTGGCTGCGGCTGATGGCGATTGTGAACAACACCGAGGTCGATCCGGGTCAGCGCCGCTGGCAGCTGCAGTCCTGGCGCCATGCCTATCCGGATCATCCGGGGCACCGCTATCTGTCCGACAGCCCGGGGCCTGTGATGACGCTGGCATCCTATCAACCGACCCATATTGCCGTGCTGTTGCCGATGACCGGCAAGCTGGCCGAGCAGGCCGATGCCATTCGCAACGGTATACTGAGTGCCCATCAGGGCCAGTCGTCACGGGTCAGCTTCTTCGACACACACGGCCGGGACATGGTCGGCCTCTACCAGCAGATCCAGCAGGCCGGGGCCGATTTCATTCTGGGCCCGCTGCTGAAAGAAGATATCGATGCCCTGAGCAGCCTGGATCCGGCCATTCCGGTGTTCGCCCTCAATAACCCTGCCTATCAACCTGTGTTGCCACACCGCTACTACTTCTCCCTGTCACCGGAAGCGGAAGCGAGCGAAGCGGCGCTTCATATGTGGGAACAGGGCCACCACCAACCGCTGGTATTTGCTCCCGACAACGAGCTGGGCCGCCGGGTCGCCGCCGAGTTCAATACCCGCTGGCAGCAGCAGAGTGGTAGTCCGGCCATACTGGCCTACTTCAACAACCAGCAATCCATCGAGTCCGATGTGCGACGTGCTCTTGATAACGGCAACGCCGGTGTGACCTCCGGTGTGGCGGCCGGCATTGGCGTGATCAGAGGCAGCATCGAGGCCGTGCCACCGGCAGGGCCCATCGATTCGGTATTCATGGTGAGCAACAGCACTGAAACCCGCTTTATTCTGCCCTATTTCGATTTCGTCCGAGACAGCCGCGCCGCCCGCCTGCCGACCTATGTCACCTCGCGCAGCTATGTACCCGGTGGTGAACCGCCGATGAGCGAGCTGAACGGCCTGCGGCTGGCCGACATGCCCTGGCTGTTCGGCGGGGCGCCGCAGCTGATGGAAGAAGTCGAGACTCTGTGGCCCACCGTCGGCTCCAGCTGGTTACGACTGTTCGCCTTCGGTTATGATGCCCTGACCCTGATCCCCCAACTGACTCAGCTACGGGATAATGCGCCGGCAGTACCGGCGTTGACCGGTGAGCTCAGTCTGAACGAGCGCGGCGTGGTGCAGCGCCGACTGCAATGGATGGAGTACCGCAATGGCGAATGGCTACCCGCTGAATACTAGCCGGGCCAGAGGCGAGCAGTTTGAACGCCGGGCCGAACAATTTTTACTCGAGCAGGGGCTGACGCTGCTGGTGCGTAACTATCAGTGCAAGCTCGGCGAAATCGACTTGATCATGAGCACAGACAACACCCTGATCTTCGTCGAGGTCCGTTACCGCAAGAACAGCGGCTTCGGCGGTGCCGCCGCCTCGGTGACCCCGGCCAAACAGCAGCGATTACGACGAACGGCCCACAGCTACCTGCAATCAAAAGGGCTGAATGAATCCCGCCAGTCCTGTCGATTCGATTTGGTTGCCTGTGAAGGAAATCATGTTCACTGGATACCCAACGCCTTTTAAGGAACCCCATGCAGGAAGAAATCAAAGCCAGTTTTACCGAAAGCATCCAGACCAAAATCGCCGCCGCCGAAGCGCTGCCGGATGATATTCTGGCCGCCGCCCAGATGATGGTGATGTGCCTGCTCAACGGCAACAAGTTGCTGGTCTGTGGCAACGGCGGCTCCAATGCCCTGGCGCAACTGTTTGTCAGCGAGCTGATCAACCGCTACGAAACCGAGCGCCCGGCCCTGCCCGCCCTCTGCCTGACGCTCGATACCAGCAGCATCAGCGCCATTGCGGTCGATCAGCATTTCGACGAGGCCTACGCCCGCCAGATACGCGCCCTGGGCCAGACCGGCGATGTGCTGGTGGTGATCTCCACCGGCGGCAACAGCCGCAATCTGATCAAGGCGGCGGAAGCCGCGCTCAGCCGGGACATGACCATAGTGGCATTGAGTGGCGGTGACGGCGGCGAGCTTGCCGGCCTGCTCGGCCCCAACGACGTGGAAATCCGGGTGCCGGCGTTACGGGCGCCCCGCATTCATGAGGTCAATTTGCTGACCCTGCATTGCCTGTGCGATTTGATCGACCGCACTCTGTTCCCCCAACAGGAAGATGAATAATGAAACAAGGATATATGCTGATACTGACGTCGGCGCTGCTGCTGCAAGGCTGCGCCGGCGCCATGCTGGTCGGCGCCGGTACCGGCGTCAATTCCGCCACCGACCGTCGGACCCTGGGTACCCAGATCAGCGATCAGACCATAGATATGCGCGCCCTGCATCGCCTCGGCGCCACCAAACCCCTGTGGGATGACAGCCGGCTGGCGGTGATCACCACCAACGGCAAGAGCCTGCTGATCGGCCAGACCCCGACTGACGCCTATCGTCGGCAGGCGGAAGACATAGTCCGGGGCGTACCCGGTGTCTCCGAGGTGTTCAACGAGGTACGCATCGGCCAGCCGGTCGAGCTGGCGGGCCGCAGCCAGGACACCTGGCTGACGTCCAAGGTCAAGAGCACCCTGCTGGCGGAAAAGAACATCGATGGCACCAAGATCAAGGTAGTAAGCGAGAATGGCGAAGTCTTTCTGATTGGCCTGGTCACCCGCAAGGAAGCGGATATTTCCGTGCAACTGACCCGCAATATCAGCGGCGTGAAACGCGTGATCACCGTGTTCGAGTTTGTACAGGCGGCACCGTAAATTACCATATAGCTCAGCCATAAAAAACGCAGCCAACTGGCTGCGTTTTTTTATTTAATCACCCTCAGGGTGGGCTTGCCTTTCTTCGGTACAGAAGCCGCCGGCTCCGGTGCCGGCGGCGTATCGGCTTCATCTTCCGCTACCTCGTCGGCAGCAGCCAACCAGGCCTCATAGGCCGGCTCCGGCGGAAAGAAGGTACCGGCGCCGTTTTCCCGCGCCTGAATCGATACCACCGCCGCCATCGGCACATACACCTGGAACGGCGAGCCGCCGAAACGGGCGCTGAAGGTGACCGCTTCGTTATCCATGTGCAAACCGACCACCGCCTGGGGGGCAATGCTCAACACTATCTGTCCGTCCTGCACATACTGGTGCGGCACCCTGGTGTGAGCCACTTCGGCATTGACCACCAGGTGTGGCGTCAGTTCGTTATCCAGCAGCCAGTCATAGAAAGCGCGCAGCAAATAGGGCCGGCTGGGCGTCATCTTGTCCATGCTCAGACCTTACCACCGATATCACGTTCGTCTTCGGTCAGGGAAGCCTGGAACGACTCCCGCTCGAACAGACGGATCATATAGGTCTTGAGCTCTTTGGCACCGCGACCGGACAACTCGATACCCAGTGACGGCAAACGCCACAGCAAGGGGGCCATGTAGCAATCGACCAGGCTGAACTCCTCACTCATGAAGTAAGGATACTCGGCAAATACAGGCGCTACGGCCAGCAAGGCCTCACGCAGTTCCTTGCGGGCTTCGTCCGCTTTTTCATTGCGCTGGATACGCTTGACCAGTGAATACCAGTCCTGAGCGATGCGGTGCATCATCAGTCGGCTGGTACCCCGGGCGACCGGATAGACCGGCATCAGCGGCGGATGAGGAAAACGCTCATCCAGGTATTCCATGATGATATGAGATTCGTAAAGCACCAGCTCCCGGTCGACCAGGGTCGGCAGGGTGCCGTAAGGGTTCAGCTCCAGCATCTCCTCGGGCAGGCTGTCGGGTTCAACATGGCTGATCTCGACACTTACCCCTTTTTCTGCCAGGACGATACGCACCTGGTGGCTGTAAATATCCTCAGCCCCTGAAAACAGCGTCATGATGGAACGCTTATTAGCTGCAACTGCCATTGAATCCTCCGCAAATCATAAATAGGAACGGCAATGGAAGCATATTCGCCCCATTGCCGCTCCCCTGCCTAGCTTAAACGATGTCTACTCAGTGTACGTCACGCCAGTATTCTTTCTTCAGCATGTAGGCAAAGACAAAGAAGATAGCCAGGAAACCCAGTACCCAGTAGCCCATACGCTGACGTTCCAGCTTGACTGGCTCACCGGAATAGACCAGGAAGTTGACAATATCCAGTACCGCCTTGTCGTACTCTTCCGTGGTCAGCTCACCGTTACCCTCGGTCTCGATCCCCACCGGTGTTGCCACCTCATGGCCATCCACGGTGTGCACCACGGTTTTCAGGTGTGCACTACCCTGCAGCGGCTCCAGTACATGAGGCATGCCCACAGACGGGAAGACCAGGTTGTTCACCCCGAACGGGCGGCTGTCGTCCTTGTAAAAGGAACGCAGGTAGGTGTACAGCCAGTCGGCTCCACGTACCCGGGCCACCAGGGTCAGGTCGGGCGGCGGTGCGCCAAACCAGCTGGCCGCATCTTTTTCGGGAATGGCATTTTCCATCAGTTCACCGATACCGACACCGGTGAAATTCAGGTTGGCCTGCATGATGTCTTCCGGAATACCCAGATCCTCGGCCACCCGGTTATAACGCTGATACTGGGTGCTGTGGCAAGCGGAACAATAGTTCATGAACAGCTTGGCACCGTTCTGCAGCGACGCCTTGTCACTCAGATCGTAGTCGGCCTTGTCCAGATGAACGGCGCCACCGGCCGCCATCACCAGAGACGGCAGGAACGCAAATACAGCGATGATTAACTTCTTCATTTGAACGTGACCCTCTCTGGCAGCGGCTTGGTTTTTTCGTTTTTGCTGTAGAAGAACAACAGTACGAAGAAGGCGAAGTAGCCGAACGAACAAATCTGGGCGATCAGCGTCAGCAGCGAGGTGGACGGCAAGGCACCCAGAACACCCAGGATGATGAAGCAGATCACGAACTGAGCGATGTTCAGCAGGTGCAGCTTGCTGCGGTAGCGGAACGAACGCACCTTGCAGCGATCCAGCCAGGGCAGCACGAACAGCACGGCAATCGACAGCCCCATCAGGATAACGCCGGTCAACTTGTCGGGCACCGCCCGCAGAATGGCGTAGAAGGGGGTGAAGTACCACACGGGCGCAATATGCTCCGGGGTTTTCAGGCCGTTGGCCGCTTCGAAGTTGGGCCCTTCCAGGAAGTAACCGCCACCTTCAGGCATGAAGAAAATCACGAAGGCGAACAGGAACAGGAAGCCGGCCACGCCCACCACATCCTTGACGGTGTAGTAAGGGTGGAACGGAATGGCGTCTTTGGGCCAGCCGTTTTCGTCCTTGTGCTTCTTGATATCGATGCCATCGGGGTTGTTGGAACCGACCTCGTGCAGCGCCACTATATGCAGGAACACCAGAATGACCAGCACCAGCGGCAGGGCAATCACGTGCAGCGCGAAGAAGCGGGTCAGGGTAGCACCGGAAATGACGTAGTCACCGCGGATCCACAGGGTCAGATCGTCGCCGATGACCGGAATGGCACCGAACAGCGAGATGATCACCTGAGCACCCCAGAACGACATCTGTCCCCAGGGCAGCAGATAGCCCATGAAGGCTTCGGCCATCAGCACCAGGAAGATCAGCATGCCGAACAGCCACAGCAGTTCACGGGGCTTCTGATAAGAGCCGTAGATCAGGCCGCGGAACATGTGCAGATACACGACCACGAAGAAGGCGGAGGCACCGGTGGAGTGCATGTAACGCAGCAACCAGCCGTATTCCACATCACGCATTATGTATTCGACAGAGGCGAAGGCACCCTCGCCGGAAGGGTTGTAGTTCATGGTCAGCCAGACACCGGTCAGTATCTGGTTAACCAGCACCAGCATGGCCAGGGAGCCAAAGAAGTACCAGAAGTTGAAGTTTTTCGGTGCCGGATACTGACCTACGTGCTTGTTGTAGGTCGCGGTCATCGGAATCCGCTCATCGATCCAGGCTACAAGTTTACCCAGCATGCTTAGGCTCCTTCCTTGTCTGCGCCAACCAGAATGGTGGCATCATTGACATAGTAATAAGGGGGGATCACCAGGTTCAGCGGGGCGGGTACGCTCTGGAAGACGCGACCGGCCATGTCGAACTTGGAGCCGTGGCAAGGGCAGAAGAAACCAGAGGTAATCCCCTGAACCTGTTCGCCGAACGAATCCGGCAGGTAGGTGGGTGAACAGCCCAGGTGGGTACAAAGCCCTACCGCCACAAACAACTCGGGTTTGATCGAGCGGTAACCATTCTGGGCGTAATCCGGTTGTTGCGGCTGCTCGGAGGCAGGATCCCGCAGCTGGTTGTCGTGCTTGGACAGGGCATCCAGGGTGTCCTGGGTGCGGCGGACTATCCAGACCGGCTTTCCTCGCCATTCCACCCGGATCAACTGACCCGGTTCGACTTTACTGACATCTACTTCTACCGGGGCTCCAGCCGCCTTTGCTTTGGCGCTGGGATTCCACGATGCGATAAAAGGCACAGCGACAAAAGCAGCTCCGACCCCACCCACAGCTGTGGTTGACCAGGTCAGAAATCTGCGGCGACCGGTATCAACTGGCGCATTGCTCATCCAAAAACTCTCCCATTTGGTCTCCGCGCGTTTATTGTTCGTTCCATGCTTCGAGACGGCTTATGACAACTGCGGCGGATATTATGGTTTCAATTGCCACGAAAAAACCCTGAAATTCTAAAGAAAAGCGCGGTCTTTTACAAGGACGGCTAAAGGGTCAACAAATCACTGTTTCACAGCATAATTTGTTATGAAACAAGGATTTATTAGTGAATCCGATCCATTTCTTTCAAATATAAAAAAGCCCGGGTAAACCCGGGCTCTGATATAAACGCAATCCCAATTAACGCTTGGAGAACTGAGGACGCTTACGTGCTTTATGCAGACCGACTTTCTTACGTTCCACTTTACGAGCGTCACGAGTAACGAAGCCAGCCTTGCGCAGCGAACCGCGCAGGGTTTCGTCGTATTGCATCAGGGCACGAGTAATGCCGTGACGAATAGCGCCGGCCTGACCGGAAATGCCACCACCGGCAACGGTGATGAACAGATCGAATTTATCGGTCATCTCAACCAGTTCCAACGGCTGACGAACCACCATACGGGCGGTTTCGCGACCAAAGTACTGATCCAGTGAACGTTTATTGATAACGATGTTACCGCTACCCTGCTTCACGAATACCCGTGCAGTAGAGCTTTTGCGACGACCGGTACCGTAGTATTGAGTTTCTGCCATTTGCCTAATCCCGCCTTAGATGTCCAGTACTTGAGGTTGTTGCGCAGCGTGGTTGTGCTGGCCGCCGACAAAGACTTTCATCTTGCGGAACATAGCACGACCCAAGGGGCCACGTGGCAGCATGCCGCGAACGGCAGACTCAATTACCATCTCGGGCTTGCGTACAATCAGCTTCTCGAAGCTGATGGACTTGATGCCACCCGGAAAACCGGAGTGAGAATAGTAGATTTTGCCTTCGGCTTTATTACCGGTTACCTGAATTTTCTCGGCATTGATCACGACGATGTAATCGCCACAGTCAACATGCGGAGTATATTCCGGCTTGTGCTTACCACGCAGACGGCTGGCAATCTCGGTGGCCAAACGACCCAGAGTTTTGCCCTCTGCATCAACAACATACCAGTCACGCTTTACGGTTTCTGGCTTAGCAACAAAAGTTTTCATGGATAAACCCAAATTACTTAAAATGAATCATACACTTGCGCACATGCGCAAAACACGACAAGACCTGTACCCCTTCGAGCACCAGTCTTCTTACAGTGATGCTGCCTCATCGACAGCTGTGTAACGTGGGCCGAGCGATTATAGGTAAAGTTGCCGTAAAAATCACCTGCTAATTTTAATGCCCATTAAAATTAGTCGGCCCGCCCGCCCCTTCCCGGCATCATGCCCAGATACCGGGGCGGGTATTGTGACTAAGGAAGGTGCTCTCTGGCAAGATATTCGTGGGATTGCATTTCAGTCAGTCGCGACAGACAGCGTTTGAACTCGAAACCAAGCCTGCCCTCACCGTAAAGTTGCGTCATCGGTACCGACGCCGATATGATTAATTTGACGTGTCGTTCATAGAATTCATCGACCATGGCGATAAAGCGCCGGGCCGCATCATCGCTGTCCCGGCCCATGGGGACCACGTTGGCCAGCAGTACCGAATGATAACAGCGAGCCAGCTCGATATAGTCCAGCTGGGATCGTGCCGTGCAACACAGCTCCTGAAAGTCGATATGGAGCACGCCGTCGCCTTCGGCGAGGGTCTTGAGCCGGCGATGGTTGATGTCGATCTCGGCCCCTCTGGTGCCGGGCTCGCTGGTCAGACGCTCGAAATACCGCTCGAGATTGGTCTTGGCCTCGGCATCGAGCGGCGAGTGATAAATTTCGGCCTGCTCCAGGGTACGCAGCCGGTAATCCACACCCGAGTCGACGTTGACCACCTCGCAATGTTGCTTGATAAGTGCGATGGCCGGCAGAAAACGGGCCCGCTGCAGGCCGTTTCGGTACAGATCGCCTGGCGGTATGTTGGAGGTTGCCACCAGTATGACCCCATGGCCAAACAGGTACTGGAACAGGGTGCCCAGTATCATGGCATCCGTGATGTCGGACACGAAAAATTCGTCGAAACAAATCACCCGGGCTTCCCGGGCCAGGCGCTCGGCAACCAGCTTGAGTGGATCCGCCTGTCCCTTCAGGCTCTGCAGTTCCTCATGCACCCGCACCATGAAACGGTGAAAATGTACCCTGAGCTTGTTATCGAAGGGCAGACAATCATAGAAGGTGTCCACCAGATAGGTCTTGCCCCGGCCGACACCCCCCCAGAAGTAAAGTCCCTGTATGCTGTTCACCGGCTCCGGCTTGTTACCGGTCAACTTGTTTCCGGTCAACTTGTGCCACAGGCTGAGCCGGGGCCGAACCGGAGACGGCGCCATCAGCTCGTCAAACAGTCGCTGTAGATGTGACACCGCCAGGGCCTGAGCCGGATCGCGGACAAAGTCGTGACGGCTGAGGTCTGACTGGTATTTTTGACTAGGGGTCATTAGTGTATGTAACAACTTGGCTAATAACGGGTGGTGACTGCCAGTGTAAAGGCGCCATCCCCACCCAGGCAAGTGCTGCCAAAGGCCGGGACTTGATCTCGCCAGCAAAAAACACAATAAATAATACAGACCGAATCGGAACTCTTGTTCCACGCTGAAGGTCTGAATGAACTCTTTTTTGAAGAATCCATCGATTTAGGAGCATCTGCATGAAACGTCGACTCCCCCTGGTACCCGCCCTGGCTCTGAGCCTGGGTCTGGCCATACTGCCCCTGGCTCAGGCTGCCCTGCCATTCGGTGCCGGTAGCGACATCCGCAGCCTGGCTCCGGTGCTGGAAAAAGTCACTCCCGGCGTGGTCAATATTTCGGTGTCCGGCAGCAAGGTCAGCCGCCAGGCGCTTCCCGAGCCCTTCCGCTTTTTCTTCGGCCCCGGCCTTCCCGGCGAACAGGTGCGGGAAAGACCCTTTCAGGCGCTGGGATCCGGCGTGATTATCGATGCGAAAAAAGGCTATGTCATTACCAATAACCACGTCATCGAAGACGCCGACAAAATACTCATCACCCTGACGGACGGCCAGGAATACGAAGCCGAACTTATCGGTCGCGATAAACAAAGCGACATAGCGCTGTTGAAAGTAGATGCCAAGAATCTGGTCGAAGTCGAATTTGCCGACTCCGATCGGCTCCGGGTGGGTGACTTCGCCATCGCCATCGGCAACCCCTTCGGCCTGGGGCAGACCGTCACTTCCGGTATCATCAGCGCCCTGGGCCGTTCCGGCCTCAACGTGGAGAATCTGGAAAACTTCATCCAGACCGATGCGGCCATCAACTCCGGTAATTCCGGTGGCGCCTTGCTGAATCTGGACGGTAAGCTGGTCGGCATCAATACCGCCATTCTCGGCCCGGGCGGCGGTAATATTGGCATCGGTTTCGCCATTCCCTCCAACATGGTCAAGAACCTGGCCGATCAAATTCTCGAATACGGCGAAGTCCGTCGTGGTGTTCTGGGCGTGATGGGCGGTGAACTGACCTCGGAGCTGGCCCGGACCTTCGGCTACCGCAGCCAGCACGGCGCCTTTGTCAGCCAGGTACTGGAAAACTCTTCCGCCGAAAAGGCGGGACTGAAAGCCGGTGACATCATCATCAGCCTGGATGGTAAACCCATCCGTTCCTTCGGAGAGTTACGCGCCAAGGTGGCGACCATGGGTGCCGACAAAACCGTCAGCCTGGGGCTGTTCCGCGATGGCAAGGAGCAGCAGGTCGAGGTGACCCTGTCCCGGGCCGATGAAGAAAACATTCAGGCCAACACCCTGAATGAATCGCTGGAAGGCGCGCTACTGGCCCAGACCAGCGACGAAGACAGGGTGCAGGGTGTCAAGGTAGCCGAAGTAACCCCCCGCTCCCCGGCCGCCATGTCCGGCCTGGAAAAGGGCGACATCATCATCGGCGTCAATCGCCAGCGGGTAAAGGACCTGAACGATCTGCGTCAGATAGTGCAGGAAAAGCCGGAAGTACTGGCGCTCAACATACAGCGCGGCAAATCTTCCATCTATCTGGTACTCAGGTAATTCAGCAAGGAGTGAGGGGCTCTTTCCCTCACTCCTCACTCCTCACTCCTCACCCCTCACCCCTCACCCCTCACCCCTCACCCCTCACCCCTCACCCCTCACTATGTTATGCTGTAGTCATTCGACAACAATCACCACATCCCATGCGGCTAGCCTCTTTTCTCAAGTTTCTGCTTCAGGCCGGGGCCTTAGGCATCCTGATGGCCCTGATCCTGCTATTGCTGTTTCCGCAACTAAAGACCCAGCCTTTCGAGCACTGGTGGCGTAACCAGCAGGTCGGCGTGTCCAGTTTTTCCTATGCCGCCGGTCGGGCCGGCCCCGCCGTGGTCAATATTTATACCCGCAGCTTTCAACGGGGCAGCGAGTCACCCGAACTCAGCGCCACCGGTCTGGGATCCGGCGTCATCATGTCGGATCTGGGCTATGTGCTCACCAATTACCATGTCATTGCCGATGCGGATCAGGTCATAGTCGCGTTGCAGGATGGTCGCATTCTCGCCGGTGACGTCACCGGTTTCGATGTGCCCACGGATCTGGCGGTACTGAAAATTACCGCCGGCCAGTTGCCGGTGATCCCTCAGGACCAGGATCTTTCCCCCCAGGTCGGCGATATTGTGCTGGCCATCGGTAACCCTTATAACGTGGGCCAGACCATTACCCAGGGCATTATCAGTGCCACCGGCCGCACCGGTCTGTCCAGCATGGGGCCGGACAGCAACGGCCGTCAGGATTTGCTGCAGACCGATGCCGCCATCAATGCCGGCAACTCCGGTGGCGCCCTGGTCAACGTCTACGGCGAGATGGTCGGCATCAATACCGCTTCCTTTCAGAGCCTGGCCCATCAGGAAAGCTACGGCATCAACTTCGCCATTCCCTATGCCCTGGCCCACCGCATCATGCAGGAGCTGATCGTCAACGGTCGGGTGATCCGGGGCTATCTGGGCATCAGTGGTGCCGATATTCCGCCGATGATGGCCCAGCTGCTCAAGCTGGGAGAACGCACCGGTATCTATGTGGAAAGGGTCAACGAGCAGGGCCCTGCAGCCAAGGCCGGCATTGCCCAGGAAGATGTGCTGATGAGTATCGATGGCAAGGCCATTCGCAATATGCGCCATGCCATGGACATGATTGCCGAAACCCGCCCAGGTACCGACATACAGGTAACCTTGCTGCGAAAAGGCAAGATATTGACACTAACGGTGATGATCGAAGAAGACAGCCGCTTTCAGCGGTTACGGTAAAGAAAGGGATTGGGGATTAGTAAAGCGTAAAAATGGGGCTGGAAACCAGGCCAGTCCCCAGTCTCCAGTCCCCAATGACGCGGTTAGCCTTTAATTCGCTCTATCTTGCCGCCCAGCGCGGACAGTTTGTCTTCGATAAACTCGTACCCCCGGTCGATATGATAGATACGATCCACTATGGTGGTGCCTTCGGCCACGAAACCGGCCAGTACCAGGCTGGCAGAAGCCCGCAGATCGGTGGCCATCACGGTGGCACCGGTCAGCTGCTCGGTGTCATCACAGATCGCCAGGTTGCCGTTCAGTTCGATATGAGCACCCATGCGGTTCAGCTCGGGCACATGCATGAAGCGGTTTTCGAAGATGGTCTCGGTCACTCGCCCCACGCCCTTGGCCACCGCATTCAGCACGGTAAACTGGGCCTGCATATCGGTCGGAAAGGCCGGATACGGCGCCGTCTTGATATCGACCGGCTTCAGCACCCGATCCGTCATATCCAGGCGGATCCAATCCTCGCCGGTTTCCACCCGCGCTCCCGCATCCTTGAGCTTGACCAGTACCGCTTCCAGCAGATGCGGATCCGTATTGCGACAGGTAACATCACCGCCGGTGACGGCCGCGCCGACCAGGAAGGTACCGGTTTCGATGCGGTCGGGCTGAACCCGATACTCGCCGCCGTGCAGCGCCTCGACACCATCGATGATCAGCGTGTCCTGACCCATGCCCTGGATCCTGGCGCCCAACGCGTTGAGGAAATGGGCCAGATCCACCACTTCCGGCTCTCGGGCGGCGTTTTCGATAATGGTACGGCCTTCGGCCAGTACCGCCGCCATCATCAGGTTTTCGGTACCGGTGACGCTGACCATGTCCATCAGGATATGGGCGCCCTGCAGGCGGCCGTCTACCCGGGCCTTGATGTAGCCGTCTTCCACCCGGATCTCGGCACCCATCTGTTCCAGACCGTGAATATGCAGGTTCACCGGTCGTGCGCCGATGGCGCAGCCGCCGGGCAGAGAGACATCGGCCTTGCCGAAACGGGCCACCAGGGGCCCCAGCGCCAGGATGGAGGCCCGCATGGTACGCACCAGCTCATAGGGCGCCACATGCTTGTTCACAGCCCCGGAGATAACGATAACCTCATCCTGCTCGCCGACCTGCAGCCCCATGGAAGCCAGCAGTTGCAGCGTGGTGTCCACGTCTTTCAGCCTGGGCACGTTGGACAGGTGCACCGTTTCATCACACAGCAGGGTACCAAAGAGTATCGGCAGCGCGGCATTCTTGGCGCCGGATATGGTGACCTCGCCGGCAAGCCGGCAAGGTCCCTGAATTTTAAATTTATCCATTTCGGTTCCTGCTCAGGAAGGCATAATAAATTTTCGTTCCCGCGCCCATTGCTCGGGAGTAAAGGTCTTCACGGTCAGCGCATGGATGCTGTTCTGGGCGATCAGCTCCCTCAGGGGGCCATTGACCGCCTGTTGCCGCTTGAGCCGGCTCATGTCGGTGAAATCGGCAGATACTGCTATCACCTCGAAATGGCTGCCTTCGCTTTTGATGTAAAGCTCGTCCAGCGGCAGTGCCTGCCGCAGTAAACGTTCAACTTCTTTATTCAGATCCATGTTGGCTCCCGCTCATGTTGGCTCTCGCTCATGTTGCGCTTTTGGCAGTATTGTCGACCAGTTCAAACAGGGAACTGACGCCGTATAAATCGGCCAGCGGATAAAAGCTGGCCGGGGGGGATAGCAGGGTCAGTGGCTTGTTACCGGCGGCCAGCGCCTG
Source organism: Oceanisphaera litoralis (assembly GCF_016907015.1). Classification (GTDB taxonomy): domain Bacteria; phylum Pseudomonadota; class Gammaproteobacteria; order Enterobacterales; family Aeromonadaceae; genus Oceanimonas; species Oceanimonas litoralis. The sequence goes on from NZ_JAFBBE010000008.1 coordinate 97,777, forward strand.
ACTCCATTGCACCAGAAAGGCCAGACCAACCGAGTCGATCTGCTTCAGCTCGCTTAAATCCACCCGATCGGCACCGAACAGGGTTGCCCGCTCGGCCCAGTAGGCCGGCAGCATATCCCGGGTCAGTTCCCGTTCGAGCTTCATTGGGTTCTTTCCAGCGGCGTCACCGGCTTCTGGGTGTGTGCCTGCAACTGAAGGGTCACCTGGTCGATCCCATTCTGACGGATAAGACCACTCAGCTCGGCCTGTTTGGCGGACAAGAGGCTAATGCCCTCGGCCACCATGTCGAATACTCGCCACTCGCCGGTGCGGCTGTTCTGGCGAAGTTTGAACTCCAGTTTGATGGCCGGCTTGTTGGTCTCCAGTACCGAAACCGGCACCGATACCAGCTTTTCGCCCTTGGCGACGGTGCCGGTACCTATGTCCAGTTTCTGTTCCTTGTAGGCCGCCAGTGCATCGGCATAGGTCACCACCAGGTAGTCGCTGAAGGCGGCAACAAAGCGGTCCCGCTGTTCGGGGGTGGTGTTGTTGAGCTGGTTGCCGATCACCCGAAAGGCGGAAAAACGCACATCCACCGCCGGCAGCATTTCTTCCCGCACTATGGTGCGCAAATATTCCGGATTGGCCTTGATTTCCGCCTGCTGTCTGTTCAATCGATCGAAGGTGTTCTGGGCGACTTCATTCACCAGCACATAAGGGTTCGACAGCGTAATGGCGGCAACCAGCGGGGTCCAGAGCCCGGCCAGTATCAACAGCCCTGACATCAGTAATTTTTTCATCATTAGCTCCTAGGGAGTCGGCTACGGCTTATTTGTCGCCGATGGAATAAATGAACTTACCGATCAGCTCTTCCAGTACCAGTGCCGATTGGGTGTCCGTTATGGTATCGCCGTCCTTGAGCATGCCGATGCCCATGTCCTCATCGGCAAACCCGGGGCTCAGCCCCAGATACTGCTCACCAAGCAGACCCGAAGTCTGGATGGCCGCCGTGCTGCTTTCGGAAAATTCACCGGCGTTGCGGCTGACCGTCAGCGTCACCACCGGCACCTGATCCTTGGGATCCAGGGTTATCTGGCTGACTCGTCCCACCACAACGCCGCCTACCTTGACCGGCGAACGCACCTTGAGACCGCCGATATTATCGAACTTGGCATAGAGGGTATAGCTTTCTCCCTGACCGTTGGCGCCAACACCGGCGACCTTGAACGCCAGCAGCAGCAAGGCACCGATGCCGGCCAGCATAAAGCAGCCGACGCTGAATTCCAGTTTGCTGTATTTCATTGTTATTTACCCGAACATGACGGCGGTGAGGGAAAAATCGAGCCCCAGTACCGCCAGAGAAGAATGAACCACGGTACGCGTCGTGGCCTGACTGATACCGGCCGCCGTCGGCTGTGCATCGAAACCGTTGAACAGGGCAATCCAGGTGACCACCAGGGCAAATACCAGGCTCTTGATCACCCCCTGCATGATGTCCTGCTGCCAGTCGACCGCCGCCTGCATCGCCGACCAGAAGCCACCTTCGTCTACCCCCAGCCAGTCAACACCCACCAGCTTGGCGCCCCAGATGCCTATCAGGCTGAACATCAGCGCCAGCAAGGGCATGCTGATAAAGCCGGCCCAGAAACGAGGCGCCACCACCCGGCGCAGGGGATCTATGCCCATCATCTCCAGACTGGAGAGCTGTTCGGTCGCCTTCATCAGGCCCAGCTCGGCGGTCAGTGCCGAACCGGCCCGGCCGGCAAACAGGAGGCCGGTCACCACGGGACCCAGTTCCCGCAACAACGACAATGACACCAGGGGGCCCAGGCTGCCTTCGGCACCGAAGTCCACCAGCACGTTGTAGCCTTGCAAGGCCAGCACCATGCCGATGAAGAGCCCCGACACCAGTATGATGGCCACCGACTGTACGCCGACCACCTGCAACTGCTGTATCAGCAGTGGAAAGTGTTTCTTTGGTTGAGGCGGCCCCACCAGGGCATGCAACAACATGAAGCCGGCGCGCCCGGTGGCGGTGATTCCGGCCACCCCCTGACGCCCCAGGCGTCCTATCATATCAATCAACATCGACTAACGACTCCCTGAATGAAGGTGCCGGATAATGAAACGCCACCGGGCCGTCGGCCAGACCCTGCAGGAACTGGACCACCTGGGCATCTGTATTCTGCTGCAGCTCGGCCGGCGTCCCCGCCGCTATCACTTTTTTGTTGGCGATGATATAGGCGTAATCGGCAATATTCATCACCTCGTCCACATCATGGGTGACAATAATGGAGGTCAGCCCCTGGGCCCGGTTCAGCTCGGATATCAGCTTGACCAAGACGCCCATGCTGATGGGATCCTGCCCGGCAAAGGGCTCATCATACATGATAAGCTCGGGATCCAGTGCAATGGAGCGCGCCAATGCTGCCCGCCGCGCCATGCCGCCGGACAGCTCGGACGGTAATAGCTTCGCCGCACCGCGCAACCCTACCGCTTCCAGCTTCATCATCACCAGGGTACGGATCATGGCCTCGGGCAAGCCGCTGTGCTCGCGCAGCGGGAACGCCACATTGTCGAATACCGACATGCCGGTGAACAGGGCGCCGCTCTGAAACAGCATGCCCATGCGGCGGCGCACCCGATACAGACGAGAGCGATTCAGACTGGGTATGGACTCGCCGTCGAACAGCACATCGCCACTGCTCGGCTTGATCTGGCCACCGATGAGTCGCAACAGGGTGGTTTTACCGATACCACTCGGGCCCATGATGGCGGTAATTTTACCTTTGGGGATCTGCAGGCTGATCCCGTCATACAGGGTTCGGTCACCATGGCTGAAGCAAAGATCCCTTATTTCGACGAGGCTCTGGCTCAAACTGATTCCTCAATAAAAAGAAAGAATTGTATGAGTTCCCCGCGGGATGGGCAACCAGACCGACCGCTTTTCCTTAGCCGGTGCGCCACTCTCTGTCTTCTTGCCGGATAAAAGAAGGTGGGAAGGAAGATGGGAAGAGAGTGGCCCCTTACCTCCTACCGTTTTTGTTACATCAGTCGCTTATCGGCACAAGCTTTTCTATAATGGCGCCGCCTAAGGTGTGGAGAAAACTATGACTGCAGAATTTGATTATCGGAAAACCGCCAAGCAGGTGCTGGATATTGAAAAGGCAGCCATCGATGGCCTTTATCAATATCTGGACCCGGCATTCAATCATGCCTGCCGGCTGATGTTCCAGTGCCCGGGGAAAGTCATCGTGACCGGCATGGGTAAATCCGGGCACATCGCCCACAAGATTGCCGCCACCCTGGCCAGTACCGGCACCCCCGCCTTTTTCGTGCATCCGGGCGAGGCCAGCCATGGGGACCTCGGCATGATAGGCAGGGACGATGTGGTACTGGCCCTGTCCAACTCGGGCGAAAGCAGTGAAATCATTTCACTGTTGCCCGTACTCAAGCGCCGTGGCCTGCCGTTGATCTGTCTGACCGGCAACCCCGCCTCCACCATGGCGCGAGAAGCCAATGTGCATCTGTGCACCCGGGTGGAGCAGGAAGCCTGCCCGCTCGGCCTGGCCCCGACCGCCAGCACCACCGCCGCCCTGGTGATGGGCGATGCCCTGGCCGTCTCCCTGCTGGAGGCCCGTGGCTTTACCGCCGATGATTTTGCGCTCAGTCACCCCGGCGGTGCCCTCGGCAAGCGTCTGCTGCTGCGGGTGGGCGATGTGATGCACAGAGACGAGCAGGTCCCGAAAGTCGGACTGAATACGCTGATTATCGATGCGCTGCTGGAAATCGGCCGCTCCGGCCTGGGCTTTACCGCCGTGGTCGATGAGCGGCAGAAGCTGGTGGGTATCTATACCGATGGCGACCTGCGCCGCACCCTGGATCATAAAATCGATGTACATCACACCTCCATCGAACAGGTCATGACCCGCAGCTGCACCACGACACACGCCGCCATGCTGGTGGCGGAAGCGGTCAAGCTGATGGAAGAAAAGAAAATAAGCGGTCTGCTGGTGGTAGACGAACAACAGTATCCGGTCGGCGCCTTCAATATGCATGACCTGTTACGGGCGGGAGTGATCTGATGGAACAAGCAAGCCTTTACGGTCCGGTAGCCAACGACATCTGGCAGCGAATGGCCGGGATCAAGCTGCTGATCTGCGATGTGGACGGGGTGCTGTCCGACGGCATGATCTATCTCGGCAACCGGGGCGAAGAATACAAGAATTTCTGCACCAAAGACGGTTTCGGCATCAAAGCCCTGCTCAATGCCGGTATTCAGGTGGCGGTGATCACCGGCCGGGACTCCCGTATCGTCAGCGAACGCATGGCCTCGCTCGGCGTCACTCACGTCTATCAGGGCCAGAGCGACAAGATGCACAGCTATCGCGCCCTGCTGGATACCCTAAAGCTGGGGCCGGAGCAGGTTTCCTATATCGGCGACGATGTGGTCGATTTGCCGGTGATGCGGGACTGCGGCCTGGGGGTAGCGGTATCCGATGCCCATCCGCTGGTGCTGCGGCACGCCGACTACGTCACCCGAATCCAGGGCGGCCGGGGCGCGGTGCGCGAGTTGTGCGATCTGCTGCTTGAGGCGCGGGGAGAGCTGGAACAGGCCAGAGGCATGAGCCTGTGAGTCGCCAGACCTGGTGGTTTGGCGGCCTCTTCCTGCTCGCCCTTGTCTGCTGGCAGTGGTTCCGGCCGGTCACCGACGCCCCCGCCAACCAGCAGGATTATCAGCCGGATTTTATTGCCAAAAACCTGAGCAGCGTGCAATACAATCAACTGGGTCTGCCCTACCGCGGCATGGATGCGGAATATGCGGAGTACTACGAACCGCTGGCCATGACCCTGATGGAAAAACCTGTTATCTTGCTTTATTCGCCCGATGGCCGGCCCCAATGGCAGTTGAGCGGTGATGAGGGCATGATCAATACCAATGATAATGCGGTATTGAACGGCACCGTGGTCGGCCGGGGGCTGCAACCCGATGCCCTGGTGAGAACCCTGACCACCGAATATCTGGAACTGGATTTTATTAAAAACCAGCTGCGTTCCAACCGGAATGTGCAGCTGAGCAGCCCAACTTTCCGGGCCCAGGGCCAGGGGCTGCTGGGCAAGCTTGATCAACAAACGGTGGAATTACTGCATGAAACCCGGGCAACCTACTTTACTCCTTAGCATCGGCGGCCTGCTGGCCCTCGGCCTGAGCCTGGCCGAGGCCAAAGAGTCTGATTTCAACCAGCCGGTGACCATAGATGCCGGTCGTCAGCTGGTGGAGCTGGTCGACAACAAGGTGACCTTCAGCGATCGGGTCGTGGTCAAACAGGGCACCATGGATGTGCGGGCCGACAAACTGGTGGTGATCCGCAACGAGCAGGGACTGCAATCAATGACCGCTCACGGTGCGCCAGCCACCTATTATCAAGTGCTGGACAGCGGCCAGCCGGTCAAGGCCGAGGCCCGGGAAATCCACTACGATATGAAGGCGCGCACCATCACCCTGCTGAAGGAAGCGAAGCTGAAGCAGAACGACAACATCGTGACCGGCTACCGGATTCGCTACCATATCGACAAGGAACAGATGGAGGCAGAAAGCCAGGGTGGATCAGACCGCGTCACCACCATTTTTCTGCCCGAACAGCTGCAGGACATGAATAAAAAAGAGACCCAGAACTGATCATGGCAATACTGAAAGCCCGTGGGCTGCAGAAGAGTTACAAGGGGCGCCAGGTCGTGGCCGATGTCAGCCTGACCGTCAATACCGGCCAGATCGTCGGCCTGCTCGGCCCCAACGGGGCCGGCAAGACCACCTCTTTCTACATGATAGTGGGCCTGGTGCAGCGCGACGCCGGCAGCATTACCATCGACGAGCATGACATCAGCCATGAACCCATGCATGTGCGAGCCCGGGCCGGTATCGGTTACCTGCCCCAGGAGGCCTCCATTTTTCGGCGCCTGAGCGTAGCCGACAATTTAATGGCGGTGCTCGAAACCCGCCAGGATCTGGACGCCGACGGCCGCAGCGAAAAAATGGAGCAACTGCTGGAAGAGTTCAACATCACTCATATCCGCGACAATACCGGCATGAGTCTGTCCGGTGGTGAACGCCGCCGGGTGGAAATTGCCCGCGCACTGGCGGCCGATCCCCGCTTCATACTGCTGGATGAACCCTTTGCCGGGGTCGATCCCATCTCGGTCATCGACATCAAGAAAATCATTCTGCATCTGCGTGATAGAGGCCTGGGGGTACTGATTACCGATCACAATGTGCGCGAGACCCTGGACGTCTGCGAACGGGCCTATATTGTCAGTCATGGTCACCGTATCGCCGCCGGCACTCCGGCCGAGATTCTCGCGAACGAGCAGGTCAAGAAAGTCTATCTTGGTGAACAATTCAGCCTCTGAGCTGATCCGCCGGAGCTCCCTGCGGTGACATATGCGGTTGACATAGAAGGACTTTACCAACGATGAAGCCAACTCTTCAGTTACGTATGGGACAGCAGCTGACCATGACCCCCCAGTTGCAACAGGCCATTCGCCTGCTGCAACTGTCGAGCCTGGAGCTGCAGCAGGAAATTCAGCTGGCGCTGGAAAGCAACCCCCTGCTGGAACAGGAAGAGCCGGACAGCATTGAGGTGACCGACGGCGGCAACGACGAACAGATGGCCGCCGATACCGCCATGGAGCAGAATCAGCTGTCCGACGAACTGCCGATGGACACCCACTGGGACGATATCTATACCACCTCATCCGGAAGCGGTGGTAACGGCGGCCTGCCCGAAGGCATGGAAGATACCGTCTATCAGGGCGAAACCACCGAGACGCTGCAGGATTACCTGCTGTGGCAGATGCAACTGACCCCTTTCAGTGATACCGATCAGGCCATAGCACTGGCCATTATCGACGCCATCGATGACGCCGGCTACCTGACCCAGGATCTGGAAGATATCCTTGCCGCCGTCTCCGGCGGTGAACAGGAGATCGAAGCGGATGAGGTGGAGGCGGTGCTGAAGCGTATCCAGCATTTCGATCCTGTCGGTGTCGCCGCCCGCAGCGTGCAGGAATGTCTGCGCATTCAGCTGGACCCCTTTCCGGCCGACACGCCCTGGCTGAACCAGGCCCGCCTCGTGATTGACCAGCATATGGATTTGCTCGGCACCCGGGATTACCGCACCCTGCAACGCAAGACCAGACTGAAGGAAGAGGAGCTCAGGGAGGTACTGGCCCTGATCCAGCAGCTGGAGCCCAGGCCCGGTAACAGCGTGATCCAGAGCAGCTCCGAATACGTGATCCCGGATGTGGTGGTCACCAAGCGCCAGGGTGCCTGGATGGTCGAACTCAACCAGGAAGCCATGCCGAAGGTACGGCTGAACCAAACCTATGCCGCCATGGCGCGCCAGCCCAGAAACAGTGAAGACGGCCAGTTTATCCGCAACCATTTGCAGGACGCCAAGTGGTTTATCAAGAGCCTGGAAAGCCGAAATGAGACCCTGCTCAAGGTTGCCAATTGTATTGTTGAACAACAACAGGCATTCTTTGAGTATGGGCCCGAGGCCATGAAGCCGATGGTGCTGAATGATGTGGCCGAGGCGGTGGAAATGCACGAATCCACCATCTCCCGGGTGACCACACAGAAATTCATGCATACTCCCAGAGGGGTGTTCGAGCTGAAGTACTTTTTCTCCAGCCATGTGGGTACAGACGATGGCGGAGAATGTTCGTCGACGGCAATTCGCGCCCTGATCAGGAAACTGGTCGGTGCGGAAAACCCGGTCAAGCCACTGAGCGACAGTAAAATTGCCCAGCTGCTGGCCGAACAGGGGATACAGGTGGCCAGACGGACCATCGCCAAGTACAGGGAATCGCTGGCCATCCCCCCTTCCAATCAGCGTAAACGCCTGATGTAAAGGCAGATCTAGAAGGAAGACGATATGCAAATAAATCTGACTGGACACCATGTAGACATCACGGATTCCCTGCGTGACTATGTGAACAGCAAGTTTTCCCGACTGGAGCGTCATTTCGACAACATTACCAATGTACACGTCGTCCTCACACTCGAAAAATTGCAACAGGTTGCCGAAGCCAAAATCCATCTCAGCGGCGGTGAACTCTTTGCCAACTCTCAACATGACGATATGTATGCCGCCATCGATGGCTTGATCGACAAGCTCGATCGCCAGATCATCAAACACAAAGAGAAGCTCAAGCAAAAATAACCATGGAAGTCGCCGACATACTTAGCAGGGACTGCACCCGCAGTGCAGTCCCCTGCACGAGCAAAAAACGTGCTCTGGAAATCATCAGTGAACTGGCCGCCCTGCATCTCGATGTCAGCAGCCAGCAGTTGTTCGACTGCCTGCTGGCCCGGGAAAAAATGGGTAGCACCGGCATCGGTAACGGTATCGCCATTCCCCATGGCCGTATCGGCAATAACAACCGGGCGACGGCGGTGTTACTCACCTTTGCCGACCCGGTGGAATTCGATGCCATCGACAATCAACCGGTGGGCCTGGTGTTTGCCCTGCTGGTACCGGAGCAGGAGTGTAAACTGCATCTCAAGACACTGTCATTGATTGCCGAAAAACTCAGCAACAAGCAAGTCTGCAAGCAATTGCGCCAGGCCGGCAGCGATGACGAACTCTACAACATCATGGTTTCTTCCTGAGGAGAGCAATATGCAGTTGGTGATCGTCAGTGGTCGTTCGGGCTCGGGTAAAACCGTGGCCCTGCGTGTGCTCGAGGATCTGGGCTATTACTGTGTCGACAATCTGCCCGTCGAGTTGCTGCCCGACCTGGTACAGATGCGTCGGCGCGAACCCGGTGAGGTGGCGGTCAGTATCGACGTGCGCAACCTGCCCGACAGTGCCGACAAACTGGAAGCCTGTCTGGCCGAAGTGTGCGCCATGGAAGGCGTCAGCCTGTCGAGTATCTTCATCGATGCGGACAACGCCGCCCTTATTCGCCGCTTCGGCGACACCCGCCGACTGCACCCTCTGTCTCGTCTCAGCCTGACCCTGGACGAAGCCATCCGTCAGGAGACCCATCTGCTGGCGCCCTTGTCTTCCGCCGCCGATCTACGCATCGATACCTCCGACCTCAGCATTCACGATCTGAGCGAAATTATCCGCGCCCGTATTCTCGGCAAGAAGGAACGGGAGCTGAACTGGGTATTCGAGTCCTTCGGCTACAAATACGGTATCTCTCAGGATGCGGACTTCGTGTTCGATGCCCGCTTTCTGCCCAACCCCCACTGGATAGCCGAACTGCGCCCCTTTACCGGCCAGGACGAGCCGGTCGCCGGCTATCTGGGCAGCCAGCCCGAGGTCACCAAGTACCTGTGGCAGATTGAAAACCTGCTGGTCACCTGGATGCCGCATCTGGAACGCAACAACCGCAGCTATGTCACTGTCGCCATCGGCTGCACCGGGGGCAAGCACAGATCCGTGTATATCGTCGAACAGCTGGCGCGGGTATTCCGGCAGATGGGCAAAAGCGTACAACTGCGCCACCGCACCCTGGAAAAAAAACATGGCTAGAATTGAGCGAGATCTGCAAATCGTCAACAAGCTCGGACTCCATGCCCGAGCCGCCATTCAGCTGGTGCAGTTAACGCAACAATTCGATGCCACCGTCACCGTCTGTACTCAGGAAAAACAGGCCCCGGCCAACAGCGTCATGGGCCTGCTGATGCTGGAGACCGCCCAGGGGCACGCCATTCGCGTCGTCGCCGAAGGGCCGGATGCAGAAGCGGCCATGAACGCCGTGTCCCGCCTGGTCGCCGACCGCTTCAACGAATCGGAATAATTCCCCTATCCCGTCCCGCGCAGAGGCCTGAGCCCGGATGACAGAATCAATCGAAAAACCAAGGACGCCGGATCACCTGGAAACCATCACCCAGGCGCTGAACGGCGGCATGTTCGTGCACGTTCGCCGCATGCTGCAGCAGATGCGCCCAGGCGACGTCGCCTGGCTGCTGGAATCTTCCCCCTCCCCCAGCCGCAAGGTCTTGTGGCAACTGATAGATCCGGATGAATACGGCGAAATTCTGGAAGAGCTGTCGGAAGAAGTCAGGGACGGTATTATCCGGTTGATGGATCCGGGAAAGCTGGCCGCCGCGCTGGAAGACATGGAGTCGGACGATCTGGCCTATGTACTGCGGGACCTGCCCGAGCAGCTGTTCAACCAGGTGCTCACCCAGATGGACGAGCAGGACCGGCAGCGGGCACAACAGGCGTTGTCATACCCGGAAGATACCGCCGGCTCCATCATGAACACCGAGTTCATTACCCTGCGCGCCGATGTCAGCATCGAGGTGGTACTGCGTTATCTGCGCCTGCACACCGAACTGCCGGAGGGCACCGATACCCTCTATGTGGTCGATCAACATAACCGGCTGCTGGGCGATATCTCCCTCGCCAGACTGGTGGTGCAGGATCCGGCCACCAGGGTCGCCGACGCCATGGACACCCAGGTGGAAGCCATTCCGCTGGCCATGAGCGATACCGAAGTCGCCAACCTGTTCGAGCGCCACGACTGGCTATCGGCCCCTGTGGTCGACGACGACTACCAGTTGCTGGGCCGTATCACCATCGATGACGTGGTGGACATCATCCGTGAAGAGGGTGAGCACTCCATGATGGGCATGGCCAAGATGGACGATGATGAAGATACCTTCGCGCCGGTGCTGACCAGTGCCCGCCGTCGCTCCATCTGGCTCACCGTCAACCTGGGTTCGGCCCTGCTCGCCGCCAGCGTGTCCAACATGTTCGAAGAAACCCTGTCACAGCTGGCCACCCTGGCCATTCTGATGACCATAGTGCCTTCCATGGGCGGCATCGCCGGCAATCAGACCCTGGCACTGGTGATCCGCGGCATGGCGGTAGGCCATATCGGCGACAGCAACGCCCGCTGGCTGCTGACCAAGGAAGCACTGGTGGGGCTGTTCAACGGCCTGCTGTGGGCGGTGATGGTGGCGATAGTGGTGAGTCTGTGGAAAGGCAGCTGGGAGATAGGCCTGGTGCTGGCATCGGCCATGTTCATCAACCTGTCGGTGGCCGGTCTGGCCGGCGCCGCCATTCCGCTGGTCATGCGCAAGCTCAACATCGATCCGGCGCTGGCCGGCTCCATGGCCCTGACCACCGTCACCGACATCGTCGGCCTGTTCTCCTTCCTCGGCCTCTCGACCCTGATCCTGCTGCACTGAATTAAAGCTGTAAGCGGTCAGCCTGTCACTTAGTCACAAGTTTTTGTTGATCTTAATGATGTCATCAGGCAAAACGCACTGCTCAGCCGACACGCCGTAAACCCCTCCCTGGGGGCTCAAACCGCGCCATCCTTGGCGCGGATGGTCGGTTGAGCAGACACCCTTTGCCCTCCCGTTGGCAGCGGAGTGGTCTGTCAGTGGTGTTCACCGACGACTCGGCGCCTAAAAAGAAGTGACTGGGATAGCCTCAGCCGACCATCACATGACAGGACGTCATGTGCTGAGCGTCGCAGGGATGCGGTTTAGCGTGTCGGAAGAGGCTACCCAGTTGCCTCTGAGCCTATTTTACGGACTGACAGACTTACAGTTCTTATTGTCCGGCGATTTTCATCTCGTCGATCAGCACCGAGCCGGTCTGCAGGCTGGAGCGGGTTTCCACGTCGGTACCGATGGCCTGAATGCCCGCAAACATATCTTTCAGATTACCGGCGATGGTGATCTCTTCCACCGGATAGGCGATTTCACCGTTTTCCACCCAGAAACCGGCCGCACCGCGGGAATAGTCGCCGGTGACGATATTCACGCCCTGGCCCATCATTTCGGTCACCAGCAGGCCGGTGCCCATCATCTTCAGCAACTGTTCCAGACGGTGACCGCTGTTCGCCACCGTCCAGTTGTGAATGCCACCGGCGTGGCCGGTCAGCTCCATGCCCAGCTTGCGGGCCGAATAGCTGGTCAGCAGGTAGGATTTCAGCTCACCCTTCTCGATGATATGACGATCGTGCGTGCGCACCCCTTCGTTATCGAACGGCGAGCTGGCCAGTCCCTTGTGCAGGTGCGGCTGTTCGTGAATATCGAACCAGTCGGGAAAAATCCGCTCGCCAAGGGCATCGAGCAGAAAGGACGATTGGCGATACAGGTTGCCGCCGCTGATGGCCATCACCAGATGGCCGAACAGGCTGGCGGCCACGTCCGGGTGAAACAGCACCGGCGCCCGGGTGGTGTCGATTTTACGTCCACCCAGACGCCCCAGGGTGCGACTGACGGCTTCATCCGCCACCTGTTCGGGCGTCCAGAGATCCTCGAAGCTGCGCGCCGAGGTGTAGCCGTATTCACGCTGCATGTCGCCGTTCTGTTCGCCGATCAGCACACAGCTCATGCCGAAGCGGCTGCCCGCATAGCCCTTGATAAAGCCGTGGCTGTTACCGTAGACCTTGATGCCCAGGTTGCTGGAAAAACTGGCGCCGTCCGACTGCTTGATGCGGGGATCCCGGCCCAGCGCCTGTTGTTCGCAGCGCAGCGCCAGTTCGATACCGTCGGCGGGCTCGAGCTGACGAGGGAAGCACAGCTCAAGTTCGGGTGCATCCCAGGCCAGGGTGTCGGCATCGGCGATACCGGCGAAGGGATCGGCGGTGGTATAGCGGGAAATATCCAGCGCCGCCGCCACGGTGCGGGCGATGGCGTCCGGGCGCAGATCCGAGGTAGAGGCAGAGCCCTTGCGACCATCCCGATAAACGGCGATCCCTAGAGCACCGTCCTTGTTGAACTCGATATTTTCCAGTTCGCCGTTACGGGTATTGACCGACAGCCCGGTCTGCTTGCTGATGGACACTTCGGCGCTGTCTGCGCCCAGTCGCCTGGCGCTGTCCAGTGCCTGTTCTACGGCCAGCTCTAGCTGGCGCTGTTCGGTTTGAATTTCTGCTGGGGTCATGATTAACATCGCTGGCTCGGTTTGGAGTTAGCATAACAGACCCCTGCGCGCCTTGGGAGAAGCTGGTAATATATATGTAAATGTTAATTGAGACGGAAAAACTATGAGCCAGCATGACGATCCCACCGGGCACGATGATGAAATCGAATGGGTCAGTAAAAGTGAGATGAAACGGGAAAGCCGCGCCCTGCAGAAACTCGGTGAGTCACTGGTCAAGCTTCAACCCCATGAACTGGCCAGGGTGCCACTGGACGAGGATTTGCTGGAAGCCATAGAGCTGGCGCACAAACTCCACAACAAGCGGGAAGGTCTGCGCCGGCACATGTCCTATATCGGCAAGCTGATGCGCACCCGGGACGTCACCGATATTCAGAAGGCACTGGCGGGCTTCGAGCACAAGAGCGCCGTGGCCAACGCCCAGTTTCACAAGCTGGAATTGTGGCGTGACCGCCTGATCAAGGAAGGCGACAAAGGGGTGAACGCCCTGCTGGCCGAGCACCGTAATCTGGATCGGCAAAAACTGCGTCAGCTGGCTCGCCAGGCTCGCAAGGAACTGGCCGCCGGCCTGCCCCCCCAGGGTTACCGCGAACTGTTTCAGTATCTGAAGCTGAATCTGGGATCCGACGCCTCTTAATCATGACCGGGCCGTCCTCTTGATCATGACCGAGCCGTCATTGATGACGAAGCAAGGATGACGAAGCAAGATAAGCCGGACAGCACAACGGGAGCCACGGCTCCCGTTGTTATTAACAGGGTCACTCAGCAGTTAAAAACACATATCCGCCGGTTTTTTACCCATTTTACGTAATTTGGCACATTCACGGTTATCAGCACCGTCGCCCTCGCTCGCCATTTCCTGCACTACAGGCTGCTGCACATTCAGTACCGAACCGGCCTGAGCCGGCATTAACATCAACCCAAGGACAGAGGCAAAGGCTATCGATAGCAATGCTTTCATCATTATCGCCTCCAGGTTGCCGCCACGCTTTTGCGTGATTCAGCACCCTGTTAGACATCGTCTTGCCCCTGGAGTGCACAGAAAAAAACCATTAACTATTGGTTAACAATGCAAGGCTGACAATACAAGGTTGATAATACAACCCGAAAATCAATCAGGGTGCTTACTGAGTACCACCTACCGTCATCCGATCCAGCTTGAGTGTCGGCTGGCCGACCCCTACCGGTACGCTCTGGCCATCCTTGCCACACACGCCCACACCGGCATCCAGTGCCAGATCGTTCCCCACCATGGAGACCTGACTCATGGCCTCGGGGCCGTTGCCGATCAGGGTCGCCCCCTTGATTGGCGCCGTCAGCTTGCCGTCTTCGATGAGATAGGCCTCGGAGGCGGAGAACACGAAACGACCGGAGGTAATATCCACCTGGCCACCGCCAAAGTTGGGCGCATAGATGCCCTTCTTCACGCTGCTGATGATCTCTTCCGGCGGTGTCTCGCCCGGTAACATATAGGTGTTGGTCATGCGCGGCATCGGCAGATGAGCATAAGACTCCCGCCGGCCGTTGCCGGTCGGTGCCATCCCCATCAGTCGGGCATTGAGCTTGTCCTGCATGTAGCCCTTGAGGATGCCGTTTTCGATCAGCACGTTATAACCGGTGGCGGTGCCTTCATCGTCGATGGTCAGCGAGCCCCGACGGTTCGGCAAGGTACCGTCATCCACTATGGTGCACAAACTGGAGGCGACCTGTTCGCCGATTCGACCGGCATAGGCGGACGAGCCCTTGCGGTTGAAGTCGCCTTCCAGGCCGTGGCCCACCGCTTCGTGCAGCAAGACGCCGGGCCAGCCGGCACCCAGTACCACCGGCATGGTGCCGGCCGGGGCGTCTATCGCCTCCAGGTTGACCAATGCCTGCCGCACCGCTTCTTTCACATAGCTCATGGCTCTGGGCTGGCCGTCCACTTCCTCCAGGAAATAGTCATAACCGACCCGGCCACCGCCGCCGCTGCCGCCCCGTTCGCGCCGCCCCTTGCGCTCCACCAGCACCGAGCAGTTCAGCCGTACCAGGGGGCGCAGATCGGTGGCCAGGGTACCGTCGGTGGCCAGCACCAGTATCTCTTCATACACACCGGAGATGGAGGCAATCACCTGGGTGACCGCCGGATCCAGGCTGCGGGCGAAGGCATCCATCTGCTGCAACAGGGAAATTTTCTGCTCCCGACTCAGGCTGTCGAGCGGATTGAGGCCGACATAACGCGGCGTGATGGCTCGCTCGCGACCAATCTGGAAGCGACCATCACCGCCCTGCTCGGCAATGCCGCGGGCGGCGCTCACCGCCTGATCCAGCGCCGTCGCCGTCAGTTCATCGGAATAGGCGAAACCGGTCTTTTCACCACTGACCGCCCGCACGCCCACACCCTGCTCTATGTTGTAGCTGCCGTCCTTGACGATACCGTCTTCCAGCACCCAGGACTCGTGCACGCTGTTCTGAAAATAGAGATCGGCAAAGTCGATCTGATGTCGGCTCAGTCGTGCCAGCTGGGCATCCAGCAGCGCCATATCCAGTTCGTTCGGGATCAGCAGGCTGCGGTTAATCTGTTCAATACTCATGCTTGTTTCTCCAAACCGCGCTCAGGCGGGCATGTTGTGCAACCGGCATCTGACGGCGAATACGGGACAGTCGTTCGGGTTCCAGCGGGGCAATGACAAGCCCCTCGCCTTCGGGTAGACAGGCCTGAACCTCTCCCCATGGGTCGAGGATAACCGAATGCCCCCAGGTCTGTCGTTTACCCTGATCGCCGTAGAGGCCCGCCGCCAGCACATAACACTGGTTTTCGATGGCTCGAGCCTGCAGCAGCGGCAGCCAGTGCGCCAGCCCCGTGACCCGGGTAAAGGCCGCCGGTACCATCAGGATCTCGGCACCCCGTTCGCGTAACGCCCGATACAACTCGGGAAAACGTAAATCATAACAGATAGACAAGCCCAGACGCCCGAAGGGGCTGTCGATGACACACAGTTCGTCGCCTGGCGCATAGGTGGCCGACTCCCGGTATCGGCCATGACCATCTGCGACATCCACATCGAACAGGTGCAACTTGTGATAATGACCGACTCGCTCGCCCTGCTCGTTATAGACCAGGCTGGTGGCGTGGAGCCGTTCACTACCCTGGATACGGGTCGGCATGGAACCGACCAGCAGCCAGATGCCCAGCTCGCGCGCCCACCGGCTGAACTGATCCTGTATCGGGCCTTCGCCCAATGGCTCGGCCAGCTCCAGCACCGCCTTCTTGCTGCCGAACACCACGGCATTTTCCGGCAACTGCACCAGCAGCGGACGCGTCGATGGCAATTGCCGCAGCCAGGCTTCCAGCCTGGTCCGGTTCTCCGGCCAGTCCGGGCCGGCCGTTATCTGTATCGCAACCAGTTCCATGGCGTACTCCTTATTGATTACCGGGCACCGTGACCCGTTGCTGCTCCCGCCCCACTTCGGTCACCCTGGGCTGATCCAGAGAACCCTCTACCCGGTAGCGGATACGGGTGAACACATCCACCACAGGGCCCAGTACCTTGGACAGCGCCAACACATAAAGCCCGGTTACCGGGGTGACCGCAAAGGCCGCCAGCACCGGCAGGTTACCGGTCAGATTCGGGGTAAACTCCAGCTGATAATCGAGCCGCTCCGCCGCCAGATCCACCAGACCACTGCCGCGCAGATTTCCGGCGGCACCATTCAGGGCCAAATCGTCATTCTGCAAGACGCCGTTGTGCAGTTCGCCGCTGGCATTGATACGGTCAAAGTAGAAGCCCTGCTCGAACACGTCGCGAAAGTCCAGCCGTAGTCGACGCATGACCGACTCCATGCTCAGTACCGACAAGAGACCAGCGCCCCTGTCATTCACTTCACGCAGCACACCGGCGCCGGTATCGGCGCTCAGCAGACCGTTCAGGCTGGCCAGATCCGGCCGCCAGGGCACATCCAGCCAGCGCAGTTGTCCTTCCAGCCGGGCCGGGGTTTCGCTGAATGGTGACTCCCGGTCCAGCGCCTGCCACAACCGCTGCAAGGATGGCGTGCT
Organism: Oceanisphaera litoralis; assembly: GCF_016907015.1. GTDB lineage: Bacteria > Pseudomonadota > Gammaproteobacteria > Enterobacterales > Aeromonadaceae > Oceanimonas > Oceanimonas litoralis. Next base: position 114,706 of record NZ_JAFBBE010000008.1, read on the forward strand.
GCTCTGCCACTCCAGCCGGCTCAGGTTGCCGCTCTGATGTTGCAACCACTGGCCATGCGCCCTGGCCTGCAGCAGCGGGCCATCCAGGCTCAGCCCGGTCAGCTGCACGCCATTCTGCTCGGGCCGGGGAAGCAGCTCGAAGGCCACCTTGCCCAGCGCCAATTGTTGCCAGCGGCAATCGTCACAGCGAAATTGCACCGCCGGCAACCGGCCGGGATGCAGCTCGTCTTGCGCCAGGGCCGGTTTTACCGCTGGTTTTACTGTTGATTTTACTGCTGGCAAAACGCCTGATGTATTCGAGTCCGGTGTCAGCCAGAGTCGCCTGAAATGCGCCTGCAGCGGCTGGGCGTCGCCCCAGCTCAGGGTGCCCTCCGCCTGTTCGGCGCTCACGTTCAGCTGCTGTCGCCGTCCCTTCGCTGGCCCGACCGACAACCGGAGTTGGTTCAGGGAGTGCTGCCAGAGCCGGGCCCGATGGGCCTGCACCGACACCCGGTAGGGCGCTGGCCACGCAACTCGGGGCTCGGTGCCGGGCTGAGCGGCATTATTTTGCGAGAAACGGCGCTGCGAAGCATCGGGGCGGGACAACGCCTGTTGCCATTCCTTTAGCAGCACCAGCCAGTCATCCAGCGGCAAGTCCGGCACCCGCACCGCTATATCCAGCGGCGCCCGGGGCAATGTTGACTGCGCACCGGCACCGGCCGACAGCCACAACCGCTGAACTTTGACGCCGTTCGGCCCGAAGCCCAGCCCGGCCAGACCCCGGATCTGTTCCCCCAGGGTCAGCTCAATCCGCGCCTGCCGCCCATCGCCCGTCAGTTCGAGGTGGCTGGGCCAGACGGGGTTGCCGGCCTTGTTCAGCGGCGGCGGCAAGCGGCTGACGAGCCCTTGCAGCGTCGAGTCGGCCTCGAAGCGGTAGTCCAGTTCCCCCTGCTCCGCCAGCGTCAGCTCGAGTTTGCCGCGCCAGTCGGCTGCGCCCTCTAATACCTGCAGCGGCGGATAGGCCAGTGCCAGTTCGGTAGCCTGTAGCCGGCCCTTCATATCGAGGTCCACTTGGTAGCCGGCGGCGGTCTGCTGTCCGCGGTAATCCAACTGCAGCGGTTGCCCGTTCCACTTGGCCTGCATGGCCTGGAACCGGGTTTGTCGTTCATCAAACAGCAGGCGACCGCTGACCTCGTTGAGCGGCAGATCCAGCGGTTTGACTCGTACCCGGTTGTGCGCAAAGTCGACATGACCGCCGATGGCCACCTGGCCGCCGTGCAACGGGATTTCCAGCGCCAGCCGGCCCTTCAGCGGACCCGTCACCTGCACCTGCTCCAGGGTGGTGCCGACCGAGGTCGACAGGGGGGAGTCCTGCAGATAGGCGGTGACCGCCTCGCCTTCTCCTGCGATATCGGCGCTGAGCTGCAGATTGGCCCTCTTGTTCAGCGGCACTATGCGCGCATCGATGGTACTGGCCGCCACCGCGCCCAGCCGCCCGCTTGGACCCCGCATAAAGAGACCGTCATTTTCAAACAGTAAATCCAGACTGAGATCGGTCAGGGGCAGCCAGTCCGGATAGAAGCGAAACTCGGCCTGGCGCAGCGGCACCCTCGCCTGAAAAATACCACTGCCATCCCGATAGGGAAAACCGTTGAGCCGGCCATACCAGAGCACTTCGGCACCGTCGGCCTGGCCGCCGCGAATGGCTCCCTGCAGATAGTCCACCAGCGGCGCCCCCATCAGCGGCTCGGGAAAATAGCTGAAGGCCCGCTCTGCCCGCAATACATCGACCCGTGCCGAGGTGCTGAGCAGGGGCGCGCCCTGGTTCGGCACTTGCAGGCTGAACCAGCCCTGCAGCGCCAGATCGGCGGTGTTCACCGCCAGTTCATCGCTCCACAACAGCCAACCGTCCTGTTGTTTGCGCCAGCGCAACCCGGCCGACAGCCGTTGCATCGGCCAGGGCGCGCGGAAGGCACCGTCATAGACCCAGTCGGCCGCCTCTTGTTGATTCAGGCTCAAGTGGCCGTGGTCGGCGGCCAGCAGAAAATGGCCGTTGAGACCCCGGGTTTGCGGTGTCCATTCGAAGGCGCTGGTGCTGACGTCTTCCAGCGAGCCTCGCCAGCGCCAGTCGTCACCGGCAGCGGTGGAGGAAAAATAGAGGTTGGTCAGATGGCCCCGAGGAGCAATACCGGCCAGCTGGCGGGCAATGGCCGGCCAGAAGCTGTCGCCCCACTGGGCCAGCAGAGCCAGGTCGGTAAAGGTCAGTCGATCCAGATAGCCATGCAGCCGCTCCTGCTGCCGGTCCAGCTGAAGATGCCAGCTCGGCCAGACATCACCGTCGACACTGATATCGACATCGCTGCTGGCCAGCTGCCAGCCGGCATCGGTCGGCTGCCACTGCATCCGGCCGCCGCCTACCGATACCTGATGATCCTCCCCCCAGCGCAGTCGGTTTTCCCCCAGTTCCAACACCCCGGCGCTGAGCCGCCCCTGTTGCCATTCCAGCCACAATTCGAATGCCAGACGGGCGCTGCCGCCCTGATCCAGAGGCCGGATGCGGGAGAAAATGGAAGAGGCATCAACCCCATCGGCGTGCAGATAGATGCTGCCGTCGAGCCGATCACTCGGGCCGGTGAAACGGCTACTGATGTGCACTTGCTGATCGGCATCGGGACCAAAGCCCAGGCGGCCCCGACCCTGATGCAGGCCGGGCGCATTCTGCCAGTACAGGACGGGAAGGTGCAGCTCGAACAAGTCCTGCTGCGGCGTGCTCACCACCAGCTGGGCATCGTGCAGGGAAAAGCGCTCCACCCCATCGAGCGCCAGCTGAGGCAACCAGCTCAAATCGGCCTGCTGAGCGGCCTGGCGCTCGCCGCCCAGATTCAGGGGCAGACGCAGGCCATCCAGAGTGAGTTCATTCAGCACCGGCCGCCATTGACGCAGACTTTGCCATAGCTGCACGCCCACCAGGGCGCGACGCAGGGTAATGGCCGGCGCCTCCGGGCGGTGCAGACTGACCTGGTTCACCACCAGTACCGGACCGTAATCCTGCCAGCTCAGCCCCAGGCGACCCACTTCCAGGGTCAGCTGCTGCTCGCTCAACAGCCGGTCCAGCCACTGCTGTTGCCAGCCGGCCAGCCAGGGCGAGCCGAAGCGCAACAGGGTCACCAGCACCGCCAGCAATACCGCCGTTGCCGCCAGGCCCAGCCAGGCCCAGCTCAGTCCCCGCCTGAACAGCACAGACACTACATCATCACCACGTCGAACTGTTCCTGATTATACAGGGGCTCGCTGCTGACCTTGACCTGCTTGCCGATAAACACCTCCAGCTCCGCCAGCATGTGAGACTCGTCCTCCTGCAGGGCCGTCGCCACTGCCGTGGACGCATACACCACGAACTTGTCGGCGTCGTAGGCCTTGTTGACCCGGGTGATTTCACGCAGTATCTCGTAGCTGACGGTTTCCACCGTCTTGACCCGAGCCCGGCCGTTGCATTCGGGGCAGGCGCCGCAGAGCACATGCTCCAGACTTTCCCGGGTGCGCTTGCGGGTCATTTCCACCAGCCCGAGCTGGGAAAAACCGTTGACGTTGGTCTTGGCCCTGTCCCTCGACAGCGCCAGTCCCAGGCTGTGCAGCACCCGCCGCTTGTGATCATCATCATACATGTCGATAAAGTCGATGATGATGATGCCGCCCAGGTTACGCAGCCGCAGCTGCCGGGCAATGGCCTGGGTGGCTTCGGTATTGGTGTTGAAGATGGTTTCTTCGAGGTTGCGGTGGCCGACGAAGGCACCGGTGTTGATGTCGACCGTGGTCATGGCCTCGGTCTGATCGATGATCAGGTAACCGCCGGACTTGAGCTCGACCTTGCGATCCAGCGCCCGCTGAATTTCGTTTTCCACATCATAGAGATCGAAAATCGGCGAACGGCCCTGATAATACTCGATCTTGCCGGACAACTCGGGCACGAACTCCTCGACGAAGGTACAGAGCGTCTCGTAGGTACTGCGGGAGTCGACCCGGATCCGGTCCAGTTCGGCACCGACAAAATCCCGCACTATGCGACAGGCCAGCCCCAGATCTTCATACAGCATGGAGCAGGAAGGATATTTGACGCGCCGCTCCTGGATTTTGCGCCATAACCGCTTGAGGAAGGCCGCATCCTGCGCCAGCTCGGTTTCGCCTATGCCTTCTGCCGCGGTGCGGATAATATAACCGCCCTGCTCGTCGACATAGCCGCCCACTGTCAGCTTGAGCCGCTCCCGCTCCTGTTCCGAATCGATACGCTGAGAGACCCCCACATAGGCGCTGCCGGGCATGAACACCAGATAACGGGACGGCAGGGTAATATCGGTGGTCAGGCGCGCGCCCTTGGTACCCAGGGGATCCTTGACCACCTGTACCATGATGTCCTGGCCCTGACGGACCAGCTCGGCGATGTTACCGGCCTGAAAATGCGCTTGTTCCTTGGTATCCACGCATTCGGTATGCGGCACTATGTCGGAGGCATGCAGAAACGCCGCCCGCTCACCGCCAATATCGACAAAGGCCGCCTGCATGCCGGGCAGCACCCGACTGACCTTGCCTTTGTAGATATTGCCGACGATACCGCGCCGGGCCTGACGCTCCACATGCACTTCCTGCAGAATACCGTTTTCCACCAGCGCCACCCGGGTTTCCGCGGGGGTCATATTGATTATCAGTTCTGCAGACATGCGAGCTCCGCCCTTAGGTGAATGAAATGGCCTCTAAACTACCACAGAATGACAGTCAGATAAGGGATCAGCCCGACAAAACCCCATACCGGCGCAACAGGGTTTCGGTTTCCACCAGCGGCAAGCCGACCACGGCGCTGTAACTGCCGTTGATACGCGCCACGAAGCGCCCACCCAGCCCCTGAATACCGTAGCCTCCGGCCTTGTCGGTCGGCTCGCCACTGGCCCAGTAACGCTCGATATCGCTCTCACTCAAGGTACGGAAGCTGACCTCTGTCGTCACCAGCACCACCTCGATCTGCCCCTGCCAGGCCAGTGCCATGGCGGTCATCACCTGATGGCGGCGACCGGACAATCGCCGCAGCATGGCCAGACCATCGGCCTTGTCTGTCGGCTTCTCCAGCACATCGCCATCCAGCACCACTATGGTGTCGCCGGCCAGCACCGGCAGGGGCCGGGCGGCCATGGCCGCCCCGGCGGTGGCCTTGTCCCGGGCCAGGCGTTGCACATAATCCGCCGCCGCCTCGCCGGGCCGGCGCCGTTCTTCAACCCGGGGCAACACCAGCTCGAACGGTACTTCCAACTGGGACAGTAATTCACGGCGACGGGGCGAGGCAGAGGCGAGGTATAAGGTGGGGGACATGAACAGACTCACGACAGGGCGAATTGCCGCCGGCACTTGCGCAGCAGCAGAAAAATCCAGGGCCAGAACACCATGCTGCTGACGATGGACCAGAAATAGGGATAATCGAGCTGTATATCCCGGTTCATGTAGGAGGCCCAGAAGATCAGCAGCTTGTTCAGTATCGCCAGGGCGCCGACCACGAAGGCCTGCTGCCAGACCGAGTAGTTGCGCATGCGCTGAAACTGGGAAGCCGCGAGATAAACCGGGATCACCAGCGCCAGGGCATGGACGCCCAGTACGGAGCCAAACAGCAGATCCAGCAGCAATCCGGAGAAAAAGGCGGTGCCCACGTTAGCCCGATGCGGCAGGGCGATGGCCCAGTAAATCAGGGTAACCAGCAGCCAGTCGGGCCGAAAAGGCGCGATCAGATCCGGCAGCGGCAGTATGGACAGGATCAGCGCCAGCAACAGGCTGACGCCGATCACCAGCCGCCCTTTCAGGGAAAAGCTTCTCATTGACGTCATTGAGAGACTCCTTCTGCGGCCGGCGAGGGCCCGACGCCATCCACATCGATGATCCTGGGCTCGGGCCACAGCAGCAGCAGGTAACGTACCCTGTCGAGGGCGGCAAAAGGCTGTACCCGAATATCGGCAAAGGGCTGACCTTCTTCGTAACCTACCCGGCTGACCCGTCCAACCGGATACCCTTCGGGAAAGCGTCCCGCCAGGCCGGAACTAAGCAGCAGGTCCCCCTCGCGGATATCGGTGTTGCGGGTAATGTTGTGCAGCAAGAGTCGATCGAGCTGGCCACTGCCACTGGCGATGGCCCTGATATCGTTGCGCGCCACCCGCACCGGTATGCCGTGGCTGGTATCGGTGATCAGCAGCACCCGACTGGTAGTCTTGCCCACCGAAATCACCTGCCCGACCACGCCCTGTTCGTTGAGCACCGGCTGGCCTTCGAACACCCCGACCAGGCTGCCTTTGTCGATCACCACCTGATGAGAAAAAGGATCCGTGTCCACCGCCATGATCTCCGCCACCATGCGGCGGGTATCGAAGCGCACCGGCGAACCGAGCAAATCACGCAGACGCTGATTTTCCTGCTCGAGATGACGTAGCCGCAGCAAGTCGTCCCGCAGCAGAAACAGTTCCTGCTCCAGCCGCTGGGACCGGGCCAGCAGGGACTGGCGCGACATCAGCTGACTGGAGGCGGCATCGAGCAGCAGCCGGGGGCTGTTGGCCATGTACTGCAGCGGACTCACCAGCGAGTTGAGATAGAGCTTGGCCCCGGTAAAGCTGTGATAGCGACTGTCGGCAATAATCAGCAGCAAGGACGCAACCACCGCCAATGCCAGGCGGATAGGTAGGGACGGACCACGACCGAAAATCGGTTTCATAGGGGAATAGGCAGGCCGGTCATCCCGGCCCGGTTATCAATCGTAATGGAACAGATCCCCGCCGTGCATGTCGATCATTTCCAGCGCCTTGCCACCACCACGGGCAACACAGGTCATGGGATCATCGGCCACCACCACGGGAATACCGGTTTCTTCCATCAGCAACCGGTCCAGATCGCGCAGCAGGGCGCCACCGCCGGTGAGCACCATGCCCCGCTCGGAAATATCGGAAGCCAGTTCGGGCGGTGACTGCTCCAGCGCCACCATGACGGCGCTGACGATGCCGGAGAGCGGCTCTTGCAGCGCTTCCAGGATCTCGTTGGAATTAAGGGTAAAGCTGCGCGGTACCCCTTCGGCCAGATTGCGGCCGCGGACTTCGATTTCCAGCACCTCGTCACCCGGATAGGCCGAGCCCACCGCGTGCTTGATGCGTTCGGCGGTCGCTTCGCCGATAAGAGAACCGTAGTTGCGGCGCACATAATTGATGATGGACTCATCGAAGCGATCGCCCCCTACACGAACCGACTGGGAGTACACCACGCCGTTGAGGGAGATGATGGCCACCTCCGTGGTACCACCGCCGATATCCACCACCATGGAGCCGGTGGCTTCGGAAACCGGCAGACCGGCACCGATGGCGGCCGCCATGGGCTCGTCGATCAAGTAAACCTCGCGAGCACCGGCACCCAGGGCCGATTCCTTGATGGCCCGGCGCTCTACCTGGGTCGAACCGCAGGGCACGCACACCAGCACACGCGGGCTGGGGCGGAAAAAATTATTGTCGTGTACCTGCTTGATAAAATGCTGCAGCATTTTCTCGGTGACATAAAAATCGGCAATCACGCCGTCTTTCATCGGCCGGATGGCGGCGATATTGCCGGGCGTCCGTCCCAGCATCTGTTTGGCGGCATGGCCGACGGCGGCAACACTCTGGGCCGAACCGGATCTTTCCTGGCGAATCGCCACGACAGAAGGCTCGTTCAGAACAATGCCCTGATCTTTGACATAGATGAGAGTGTTGGCCGTTCCCAGATCGATGGACAGATCGTTGGAAAACATGCCTCTGAGCTTTTTAAACATATGCTGAGGGGGATCCTGGGTTGAGAAACCGGAAAGTGCGGCTAACTTTATCAATGCAACCGGTTTCAGGCAAGGAGCACGCGCAGCTAACACCGCTCGCAGAAGGGGGTTGGCTTGAATAACAGGACAAGTCCCTTACACTTGCCAGATCACCCAATTGGTATTCATTCTCGTGTCCGATCTTTCCTGCTGGCAACAACTGTACCGGCTGCAGCGTCCCTCGCCACTGCAGCGGCTTTTTCACCCCCTGCTGGAACAACATCGTCTGACCCTGTGGATCAAGCGCGATGATCTGCTGCATCCGCTTATCTCGGGTAACAAGTGGCGCAAACTGAAATATATACTGCGCCAGGCGTTGTCGGAGCAGGCCGGGGGATTGCTCAGCTTCGGCGGTGCCTACTCCAATCACCTGCACGCCCTGGCCGCCGCAGGCCACGAACTCGGCCTGCCTACGGTGGGCATGGTGCGCGGCGAGCCTTATAGCAACAACCCGACTCTTGACGACGCCCGTCGCTGGGGGATGACGCTGGAATTTGTCGACCGGCAGCAGTATCGCCGCCGTCAGGACGCCGACTGGCTGGCCGAGCTGACCCGGCGCCATCCCGGCTATCTCGTCATTCCCGAAGGCGGCAGCTGCCCGCTGGCCTTGCCGGGCGTGGCGGAATTGTGGCAGGAATTGTGGCAGGAGTGGTGGCCGGAATTACCCGAGCTGGACGAGCTTGTCCTGCCGGTGGCCAGCGGCGGCACCCTGGCCGGCCTGCTGTCCGCCCGCCCGGCCAGCACCCGGGTGCGCGGCTATGCGGTATTGAAGGGCGCCGGCTGGCTGGCCGAGGAGGTATGTCGGCTGTATCCGCCGGCGGCACTGGATAACGGCTGGCAACTCGAATTGGGCCATCACGGTGGCGGTTATGCCAAAAGTTCGCCGGCCGACAGGGCGGCCATCGGCGAACTGGCAGAGCAACTCGGCGTGCCGCTGGAGCCGATTTACAGCGGCAAGGCGCTGCTGGGGCTGTTTCGGGATATCGCCGCCGGCCGCTACGCCGCCGGCAATCGGCTGTTGTTTCTCCATACCGGCGGCATGCAGGGCGCGCGCGGGGCGCTATAGCAGTTCAAATCGCTCCGGGCGGGAGAAGAAATACCCCTGACCGGCATAGACACCCAGCTGATGCAGGCACTCCCATTCGGCGGAGGTTTCGACGCCCACCGCTATCACCCGGGTCTGGCTGCCGACACTGTTGCCGACCAGGCTTCTGACCGCCATCTGGTTGACGGCTTTTCTGTCGATGTCCCGCACCAGGCTGGGATGCAGTTTGAGATAATCCAGTGCATAGTCCTTGATATATTGCGAGCTCACCACATCCTGCCCCGCATGGTCCACCGCCAGTCCACAACCCAACGCCTTGAGCGCGCGCAGCGGCTTGCCCAAGGCCTGAAAATGCCGGCTTACCTGCGCTTCCGACAACTCGATCACCAGGCCATTGAGCTGCGCCTTGGGCAACTGGATCAATTCGAAAATCAACCAGCGATGAAAGCCGCCATTCAACAGACTGGCCGCGGAAATATTGAGCGCCAGGGGCACACGCCGATCGCTTTCCTGCAGCAGGGTCAGGGCGCGCAGCACCATGGCGCAGTCCAGCTCTTTCAACAGGCCGCATTTTTCCGCCATGGGCAGAAAATGCCCGGCCGACAGCTCTCTGCCCTGCTCGTCCTGCATGCGGGCCAGCAGCTCATAGATGACCGGCTCCCGCTCCGGTCCGGTATAGATGCCCTGCCGGTCAAGCCGAACCCTGTCCTGCTCCAGCTGACGGCCGAGCAAGGTACGCCAGCGCACCGTCCCCTTGCCACTGCTTTCTTCGGTCACTCCCTTGTAATACATGAAGTAGCCATCACCCCCCTGCAGGCCGGCGCTGCGCAGCGCCAACTCGGCCTCTTCTTCCACCTGCGACAAGCTTTCACCGCAACGAAAGCAGACGCCGCCGATAAACAGCGAGGGTTCTCTCACCTCATCCGGCCAGTGCAGACGGCGCAGCAGCTTCATCACCTGCCGCGCCGCTTCCTGCGCTTCGCTTTCCACCAGGTTGGGAAACAGCAGGGCGAAGATATTACCGGTATAGCGGGCCTGCAAGGCCCCGGGATAACGGCGGATAAGATGCCCCAGATAGACGGAGGCCGATGTCAGCAGCTCATCGCCGCGTTCGTACCCCAGGTGATAGTTAATCTGTTCCAGATCCTGCAGCTCCACCAGCAACAGGGCCCCGGAGTGACTGGCCGGATCATTGAGCGCCGCCTCCAGCCGATTATCGAAGAACACCCGATTGCCGATGCCGATTTTTTTGTCTACAAACACATTGGCACGCATGAAGGTGTCGAACCGGCTGCGCTCCTTGCCCGCTTCCTTGAGATCCCGGAGCAGCTTGTCCAATGCCTGACTGGCCTGATGCGGCCATTCTTCCTGTGGATTATGCTGCAACATGCCGAGCCTGCCTTCCAGGATCAGCTGGCCGCGTAAATCGAGCAGCTCGGCGCCCCGCAGCTGGCGACGAAACCAGCGCAGGATGAACAACATGCCGACGAATACCAGTATAATGGCGGCGGTCACGCCGGAAAGGGCGGCCAGCGAGTGATCGATGTAATAAAAAGGCGGCCGCAACACAAGATGCACACTCAGACCCGGGTGTGCACTCAATGGATGTTGGTATTCGAGGGACCGTTCATCGGCCCGCAGCTGCTGGCCCGACTGATAACGATACTGAGAACCCGACTCATTCTGTACCGAAAAATCGATAATATCGTTCACATCAAGCAGCGCCGGCAACCAGCGAACGATACTCTCCTGCCGTTCGGCCCCGCTTTGCCAGCCTTCGTTGACCAGCCGCACCACCGAATCCACCTGTCGCTGCTGATAGGCGGTTCCCATCTGATAGAAGCTGATCCCTGCCCCTACCAACACCATCAGCACAGCCGCCAGAATGCACATGGTGATGGTGGCAATAAACTGATTGGTAAATCTCATTGATGTTCCCTGACTGACTCCGGTCGATTCCGGCGTACCTTCCCTGATATTCCGTCGTCATAACGCGGCATAAAACGAAACAGCAAGTGCGTATCCTGCTCGCGCCCCGTCTGAAAGATAAGGCTTTTCGGCCATTACCGCCATAACAACAGCTAATAAAAAGCCCCTGAATCAGGGGCTTATATTGCATTATTTGCGAAAATCTTACTTTTTAGCTCTCAGGTCAACTTTGGAGCGGTTACGCCGATCTTACGAAACCACCGAGTGAGTGATAAGGTAAGCGACTGTTATATATGACATTACATGAAAGTCATAGCCTAACGCTGCTTTCGAGGAGCATGGTATGCCCACAAGCGGCTCACCGTGAGAGCACACACTGACACGCAACACTGACACCTCACACTGGCAACTGGCAACTGGCAACTGGCTAGTCTCGCTCAATCACCACCAATCGATGCTGGCAATGGCCGATGGATCTGGAAGTGGGCCAGCTCTCACTTGATTTAGCCGGTAAGCCGCCCAGAGAGTCGTTTTGTTGAGTGGGCCATCGCCTCCAGCTCTGGTATCAGTTTAAGATTCTCGTCGGATGACTTGCTCATCTCTCCCGACAGCTCTGCGATGTCTGTTATGTTTCGGTTGATTTCATCACAGACACTGGTTTGTTCTTCCGCCGCCGTAGCAACCTGTATGGTGGCGTCCTTAACACTGCTCATGCGCTCGTTGATACCGGCAATAATAACCTGTATGTCGTTTACCTGCTCAACACACTCCTGAGTAACGGTCTCACTTGCGCGCATGAATGCCGTGGCGTCCTTGGAACCGGAAGCGATGTCTCCAATAATGGAATCAATCTCGATAGTGGCTTGCTGGGTTTTTGCGGCCAGATTCCTGACTTCATCAGCCACGACCGAGAAGCCACGACCAGCTTCGCCGGCCCTGGCTGCCTCAATCGCAGCATTCAACGCGAGTAGATTGGTTTGATCGGCAATTTCACGAATGACTCTCATTACATCACTGACTTTATTGCCCCCCGCAGCCAGCTTGGCAACGGTTTCGCCGGTGGCGCGAATCTGATCAGCAAGCCGTCCCATGCTGCTGGTGGTTGTGGTGATATGTCGATTCGCATTATTGGTCTCGGTGGTGGTCTCATCAACCTGGGAGGAAACGCCTGCGGCATGTTGCGCGACATCCTGAGCCGTTGCTGACATCTCATTCATTGCAGCCGCGACTTGATCAATGCGCTGGTAGCTCCCCTGGGATTTCTCGGAAATGCTGAAGGCACCCTCCTTGACTGATGCCGCAATCAAATTGAGATCCGCTGTGTTCGACTGAGTGGTAGTCCGGATTTCCTGAAGAAATTGATGAAGCTTACGAGCAGCATCGGCTAGAACACCCAGTTCGTCTTGACGCTTGAGGAGCACAGGATCAGAGAGATCGCCGTCGCCGAGCTTCTGAAGCTGGCCGCTGATTTGCACTGCGGGCCTCACGACTCGGCGGCTGATAACCAGAAGCGTGATACCTGCGCCAATAAAAACGATAAGCATTAAGCTGACGCCGGCAAGCAGGGTATTGCTATGGGCGCTTTCTGAAATCTCGGTTGCATCCTCACGAGCAAGCAATGCGATCAGAGCGGCGGCCTCTTCTATTAGTCGGGCGGGCTCCCGATCAATACCAGAAACGGCTGCATCTCCTGCAGCATGATCGTAGCCGGATGCCACAAAGTGCTCGAAACCTTTGCGATAGGCCTTTCCCATGCCCTGATGTTCCTTCTGGAAGGATTGCAGCATGGCCCTCGCTTCGGCGTCCCATAGCCTGTCAGTCAGCTTATCCAGCTGCGCCTGGATCTTGCGTTCCTGTTCCTGAAAACGTCCCCAGTATTTCTCTCTCTGGCTGTCATCCCCCCCCCGGATCAGGACGTTTTTCCATTCTTGTACCTGGGTCTTGAAATCGATGAGAATGACTTGGGCTTCGTTAGCACTCGCATACTCTTCCTCAAGCACGAAAGTGAATTTTTCAGTAACGCCCAGCGAGTACATAAAATAGCTACCCGCTACAGCGACAACGAGCAGGTTTACGGCCACAATCAGACCTGTTATCTGCCTGGAAATACTCTTGCTAAAAAATGCCACGGATCAGCCCTATGTCGGAGATGTGTGTTGGATATATGTGTCGGAAATGTGTGTTGGATATATGTGTTGGAAATGTGTCTCGGTTCAGCCATGTGCGGGGGCAATGGTAATGGGCCATTTCGCTTAACATGCCCGTTACAACATCAGGCGCGGATATTTTCCGGCGTTCCGAGAACCCGCGCCCGCACAGCTGCACTCTGATTGTTCCATTTGCCTTCTTCCATCGGCGGGGGAATAACTAGCTCCATTCAAGTCTACGCCTTCTGCCGCCATTGCGTAAAGTCCTCTGGCCACGGAAATCCCGACATTATCACCCCAGTCCCGATGTGTCTTGTTACCCACTGTTGGATCAGATAATGTCGAACAACGCCTTGTACTCTGGCTGACCAATCATAAAAAACCCTGCAAAAGCAGGGTCTTGAAGTATAAACTTTACAAAAACTGATCTCTAGTAACCCTTAAAAAGGGATATCGTCATCGAAGTCCATTGGCGGTTCATTGTAGACGGGTGCCGACTGCTGTGGCTGGCTCTGGGGTTTGCCGGTCGCCGGCTTGTTTTGCTGACCGTACTGGGGCTGGCCCTGAGGCGCACCCTGTTGCTGACTCCCCTGCTGACCCCAGTTACCCTGGCCGCCCTGAGGTGCCCCCTGCTGCTGGCCACCTTGTGGCTGACCACCCTGTTGCTGGCCCCAACCGCCCTGGCCGCCACTTTGACCGCCACCCTGCGGGCGACCGCCCAGCATCTGCATGGTGCCGCCAACATCGACCACGACTTCGGTGGTGTAGCGATCCTGACCATCCTGCCCCTGCCACTTGCGCGTCTGCAAACGCCCTTCCACATAGACCTGGGAGCCTTTGCGCAGATATTCACCGACAATTTCGGCCAGCTTGCCGAAGAACACCACCCGATGCCATTCGGTACGCTCTTTCTGCTCGCCGGTCTGCTTGTCGCGCCAGCTCTCGCTGGTGGCCAGGGTAATATTGGCAACCGCGCCCCCGCTGGGCATGTAACGTACTTCGGGATCCTGGCCCAGGTGGCCGATCAGGATAACTTTATTGATGCCTCTATTGGCCATAACTCGCTCCGCACTCACAGGTTGATCAGGCGCCGGGCCTGATCCAGTTCAAAAATATTACCGTCTACCTTCAGGTAGGCGGACCCCTCTTCGGGGATAATCAAGGCTTCATGCACGCCGGGCAGGGCCATCAGCCGCTGCAACAGCTGCTCGCGCCGATCATGGCTTTCTATATTAACACCGATGGACAGGATATGAGACCGAACCTTGCTCACGTTGGCCATGCCCGCCGCCAGCCAGAACCAGACGGCCATGCAGGCCGCCACCAGCAGAAAGACCCCGCTGCCGCCCAGCTGCTGGAATAACAGCCCACCCAGAACACCGCCGAGAAAGGCGCCGAAGAACTGGCTGGTGGAATAAATCCCCATGGCGGTGCCCTTGGCACCCGCCGGGGCCAGCATCGACAGGAAGGCCGGCAGCGAGGCCTCCATGAAGTTGAAAGCGGTAAAATACAGTACCATCGCCAGCGCCAGCAGCCAGATCTCGCCCTTGCCCACTGCCATCAGCAGCAGGGCGACCATCATCACCAATATAGAGGCCTGAAACAGCTGCTTGTTCAGGTTGCGCCGCGCCCCCAGGATCAGCAAGGGCACTATCAGCAGGAAAGACAACAGCAAGGCGGGCAGATACAGCCACCAATGGTGTTCCGCCGCCAGCCCGGCGTCGAGCAGGGTCAGCGGAAAGGCCACGAACACCGCGGTCAGGGTCAGGTGCAGCAGCATGATGCCGAAATCCAGCCGCAGCAGTTGCCGGTCTTTCAACAGCCGCCCGAACAGTTCGGGCGCGGCGGTCACATCGCGGATCTGGCCGCGATGCGCCGATTCCGGCAGCAGGAAGCGCACCATAAGGATGCCCACCACCGCCAGCAGGGCCGTAGTCCAGAACACCCCCGACAAGCCGAACAGAGACGCCAGTAACGGCCCCAGTACCATGGCGATGGCGAAGGAAATACCGATGCAGACCCCGATGATGGCCATGGCCTTGGTGCGGTTTTCTTCCCGGGTAATGTCGGCAGCCAGCGCCAGAATGGCACCGGCGATGGCGCCGGAGCCCTGCAGTACCCGACCGAGGGCCACGCCATACACGGAATCGGACAACGCGGCCACCACAGACCCCAGCGCAAACAGCGTCAGCCCGGCATAGATCACCGGCTTGCGACCGATGCGATCCGACAGCCAGCCGGCGGGGATCTGCAACAGGGCCTGGGTCAGGCCATAGATGCCGATGACGATACCCACCCACAGGGGGGAAAAACCGATCAGCTCCTGACCATACAAGGCAAATACCGGCATGATCATAAACAAACCGAGCATCCGCATGCCGAAAATGCCCGCCAGGGTAAACGAGGCCCGCCGTTCGCGGGGGCTGAAGCCTTGCTCGTCGCTCATGGATATTCTTCCGTCATCAACAGGATCTAAGGATCAAAAAAGAGACCTAGTTTAGCACGGGGATAGAGTCAAGATTAATCCTTATTGTCCCTTGGCTGGCTATTCATCCAGTGCCATACTAGCCGGTCGAATTTACACCAAGGTGATGCAGCAGATGGATAAAATCGAAGTTCGCGGGGCCCGGACCCACAACCTGAAGAACATCAGTCTGGACCTGCCCCGGGACAAGCTGATCGTCATCACAGGCTTGTCCGGCTCGGGCAAATCGTCCCTCGCCTTCGATACCCTCTACGCCGAGGGTCAGCGCCGCTACGTGGAGTCGCTCTCCGCCTATGCCCGTCAGTTTCTTTCCCTGATGGAAAAACCCGATGTGGATCATATAGAAGGGTTGTCGCCGGCCATCTCCATTGAGCAGAAGTCGACCTCCCACAATCCGCGTTCCACCGTCGGTACCATTACCGAAATCTACGACTACCTGCGGCTGCTGTTCGCCCGGGTGGGCGAGCCCCGCTGCCCGACCCACTCGCAGCCCCTGACGGCCCAGACCATCAGTCAGATGGTCGACAAGGTGCTGGAACAGCCCGAGGGCTCGCGACTGATGCTGCTGGCGCCGGTGATCCGCAACCGCAAGGGTGAACACAGCAAGCTGCTCGATAATCTGTCCGCTCAGGGCTTTATTCGCGCCCGTATCGACGGCGAGGTCTGCGATCTGTCGGATCCGCCAACGCTGGAACTGCAGAAGAAACATACTATCGAAGTGGTGGTGGACCGCTTCAAGGTGCGCGAGGATCTGCAGTTGCGACTGGCGGAATCCTTCGAGACGGCCCTGGAGCTGTCCGGCGGCATCGCCTCCGTGGTGTCGATGGACGACGCCGATGACATCGGCCTGGTGTTTTCCGCCAACTTCGCCTGCCCCCAGTGCGGTTATTCCATTGCCGAGCTGGAGCCGCGCATTTTTTCGTTCAACAACCCGGCGGGCGCCTGCGACAGCTGCGACGGCCTGGGCGTGCAACAGGTCGTCGATCCGGACAAGGTGATCAGCAACCCGGAACTGAGCCTGTCCGGTGGCGCCATCCGCGGCTGGGACAAGCGCAGCTACTACTACTATCAGATGCTCACGTCCCTGGCCGAACATTACGACTTCGATCTGGAGGTTCCCTATCAGGATCTGCCGCAAGCGATACAGCAGGCGGTGCTGTACGGCTCGGGCCGCACCAGCATCGAATTCAAGTACATGAACGACCGCGGCGATGTGCTGGTACGCAAGCATCCGTTCGAAGGCATATTGCACAATATGGAACGGCGCTACCGGGAAACCGAGTCCAACTCGGTACGGGAAGAGCTGGCCAAATACCAGAGCCACCGCGCCTGCCCCGGTTGCAGCGGCACCCGCCTGAAAGAAGGGCCGCGCAACGTGTTTGTGGCCGGCCATACCCTGCCCCAGGTCGCGGACATGGCCATTGGCGAGGCCCACGCCTTTTTTACCGACATGGAACTGACCGGACAGAAGGCGCAGATCGCCGACAAGATCTTCAAGGAGATCGTGGCCCGGCTGGGTTTTCTGGTCAATGTCGGCCTCAACTACCTGACCCTGTCGCGCAGCGCCGACACCCTGTCCGGCGGCGAGGCCCAGCGCATCCGGCTCGCCAGCCAGATCGGCGCCGGCCTGGTGGGCGTCATGTATGTACTGGATGAACCCAGCATAGGCCTGCACCAGCGTGACAACGAGCGACTGCTGTCGACCCTGACCCACCTGCGGGATCTGGGTAATACCGTGATCGTGGTGGAGCACGACGAAGATGCCATTCGTGCCGCCGACCATGTGCTGGATATCGGCCCCGGTGCCGGCGTGCACGGCGGCGAAATCGTCGCTCAGGGCACCCCGGCCGAGGTGATGGCCAACCCCGACTCGCTCACCGGCGCCTATCTGTCGGGTCGGGAAAGCATCGCCATACCGGACCGGCGCACCCCGGTAGGTGAGCACTGGCTCACGCTGAACGGCGCCTGCGGCAACAACCTGCGAGACGTCGAACTGAAGCTGCCGCTGGGGCTGATGACCTGTGTCACCGGGGTGTCCGGCTCGGGCAAGTCGACGCTGATCAACAACACCCTGTTTCCCATCGCCCACCGGGAGCTGAACAAGGCCACCGTCAGCCAGCCCGCGCCCTACCACAGCATCGAGGGCATGGACAAGCTGGACAAGGTGGTGGATATCGATCAAAGCCCCATCGGCCGCACACCCCGCTCCAACCCGGCCACCTATACCGGTATTTTCACCCCGATTCGCGAGCTGTTTGCCGCGACCCAGGAAGCCCGCTCCCGGGGCTACAAGCCGGGCCGCTTCTCGTTCAACGTCAAGGGCGGCCGCTGCGAAGCCTGTCAGGGCGATGGCCTGATCAAGGTGGAGATGCACTTCCTGCCCGATGTCTATGTGCCCTGCGATGTCTGCAAGAGCAAACGCTACAACCGGGAAACCCTGGAGATCCAATACAAGGGCAGGAGCATCCATGAGGTGCTGGACATGACGGTGGAAGAAGCCGGCGACTTCTTCGCGCCGGTACCGGCCATTTCCCGCAAGCTGCAAACCCTGGTGGACGTGGGCCTGTCCTATATCCGACTGGGTCAGTCTGCCACCACCCTGTCCGGCGGCGAGGCCCAGAGAGTCAAGCTGGCCAAGGAGCTGTCCAAGCGCGACACCGGCCAGACCCTCTATATTCTGGATGAACCGACGACCGGCCTGCATTTTCACGATATTCAGCTGTTGCTGACGGTACTGCACCGGTTGCGCGATCACGGCAATACCGTGGTGATCATCGAGCACAACCTCGATGTGGTCAAAACCGCCGACTGGATAGTCGACATGGGGCCGGAAGGCGGCAGCGGCGGCGGCCAGATCCTGGTCACCGGCACCCCCGAACAGGTGGCGGAACACAAAGAGTCTCATACGGCTCGCTTTTTACGGCCTATGCTGAAGGGCCGCTAATCGATATGGATACAAGGATGAAACGGATGTCATTACCCTACCTCTGGTTCTGGTGTTTTGCCGCCTGGTCGCTGGGCGGCATGCATTACTTTATGCACAACCCCGGCGGCTCCGGCTTCTACCTGCCGTTCAACATGGTGGGCTGGATTTTTATCTCGCTGATGACCGGGCTGGGACTGTGGCAGATGACCCTCAACCGCAGCGTCAGCTACAGCCGTTTTCACCTCTGGTGCTGGCTGGTGCTGCTGCTGCTGCTGGTGCCGCTGCTCTACCCCAACCGGGGCTTTGCCGATCATGCCCTGCCCCGGCTGGCGGGGCTGGCGGGCGGCCTGCTGTTCTGGTTTGGCCTGCTGCAATGCCGCCTCAATGAAACGGCCCGCTATCGGCTGCTGTATCTGCTGCTGGCCGCCGTCAGCCTGGAAGCCCTGCTCGGCCTGACACAGTATTATCTGCTGACGCCCGGCAACTGGATTGGCTACAACACCGACACCAATCGTCCCTACGGCATCTTCCAGCAGCCCAATGTGATGGCCAGTTTCATGGCCACCGGCCTGATACTGGCCTGTTATCTGGGACTGGCCGATACTCGCCGCCTGCCGGTCGTGAGGCAGTTCTGGCTGGGTGCCGTGCTGGTGACGTCTTCCCTTTTGCTGACGGTGCTGCAATCCCGGGTCGGCCTGCTCGGCGGCCTGATTGGCCTTGTGCTGCTTCTGCCCTGGGCCTGGCAACAGAAACCGAAATATTGCCTGTGGGGGCTAGGGCTGATCGGGTTGGGTATCGCAATCGGGCTGACTTCCATGGCCCTGGTCGAAGGCGTACAGCGCGGAGCCGATATCTATACCGACCCCGGAATTCGCACACAGATCTGGCTGCAAAGCCTGGCACTCATTACCGAGCACCCCTGGTTTGGCGCAGGCTATGGCGACTTCGAACGCCAGTTCATGGAGTTCTATGGCAGCCAACGAGCACTGCTGCCCGAGCTGCCCATGATGCCACCCAATCTGGATCATCCCCATAACGAACTGCTCTACTGGGGGGTGGAGGGCGGTCTGCTGCCGGTGCTGGCCATTATCTCGGTGGCGCTGGCCTTCGTGCGTCTGCTGTTCAAGGCCCCCTGGCGCCATGCGCTGGCGCTGGCCGCCCTGATCTGGCCCATCGCCCTGCACAGCCAGACCGAATACCCCTTCTATCATTCCCTGGCCCACTGGGTAACCCTGCTGGTGCTGCTGTACTGGATAGACACCCGGCTGGAAGCGCCGCACAGCCGGCCCTATCGCCCCTGGCTGCTGGCCCGCTTTGCCGCCCTGCTGATCCCGGCGCTGGTGGTGCCCTTCATGCTCACCGGGCTGCAGACCGCCCGGGTCGTCACCCAGTATGAACGCGGCGGCGGCAAGGAACCCGAGCTGTTGCTGTCGGCCAGCAACCCCCTGGCCTGGCTGACCCGGCTGGAATTCAACGCCATGTCGCTGCGACTGGCGGTCGGCTCGGCGCAGCAGAATACCGAAGAGCTGCAGGCCTATGTCGACTGGGGCCGGCAGTTTGTGCGCCATACCCCCAGGGCCAACATTTACTACAACATGGCGCTGGCCCTGAACCGGCTGGATCGACCGCAGGAAGCGGATGCATTGCTGCAACAGGCTCGTTATTTCTATCCGGATGATGCCACTCTTCAGCAGGACAATATCAGCCAAACACTACAGACCCTGAATCAGGGCCCAGCCAGTCAGGCTGGCAACACGGCCAGAGTCACCGCCGCCGAGGAGCCTTGAGCAGCGCTCACTGTGCCGCCGGCACGAAGCGAACCCGGAACAGCCTGGGCCAGAACTTGCCGGTCAGGTAAAACTCGTCACGGCCAGGATCATGGGCGATACCGTTGAGTACCGCCTCGGGATCCGCGGGCCGGCCACTCAAGGCCAGCAGCGGGGTGGTGTCGATGTCGGCATCGACTCGCCCGCTGTGCTTGTCGATTCTGACGATACGATGCTCCTTCCAGACATTCGCGTAGATGTAGTCGCCGACGCAGGCCAGATCGTTGAGCCTATCTCGAGGCCAGTCTTGCTGCATCACCGTCACGCTGGCCTGCAGAGAAAAATCCACCGGATCACGCCGGTAAAGGGTGGCACTGCCGTCGCTCATCCACAGCGCCTCGCCATCGAAGCACAAGCCCCAGCCCTCACCACCGTATTGGTGCGCCTGCACCAGCGTCAGCGTATCCAGGTCATACACCAGCGCCAGCCCTTCTCTCCATGTCAGCTGGATAAGCCGGTTGCCGATCCGCTCCAGCCCTTCGCCGAAATAAGCCGGATCCAGCGCCAGCCGTTGCACCACCTCGCCGGTTTGCGGATTCACCTTGCGCAGGCTGCTCCGGCCATAGAGGCCGGTGCTTTCATAAAGATAGCCATCATGCAGCAAGAGCCCCTGGGTAAAGGCATCGGCTGCATGCGGCACGATTTCCACCATCTCCACCCCCAGACGCTCAACGGCAATATCATCGGCCAGAGCAGGCAAACAGCATAACCAGATCACCAGCAGCACCCGCCCCCCCTTCAAATAACCAGAAATAACGCCTCCCCAAATAGTCGAATAGCGGTCAGGACAAAACCCGGATGTCGGCGTCAACGACATCCACAGGTAAAAGCCGTGTCATTTGGTGCTTCAAATGACAACCCTGCTCTTTCACGCTGTCTATACTCATGACTCGGACCCCCTGTATATGAAATTCGTGCTTTCGGAACGAATCCATTTCGTTCTACCCCCAGCTTAAGGAGAATAACAATGATAATGAAAAGATTCTTTCGGATACTCAATCCGGTACTGATCCTGTCCCTGATGATGGGCACAATGCCGTTGGCCGTTCAGGCCCAGCCCATCCAGCTGGTATCCACCCAGAGTGCGCTGAATGCAGCTCAGGCCAGTGCCAAGCGCGAACGTATCGGCAAGCTGCTGGCCCGCGCCGACGTGCGTGAACAGCTGGTCAACCAGGGAGTTGAATTACATGACGTCGAGGCCAGGGTTGCCGCCCTGTCGGATCAGGAAGTGCAGCAGATGGCCGAACAGCTGGATAATATGCCCGCCGGGGCCAACGGTGTGGTCGGCGCCCTGCTCACCGTCTTCATCATACTGCTGGTCACCGATCTGCTGGGCCTGACCCACGTCTTTCCCTTCACCCGCTAATGGCTTTATTTCGACCGCTGAAAGCACTAGGCCAACCGATGAAGGCGCTCCGTCATCATCTGCAAAACGTCCGCCTGTCGGGCATTTTTCCATTACCGGTACAGATGCCGCCGATATTGATGTTGATGCTGACGGTAGTGCTGAATGGCTGCGCCACCAGGCCCCGGTTATCACCGGACACGGCGGGTCTGCTCCCGGATCAGGCTTATGTTACCGGCGTGCCCTTTCACAGTCAGCGCGACTACCAGTGTGGTCCGGCATCGCTGGCCATGGCGCTTAATGCCGGCGGCGTCGAGGTAAGCGTGGCTCAGTTAATCCCCCAGGTGTACGTACCCGGTCGAGAAGGCAGTGTACCACCGGAGATGATGGCCTCGGTGCGGCGACACCGGCGTATCAGCTACCCGCTGGATGGCAGCTTCGCTGCCCTCTTGTCGGAAGTGAACGCCGGGCATCCGGTGGTGGTGCTGCAGAACCTGTCGCTACCGCTCTGGCCCAGGTGGCATTATGCGGTCGTCATAGGTTACAACCGACAGCGAGAACAGCTGGTACTGCACAGCGGCGAGCAATCCCGTCAGGTGACCGACATGAGCCGTTTTGACGCCACCTGGGCGCGCAGTGGCCGCTGGGCCATGGTGGTACTCCCGCCGGGGCGGCTGCCTCCAAGCATCGGCTCGCAGCAGGCCACCGACAGCATAGCGGCGTTTGAAGCCACGGCCGGTGCCGAGGCCGCCCTGCCCGCCTGGCGGGCGCTGGTCGCACGTTGGCCCGGCCATGCCATGGGCTGGTTTGCGCTGGGCAATGCACTGCATGCCAGTGGTGCCCCGCAGGCGGCGGCCGACGCCTTTGAACAGGCCACCGAACAGGATCCCGCGCTGGCAGTCGCCTGGCTAAATCTCGGGCTGACTCAAAAAGGCCTGGGCCAGCAACCCCAGGCCATCGCCAGCCTGCAGCAGGCGGCAGCCCTTCCCGGCCCATGGCAGGCCCGGGCTGAACAGGCATTAGCTGACCTGTGAGGGGTGAGGGGTGAGATGCTCTCCTCACCCCTCACGCTTTCCCCCTAACGATTTTTTACACTACTGGATGGGATCATCCGTGGTCAGCATGGTCACCAGACGCCGGCGTGTCACCAGCCCCAGGCCTTGGCGACCCACCGGTAGCAGAAAGCCGGCGGTTTCCTCCTGCTGCAGCGTCTTGAGCGCCGTCAGCAGGGAGGCATCCTCGGTCAGCTCAATCAGCCGTAAACGGTCACTCAACAGCGGTGCCAGCGCCTGTTGCAGCGCCTGATCTTCCTGCAACTGCCATTGTCGATACGTCTCCTCAAGTTCCTCACTTTCGACCAGATAGCAAGTCCCCGCCTGTCTCACCACCACCCAGGGCAGCTTCTGCTCAAGCACGGTATCCAGGTTCTTGTCCTGCTCGAGATCGAGCTCGGTGAAGCGAAAGCTGGCCAGCTCGGACAGATAACGCTGCGCCAGGGCGGTACGCAGCGGATGGGTCTGCAGCAGGCGCCCCCGTTCCCTGAGCAGGGTCAGCAGCAGCGACGGCTGCCGAAAGCCGTGCTGGCAGACCAGGTTGGCGCTGAGCACCACCGTCATCGCCGGAAACATGGCCTCGGCACTGAGCGACAGCTCCAGTACCGTGGCCAAGGCCGTCAGGGGCGCATGCAGCACGGCCCCCATCATGGCCGCCATGCCCAACAGGGCGTAGAGGCCCGGCTCGGAAGCACCCGGCACCAGGGTACCCGCCACGCCTCCGGCACAGACCCCCAGCATCAGCATGGGGGCTATCTGGCCGCCCGGCACCCCCAGGCCGATGGCCGCCGCCGTGGCAATCAGCTTGGCACCCAGGATCAGCAACAGCAGCAACCAGGGCAGCTGATTGCCCAGGGTGGCGTTGATGGTGTCGTAACCCGAACCGAGGATCTGCGGAACGAACAGCGCCAGCCCGCCGGTGATCAGGCCGGCCAGCAGCAGCCTGGCCGCCCGGCTCTTGAGGGGGAAACGAAGAAAAAGCCGGACCAGATAGTGAAACAGCACCGCCACCAGCCCCATCCAAATCCCGGTGAGCAGCAGGCCGGGAATATCGCCATAGCCTGACAGTGACAAGCGGACCGGCTGCAACACAGCGTGAGGGCCGAGCAGCGCGCCGCCAAAGGCCGAGGCGCTGATGGCGGCGGCGATGATGGGGGCAAATCCCAGCAGACTGTATTCCATCAGCACCACTTCCATCGCGAACAGCACCCCGGCCAGGGGCGTGTTGAAGGCGGCGGAAATGGCCGCCGCCGTACCACAGCCAATCAGCAATCGCAGCTGACTCGGAGGGCGATGCGTATATTGCCCCAGCAGGCTGGCGATGCCGGCCCCCAGGTGTACCGCCGGCCCTTCGCGGCCGACACTGTGGCCGGTGCCGAGTGCGATCAGGGCCGCCATAAACTGAAAGGCGGTATTGGCCACCGGCAACTGTCCCCGCCCGAACTGCAGCCGTTCCAGCACATAGGCCAGCCCTACCGTCTGGCCCGATACCGGCGTCAGCCGATAAAGCAGGATCAGCAGCAGGCTGCCCAGCACCGGCAATCCCAGTCGCCACCAGGGTGAAAGAGACTCGAAATCTTCCAGGTTGGCGCCATTCAGCCAGCCCAGGGTCAGGTTCAGCAGGCTCAGAAAGCCGAACATCACCAGACCGGCAGCGAGGCCGATCACGCCCCCCAGCAACACCAGCGGCAGCAGGCTGTGGGAGGGGCCGGCAAAAAACCGGTGAAATCTGCTGGGCCTCGGTTTCATCGATTATCGCCGCCGTGCGGCCGGCAGCCAGTCGAGCAGTTCCCGCGCCAATCGCTCATGGGCCACCCCGAACGCCGCCACCACCGCCGGCACCTCTGCCCCCTGCGGAGTTTCACGGACTTCGAAACGCCGACTGGCCAGTATGGTGCGCCGGTGCGGGTCCAGCAGCCGAGCATCGAAGCGAATGACGACCACGGGGCGGCCCTGGCGGTATTCGGCTTGAAAGGCGCGCAGTACGCCCCCCAGCTCCAGATCGACTGGCCAGCTGTCTTCGTCGCTGCCCACATACCGGAAACGTCCATCCTGCTGGAACGCCTCGATCACTTGATCCCGCCACAATACCGGCACCGGCGACACCCAGCGCACGCCCTGATAGGCGCTGAGCTGGTTGTCTTGCGGCACCACCGCGATGCGGGTACCGGCCAGCAGGCCGCTGGTCTCGGGACGGGTAATGCGCAGGGTCAACTCCATGCCAGACACCTGGGTCGGTATCTGGGTCGGAGCCTGGGTCGGTGACGGCAGGCGATAGAAGGTGACCGGCGGGGAAGCCGGCAGCAGGGTACAGCCACTCAGTGTCAGCAACAGGAATAGCCATATCAACGGCACATGAGCCCATAACCCTTTCATCGTCATCATGGTTGAAACTCCCGGATTT
The DNA here is from genome assembly GCF_016907015.1 of Oceanisphaera litoralis. Taxonomy (GTDB): domain Bacteria; phylum Pseudomonadota; class Gammaproteobacteria; order Enterobacterales; family Aeromonadaceae; genus Oceanimonas; species Oceanimonas litoralis. Next base: position 139,702 of record NZ_JAFBBE010000008.1, read on the forward strand.
TTTCCCCGCCCAGCAGAAAGCCGGACGGATCCTCTTCCAGACGTCGGGCCACTTCACCCAGGGTGGCGAGGGTGCGGCGCAACTCGCGCAAGGTCGGCTCCAGCTCGGCCATGCCCTGCAGACCCGAGCCCACTGCCTGCTGATTATCGGCCAGCAGGCGATCGAGATGGCGGCTGAATCGCTCGAGAGACGCCAGAGTGTGATCCGCATTGGCGAGCAGACGCTCGCCCTTACCTTCGAGCTGCCCCTCCAGTTGATCCAGCAGCCGGGAAGCCTGGTTCATGGTGGCTTTCATCTGCCGGCTGGCCTCGGCCAGATCCGCCATGCCCTGGCCAAGTTCGTCTTTCTGCCCGGCAATTACACCGGTGGTTTCGTCCAGGTTCGCCAGCACCCGGCCGAGGTGCCGGCTGTTTTCCGCCGAGAACAGCTGATTGGCCTTGTCGACCAGGGAGGTAATGCCCACCAGCAGCTCTTCGCTGTTCACCCGCAGACGGGCTATGGGGGAAGGATCCGCCAGGATCACCGGTATGGCATCGCCTTCGCCCTGCAAGGTCGGACTGGCGGGCGAGCCGTCACTCAGCTGGATATTGGCGGCACCGGTGATATTGGCCAGCGCCAGCCGGGCCCGGGTATCGGTTTTTACCGGGGTCTGCCGGGCGATACGCACCCGGGCCAGCACCCGCCGGGGATCCTGCGGATCCAGAGACAGGTTTTCCACTTCCCCGACCCGAATGCCGTTGTACTCTACCGCACTGCCTACGGTCAGGCCGCTGACCGCCTCCCGAAACACGATATCGTACAGCCGAAAGTCCTGCTGACCGCCGGCTCTGGCCAGCCAGAGTGCGAACAGCAGTACACCGGCGGCAATGGCCAGGGTAAAGCAACCGATCAGTACATGATGTGCACGAGTTTCCATTTGTCACTCCTTGCGAGCCAGTTCGGCCGCCTGACTCGCGGCCCGGCCGCGGGGGCCATGAAAGTAATCCTGTACCCAGGCATCGTCGGTGGCGGCCACCGCCGCCAGCCGATCGGCCACCAGCACCTTCTTGTGGGCCAGTACCGCCACCCGATCACAGCTGCTGTAAAGCGTATCCAGATCATGGGTGATCAGAAATACCGTCAGATTGAGCGCATCGCGCAGCGTCAGCAACAGCCGATCGAAGGCCGCCGCCGCGATGGGATCCAGGCCTGCGGTGGGCTCGTCGAGAAACAGCACATCCGGATCCAGCGCCAGCGCCCGGGCCAGCGCCGCCCGTTTGATCATGCCCCCGGACAACTCGGACGGATACAGGTCTGCCGCCACGGCCGGCAGCCCGACCAGCGCCAACTTAACCGACGCCAGGTAAGCCGCATCGATGCGGGACAGGCCCGCCTGCTCGATCAGCGCCAGCTCGATATTTTCCGCCACCGTGAGCGAAGAGAACAGCGCCCCCTTCTGAAACAGCACCCCCATGCGTCGCTCCAGCAGCACCCGTTTCGGCTCCGACAAGGCCAGCAGATTCTGGCCCAGTAGCCGCACCTCACCGCCGCTGGGCCGATGCAGACCAACGATGGATCGCAGCAATACCGACTTGCCGGTACCGGATCCACCCACCACCCCGAGGATCTCGCCCCGATAAACGTCCAGATCCAGACTCTCATGCACCGCATGGGTGCCAAACTTGTTGTCGAGCGATCGTACCTGGATCACCACTTCGCCGGTCTGACTCACCAGTCCATCTCCATCAGAAAGAGGGCGGCAATCGCATCCAGCAGTATCACCCCGAAGATCGACTGCACCACGCTGGAGGTGGTGTGTTCACCCACCGACTGGGCACTGCCGCTGACCTTGAATCCTTCCAGACAGCCGATCAACGCGATCAGCAGGGCAAACAGCGGTGCCTTGCCCATCCCCACCAGAAAATGTCGTACCGGCACCTGCTGCACTATGGCCAGGTACTGGGCTAACGCAATATCGAGTGACAATAAAGACACCAGGGCACCACCGACCATGCCCGAGAGCATGGCGATAAAGGTCAGCAACGGCAAGGTCAGCGTCAGCGCCAGCAGTCGCGGCAGCACCAGCAGCTCGATGGGATCCAGCCCCTGGGTGCGCAGTGCGTCCAGTTCTTCGTTCACCTTCATCGAACCGAGCTGGGCGGTAAAGGCGCTGGCAGTGCGGCCGGCCAGCAGAATGGCGGTGAGCAGCACCCCGAATTCACGCAGAAAGGAATAGGCCACCAGATCGACCGTATAGATGGTGGCGCCGAAGTTGGCCAGTACGGTGGCGCCGAGAAAGGCCACCACGGCACCCACCAGAAAGGTGAGCAGGGCGACAATGGGTACCGCATTGAGGCCGCACTGATGCATCTGTGCCACCAGGGCGGTGAGCCGCCAGCTCCGCGGCCGGGCTATCGATGCCGCCAGGGTACTCAGGGTCAGGCCCATGAAGCCGAGCAGCAGAACCCACTGCCGCCAGCCATTCAGCATGAATTTCCCCAGCCGGGCCAGGCCGTCGGTCCAGCGGGATGCCGCGGGCGGTGGCGATTCCCGCCCGGCCATGGCGTTGGCCACCGCCAGCAGCAGCGCCCGGCGCTCGGCAGACAGCCCGCTGGCGTCGGGCAATATGCGGCACAGGGTATCCGTACCCAGCAACTTCACCAGCAGGGCGGCACCGGCGGTATCCAGAGCCGTGAGGCCGGAGGCATCCAGACAGACGACCGATGCCGTCGGTCGCGCCACGGTACGCGCCAGTTGCGCATAATGCGCCAGGGTCCAGGCTCCCTGCAGGCAGACACAAGGACGGGCGCCGGTGGTCAGGGTCAGTGCCGTGCTCGTCTCGCTCATGCTGTTCGCCCCCGTTCAGTAACAAGCCCATATGAGACTCTCATTGTCTGTCATCGCCGCCATAACCACAACAAGTACCCGGTTTTATGCTAGGATCGCGTGATCGTTACTATCTGTCTGTGCTGGAGTCCTCATCATGACCATAGAACAACAATTACAGCAACGCAGCGGCGGCCGTTGTGAGCTGTGCGGCGCCACCGAGCATATCGAAGGCAAGGTCAACGGCCTGCATATCGTGCTGGCCGCCCGATTCCTGAAGAAATCCCACCCCTGAGTCTCCGAGGAGTCATCCATGTACAAGCTGGTGTTCTTCGTGCCCGACTCCCATGCCGAAGCGGTAAAGCAGGCCGTGTTCGCCACCGGTGCCGGCAGAATTGGCGACTACGATCGGTGCTGCTTCGAAACCCGCGGCCAGGGCCAGTTCCGGCCTCTGGCCGGCGCCACCCCCTTTATCGGCCAGGCCGGTGAGCTGGAGCGGGTCAATGAGCTGCGCATCGAACTGGTGTGCGAGGATCACCTGATCCACGCCGCCGTCGACGCCCTGCGTGCGGCACACCCGTACGAAGAGCCCGCCTTCGATGCCTGGCCGCTAAGCGAATTTTAACGCCACCATCGACGGCAAGGGGGATACAATCACGGTATCCCCTTGTCATCTCGGAGTCTGTCATGACGACACACTGCACCCAGCCAAGCCCACTGGGCTGGCTCTCCATCTCCGCCACCACCGACGCCATCACGGAACTGCGCTTCATCGACGAGGCCGATAACGCCGATAACGCCGATAAAAATATCGCCCCTTCCACCCCCTTGCTGCAATCTGCCTGTCGGCAACTGGCAGAATATTTCGCAGGTAAACGCCGCCACTTCGAGCTACCGCTGGCCCCCCGAGGCACACCGTTTCAGCACGCCGTCTGGCAGGCCCTGCAAACCATTCCTCACGGCCGGCACCGCAGCTACAAGGACATAGCACTGCTTGTCGGCAACCCCAATGCGATGCGGGCCGTCGGGCTGGCCAACGGCCGCAACCCCATCGCCATTATCATTCCCTGCCACCGGGTCATCGGCGCCAGTGGCAAGCTGGTCGGTTATGCCGGAGGACTCGCGCGCAAATCCTGGTTGCTGCAGCACGAAGCCGCCCAGGGCAATGGCTAGCGACAAACACCAGCCGCCGTGTGCGAGATCTCTCAAAGCAGTGAGGGCAGAAACGCTTTATGATCACGCCATTGGCCGAGCATTAAATATTTCACCTTACTTATCATTAGTTTAAAAATGTTCGAGAATCCAACCGTCAAGATGTCTTCACTTTTTTGAGTTGAGCAGAGGGCGAATCGGGCTACTATGTTTTCAGCAGGAAGCGAAGAGCCGGTCAGGAAGGCAGGCTGCCAGGACAGGCAAGGAACCCCGCAGGATGCGGTGATGGATACCTCCAGGATGGAGACGAACGTCAGATCAGGATGATTTGCGGTCAGGAAGACAAAGGACAGCCCGACGGATCGGGAAAGGGAACGCCACAAGGGATAAGGCACGTCAGGGATTGCAGGGAGCAAACCGGTTTACGGACAAGCCAATCAGACGATCCAAAAAGGGGGCAACATGATGTTGCCCCCTTTTTCTATGTCAAAAAAACAATAATAAAGAGAAGAGGAGTGAGGCGTTACCTTTCTCCTATCCCCTTCACTCTTCACGCGGTTAACTACCCGTCGTCTTCACCACCAGACAATCCATGCCCTGACGCGATAGCCGCTGGCAGGCGCTCTTGGCCTGATCCTTGTACATTCCCACCAGTCGGGCCCGGTACAGCGTGTGATTGCTGATGTTCACCTCGTTAACTGCTATCTGGAGGAGCTCGATATTGTCCAACCGACGGGCCGCATCGGATGCCCGATCCCGCGCCTGTTCGGAGCCCCGGAAAGAGCCAATCTGCACCGCCCAGCCAAGATCACCGGCCGGCAAGGCCTGTTTTAGCGATGAGACCTGTGTTACCGATGAGACCTGTTGTACCGGCAAGGTCAGCGATACCCGCTGCAGCACCGCCGGCGCCTTTGCGTCGGGCTCTTTCCTGATCACCTGAGGTACGGTATCCGAACTGCTCACCGGCTTGCCGGCCGGCGCCGCCCTGCCTGATGCCCTGGCCAGCTGAATCGCCCGCTCGAAGCCACTATCCAGCAGTTTCACCATTTGGGCGTCGCGGGACCGGGCCGTCTTCCCGCCCATCACAACGCCAATCAGACGGTGTTCGCCCCGCCGGGCCGAGGTGGCCACATTAAAGCCCGATGCCCGGATATAACCGGTTTTCATGCCATCGACTCCCGCCTGGTTTTTTACCATGCGGTTGTGGCTGGAATAGGTCTTGCCCCTGAAGCTGAAGGAAGAGGTTGAAAAGTAATGATAGTGCTGGGGAAAGTCCTTCATCAATCGCAACGACAGTATTGCCAGATCCCGGGCGGTGGAGACCTGGGCATTGTCCGGTAGACCGGAGGCGTTCCGGAAGCGGGTGGCGCTCATCTTCATCGACTTTGCCTTGGCGGTCATCATACGGGCAAACTCCCTTTCCGTCCCGCCCAGCGCTTCCGCCACCACCACGGCCGCATCGTTGGCGGAGCGCACCACCAGGGCCGGAATGGCGTCCCGTACCCGCAGCCGATCTCCTTTTTTCAATGATATATTGGTTTGCGGCATCGAGGCGGCATGAGCCGATACCGGCATGGCGGTATCCAAGGTCATCAGCCTTTTGTCCATGGCCTCGAACAGCAGATAGAGTGTCATCATCTTGGTGAGCGAGGCCGGATAGCGAGCGGCGTCGGCGCTGGACGCGTGCAACACCTCGCCGCCGTCCGCATCCAGCACGATGGCCGCATAGCGCGGGTTGGCCTGCGCCTGACTCGAGAGGGCCAATAACAGCATGACCGCCGGGAGCAGCCATCCTGTTGTTCCGGTGTGTCTTACAGCAAACATGGAAGGCTCCTCCCAGTGGTGAAGTTAAGTCGGCAGACGCTACGCCATCGTCCGAATCCTGTCCAGCGTTTCCAGCGGCCCTGCCGCCGAAAACCCGCTATCAATGCTGGTGTCGCCCTCTGCTGCTCATGGCTCTTCGCTATTACAAGCATACATCTCTCACCCGCAAGAAGGCGCCGGCCAGACGTCATTTAGCAAGAAGGCGCCATCGGCGCCTTCTTGTCTTGAGGTAGGTACTTGAATCAAGCGTCCTGAATCAGCATAGTCACCAGCTTGGGGCTAGGCACTCAGATTGGGTGCCAGCCACTTCTCGGCCTCTTCTCGCGTCATGCCCTTGCGCGCCGCGTAATCCAGCAACTGATCCTCCTGGATCTGCGCTATCGCGAAATAGCGGGTATCGGGGTAGGAGAAATAAAAGCCCGACACTGCCGCTCCCGGCCACATGGCGTAGGATTCGGTCAGCTGCATGCCGATGCGCGACTCCACATCCAGCAGCTGCCAGAGGGTGCCTTTTTCGGTGTGTTCGGGACAGGCCGGATAACCGGGTGCCGGACGAATACCCTGGTATTTTTCACGGATCAGCTCGTCGTTACTGAGCTGCTCGTCGGCGGCATAACCCCAGTATTCACGCCGTACCTTCTGGTGCATGTATTCGGCAAACCCTTCCGCCAGGCGATCGGCCACGGCGCTGGCCATGATGGCGTTGTAGTCGTCTTCCGCTTCTTTATAACGACGAACGATGTCATCTTCCCCGATGCCGCCGGTGACCGCGAAGCCACCCACATAGTCGGGCTTGGTGTCTTTGGGGGCGACATAGTCCGCCAGACAGTAGTTGGGGAAGCCGTCTTTCTTCTCGGTTTGCTGACGCAGGAAGCGCAGGGTATGCAGCACTTCGGTGCGCGACTCGTCGGTGTAGATTTCCACATCGTCTTCGACGCTGTTGGCCGGGAACAGGCCCATGACTCCGGAACAACGAAGTTCACCTTCGGCCTCCAGTTTGTCCAGCATGTCGTTGGCGTCACGAAACAGCTTCTTGGCTTCTTCGCCTACTACTTCGTCTTCCAGAATGCGCGGATACTTGCCCGCCAGCGACCAGGTCAGGAAGAAAGGCGTCCAGTCGATGTACTCGCGCAGTACCGAAACCGGTACATCATGAAACTCGTGAATGCCTGGTTTGGCCGGTACCGGTGGCGTGTAGGCCTGCCAGTCGATGGCGACCTTGTTGGCGCGGGCTTCGGCCAGAGTCACCGGCCTGGTACGCGGTTTCTTGCGGGCATGCTGGTCCCGCACCACCTCGTATTCCTTGTTCAGCCGCTCGACGAAGGCCGGCTTGTGCTCGCGACTCAGCAGGGTTTGTACCACGCCCACGGCACGGGAGGCGTTGGACACATAGACCACAGGCTCGTCGTAGTTCTGTTCAATCTTGACCGCGGTATGGGCCTTGGAGGTGGTGGCACCGCCGATCAACAGCGGTATGGTGAAGCCCTGACGCTGCATTTCCTTGGCCACATGCACCATTTCATCCAGCGAGGGGGTGATCAGGCCGGACAAGCCTATCATGTCGGCATTGGTTTCCCGGGCCGTCTTCAGGATCTGCTCGCAGGACACCATGACCCCCAGATCCACCACCTCGAAGTTGTTGCACTGCAAGACCACACCGACGATATTCTTGCCAATATCGTGCACATCGCCCTTTACCGTGGCCATGACGACTTTGCCGTTGGTCTGGCCAACCTCTTTGCTGGCCTCGATGAAAGGATTGAGATAAGCCACGGCCCGCTTCATGACTCGGGCCGACTTGACCACCTGGGGCAGGAACATCTTGCCCTCGCCGAACAGATCGCCCACCACGTTCATGCCGTCCATCAAGGGACCTTCAATCACGTCCAGCGGCCGTACTGCCTGTGCCCTGGCTTCTTCGGTATCCTCTTCGATAAAGTCGGTCAGCCCCTTGACCAGGGAATGTGCCAGCCGCTCGTTCACCGGCCAGCTGCGCCATTCCAGATCCCGGGGATCCGCCACCTGGGCACCACTGCCGCGATAACGCTCGGCGATCTCGAGCAGGGCCTCGGTGGCACCGTCGTTCTCGTTAAGCACCACGGCAATGACTTTTTCCTTCAGCTCGGGCTCGATATCCTCGTAAATCGCCAGCTGACCGGCGTTGACGATCCCCATGTCCATGCCGTTCTTGATCGCATGGTAGAGGAAGACCGCATGAATGGCTTCGCGCACCACATCGTTGCCACGGAACGAAAACGACACGTTGGACACACCGCCGGAAATCATGGCGTGCGGCAGCTTGTCCTTGATGTCCTTGACCGCCTCGATGAAGTCGACCGCATAGTTGTTGTGCTCTTCGATACCGGTAGCCACGGCGAAGATATTGGGATCGAAGATGATGTCTTCCGGCGGAAAGCCCACCTGATCCACCAGAATGCGATAGGCTCGCTGACAGATTTCGAACTTGCGCTCCCGGGTATCGGCCTGGCCCACTTCATCGAAGGCCATCACGATCACGGCGGCGCCGTAGCGACGCACCAGCCTGGCCTGTTCGATGAACTGCGCTTCCCCTTCCTTCATGGAGATGGAGTTGACGATACCCTTGCCCTGAATGCACTTGAGACCGGCCTCGATCACCTCCCACTTGGAGGAGTCGATCATGATAGGCACCCGGGAAATATCCGGTTCGCCGGCAATCAGGTTGAGGAAGCGGGTCATGCAGGCCACCGCGTCGAGCATGCCTTCATCCATGTTGATGTCGATGATCTGGGCGCCGCTTTCCACCTGCTGCAGCGCCACTTCCAGCGCCTCATCGTATTTTTCTTCCTTGATCAGTCGCTTGAAGCGGGCCGAGCCGGTGACATTGGTCCGTTCACCGACGTTGACGAACATGGTCTCGGCCGTGATCTGTACCGGCTCCAGGCCGGACAGACGACAGGCCACCGGCAGTTCGGGTAATGCTCGGGGCTTGATGCCCGCCACCGCCTCGGCCATGGCCCGAATATGCTCGGGGGTGGAGCCACAGCAACCGCCCACCAGGTTGAGGAAGCCGCTTTCGGCCCACTCGCGAATATGTCCGGCCATTTCGTCCGCTTCCAGATCATATTCACCGAAGGCGTTGGGCAGGCCGGCATTGGGGTGGGCGGAGACATAGGTTTCGCTGATCCGGGACAGCTCGGCCACGTACTGACGCAGCTCATCGGGCCCCAGGGCACAGTTCAGGCCGAAGGAAATGGGCTGGGCATGACGCAGCGAGTGATAGAAGGCTTCTGTGGTCTGGCCGGTCAGGGTACGGCCCGAGGCATCGGTGATGGTGCCGGAGATCATCACCGGCAGTCGTATATTCTGCCGTTCGAACAGGCCTTCAATGGCAAACACCGCCGCCTTGGCGTTGAGGGTGTCGAAGATGGTTTCGATCATCAGCAGATCGGCACCGCCGTCGATCAATGCCTGGGTGGCTTCGGTATAGGCCTCCACCAGTTGATCGAAGCTGATGTTGCGATAACCCGCATCGTTCACATCCGGCGAAATGGACGCGGTTCTGTTGGTCGGCCCCAGTACTCCGGCGACGAAGCGCGGCTTGTGGGGCTCTTTTGCCGTCCACTCATCGGCCACCCGGCGTGCCAGCCGCGCCGCCTCCCGGTTGATCTCCGCCGCCAGGGATTCCATCTGATAATCCGCCATGGCGATGGTGGTGGCGTTGAAGGTATTGGTTTCGATGATATCGGCGCCGGCGGCGAAATAATCGCTGTGAATGCCGGCGATGATCTCGGGCTGGGTCAGCACCAGCAGGTCGTTGTTACCTTTCAAGTCCGATGGCCAGTCGGCGAAGCGTTCGCCCCGGTAGGCGGCCTCGTCCAGTCGATGTGACTGGATCATGGTGCCCATGCCCCCGTCGATGATCAGAATACGTTCGGCAAGCGCCTGTTCTAGTTGGGAAAAAACGGGGGATCTGGACACTGAAAACTCCTGTTACAACCTGATTCCTGAAAGCGGTGCCCATGCTACCACAAAATACGGGCCCGGAAATCCAGCCATCTACAAGGCCGACAATTAAAAGCATGCTCACCGCAGACAAGATGCATAATTTAACCGCAGTTTTCACTAGTGAAAACCCGGGCTGTTAGGGCACACTATGCACAACCGGCGAAGACCGGCCAACTTAGCTTGCAAATAAAATAAAATACCTTTCGGAAATGTCCCTATGAGCGTCTATTACACCCTGTGTATTCTGGCGGCGATGGCTATTACCATCGCGTTCGTCAATCAATACATCATGAAAATCCAGACTACCATCGCCATTACCTTCGGCGCCCTCCTTATCTCCATCCTGATGCTACTGCTCGGTAAAACGACCTGGCCCGAGCTGCAATTGCATGCCATTGCCACCCTCGAGACCCTCGACTTCGGCGAGTTTCTGCTGCAGGGCATTCTCGGCTTTCTGTTGTTTGCGGGCGGTCTGGGCATTAACCTGCCGGCCCTGAAAAGTCAGAAATGGGAAATTTCGGTGCTGGTGCTCCTCGGCGTGCTGATTTCTACGCTGTTGGTGGCCGGTGGTCTGTGGCTGCTGGCCTATGTGGCCGCCATTCCCCTGCCCTTTATCTATTGCCTGCTGTTCGGCGCGCTGATTTCCCCCACCGATCCCATCGCCGTACTGGCCATCGTCAAGAAACTGGGCGCCCCCGAGCAAATCGCCATCCAGATTGAGGGCGAGTCGCTGTTCAACGACGGTATCGGCCTGGTGATCTTCCTGACCATTTTTGCGGTGGCCTTCAACGGCAATGAAGCGACCTTCGGCTCGGTGATGACCCTGTTCACCCACGAAGCCATCGGCGGCATCATATTTGGCGCCCTGTTGGGCCTGATGTCTCACCTGATGATCAGCGCCACCGACGACGGCTCCATGGAGCTGTTGATGACCCTGTGCATTCCCACCGCCGGCTTTGCCATCGCCAATATGCTGGGCGTGTCCGGCGCTCTGGCCATGGTAGTGGCGGGTATCATGATCGGCAACTGGACCCGCTACACCGGCTTCTCCGAACAGAGTTCGAAGTACCTGGATCAGTTCTGGCATCTGATGGACGAATTTCTCAATGCCCTGCTGTTTCTGCTGATTGGTCTGGCCATGTTACTGGTGCAATTCCACTGGCAGGCCTGGATTCTGATGCTGTGCGGTATTCCGCTGGTGCTGGCCGGTCGCTTCGTCAGCGTTGCCCTGCCCTATGTCGGTTTTCGCCGTTTCCGCAGCTACAACAAGTATTCGATACGGATCCTGACCTGGGGCGGCCTGCGCGGCGGCCTGTCACTGGCCATGGCGCTGTCTATCCCCACCGGCATCAAGCTTGGCACCGAGGGTCAGGTTGAACTGCGGGATCTGATCCTGATGATGACCTACGCCATAGTGCTGTTTTCCATCATAGTGCAGGGCATGACCATCACCCCCATGATCAACAAGGCCAAGGCGGCAGAGAAAGCCGGCTTTCCCATCGAGTAAATAGTACGTGAGGGGTGAGGGGTGAGGGGTGAGGGGTAAAGAGTTAAACACTTAAATCTGCCGATACAGGTTTTACTCCTCACGCTTACCCCCTCACCCTTCACCATCTACCCCTCACGAATGTTAGTCTCGCGTAAGTGACTCGCCGGTGGCACTCAGGGTACGCAGGTCATAGGGCGTCAGCTGGTAAACGTGATAATTCAGCCAGTTGGCAAACAGCAGATGACCGTGGCTGCGCCAGGTCGCCCTTGGGGTATTATCGGCATTGTTGTCGGGGTAATAGTTTTCCGGCATCTGTGGTTCGATACCCACGTCCAGATCCCGCTGGTATTCCGCATCCAGCGTATCCGCATCGTATTCCGGGTGGCCGGTAACGAACACCTGCCGTCCGTCCGGGCTGGCCGCCAGATACACGCCCGCCTTTTCCGACGCCGCCAGTATGTTCAGATCCGTCTTTTGCCGGATAAGGTCCACCGGAAAATCCGCATAGCGGGAATGGGGCGCCAGAAAAACATCGTCGAAACCGCGTACCAGTGGCTCGAACTGGGCCAGATTCTGATGCTCATACACGCCAGACAGTTTTTCCAGTCGGGTTCGCTTGTCCAGCCCGTACAGGATCTTCAGGCCGGCCTGGGCTGCCCAGCACAGAAACAGGGTCGAGGTCACATGACTTTTGGCCCACGCCACTATCTGCTCTATCTTGTCCCAGTACACCACATCGCAGAAGTCGGTCAGTCCCAGCGGCGCGCCGGTGATGATGAGACCGTCGTAGAACTGATCCTGCACCTGCTCGAAATCATGGTAGAAGTGTTCCAGATGCGACTGGGGGGTATTCTTCGAGGGTCTGTCATCGATACGCAGCAAATCCACGCCAATCTGCAGCGGCGAGTTGGACAACATACGCAGCAGCTGATTTTCGGTTTCAATTTTCTTCGGCATCAGATTCAGCAGCAGCACCCGCATCGGGCGGATTTCCTGATTGACCGCCCGGGTCTCCGTCATCACGAAGATATTTTCCTGAGTCAGGACATCGGCCGCTGGCAGGCGATCCGGAATTCTGATGGGCATTTGCTCACTCCATGTACAGCATCGGTAAGAAAGTCTAGACATCTGGAAATCTACAACAAAGCGGCGGCTCTTGTCATCCCCGACGTGTGCCGCAGACCGAAGATACGGTAAAATCCCGATAACGCACCTCGAGGATAAGCATATGGAACCCGTGATTGAACTGGTGAGTACCGGTGATGAAATCCTGACCGGCCTGATAACGGATACCAACGCCGGCTGGCTGTCGCAGCGGTTGCTGGAGCAGGGCTGGCAGGTTCGCCGTCGCTTTACCCTGGGCGATAACAAGGCCGATCTGGTCGAACTGTTTGTGCAACGCAGCCACCAGGCCGACCTGGTGATCGTCAACGGCGGCCTGGGGCCCACCTCGGACGATATCAGTGCCGACGCCATGGCCGAGGCCGCCGGCGTTCCGCTGGAACTGAATCGGCACTGGCTCGAGGTAATGCAGCAGAAATACAGCAGCCGTCATCGCGTCATGCCCCAGAGCAACAGCAAACAGGCCATGCTGCCGCAAGGCGCCGAGCTGGTGGACAACCCGGTAGGCACCGCCTGTGGTTTTGCCATCAAACTCAACCGCGCGACCTTTTTCTTTACCCCTGGCGTGCCGTCCGAGCTGAAAAAAATGATGGACGATGAAATACTGCCACGACTGCGTCGTCAGCTCGGTCAGAATGGCCATAGCCAGGTGCGCCGTTTCTTCCTGTTCGGTCTGTCCGAGTCCGGATTAAGCGACCGACTCGACCATCGGCAATGGCCGGCCGGCATTACCCTCGGCTACCGAGCCAATTCGCCAACCATAGAGCTGAAGCTGATTATCGAAACCGAAGATGCGGCCGCCATTGCCGCCGCCGAAGCACAGTTACTGGAAGAAGTGGGCACTCACCTGGTGGCGCGGGACCAGATGAATTTTACCGCCAGCCTGGGCCCCCTGTTATTGAACAAGGATCTGACCATCTTCGAGGACGCCAGCGGCGGCCGCCTGACCGATACCATCAGCACCATTACCCGTGAGTTTGAAGGCCATTATGTGGCGGGGCTGCCGGATGGTGCCGAAGATCTCGCCCACTGGTTGACACGCTCGGTGCGTCCGCTGACCCTGGCCATCGGTGCCGAAGGCCCGCAAGGTATTCCCGTTGCCCTGCTCTCGGCTCAAGGCTGTCAGGTACAAACCCTGCAAATGCACTTTCGTGACCCGCTCAATCGACGCCGGCTGCTGGCCTTTGCCGCCTTCGATATGTTGCGCCGCCACCTGAACGATGAAACCGTGATGGTGGATTACGATATATTGCCCTGCAGCGAGCGATTCACCCTGTCGGCATAAAAAGCGGGCGAGATCGAGTCGCCCCATCGTTTAGCCTTGCAGCCGCCATTTGACGAGCAGTAGAAAGGTGGCAAAAACGATGCCATGATCGCTGGGGAAAGCATCACCGGATGCATCCTTGGCGTTGAGATTTGGCACCTATTGACTGACCCGCACCGCCTGCTCGTAAACATTCCAGATACCAAGGAGTTGTCTGTAGATGACGTCAGCAGGCAACTCCTTGGCATCTGGGAGGATAAAGGGATCTGCTGAACAATGCGGTGGTAGATGAAACATCGGCATCGGATGCGGCTAGGCCACATTGCACAGCCTTCGTGCAATATTCGTCACTCACGGTTAAAACCCAGACGTAAAAAAGCCCGACTCTTTCGAATCGGGCTTTTTATATTGGGTGCCTGGCAGTGACCTACTTTCACATGGCAGCTGCCACACTATCATCGGCGCGGCTGCGTTTCACTTCTGAGTTCGGCATGGGATCAGG
>NZ_JAFBBE010000009.1 GCF_016907015.1 Oceanisphaera litoralis
TACCAGTTCAGTGAACAAGATCTTGCCGAGGCCTATGATGAAATGAGCAAAAATTATGCGTGTTGAGTGCCAAAAATTGTGGGGATCCCTCAGGGTTAGCAGAGAATACAATAAAAAAAGTGATGCGTTTTTTCTAAGATCAGTTTATTCCCAGCCAGCCAATACAACCTTTAACTACACCACTTTAATAAAAAATAACAATAGGAATATTTTTAATACTGTATATCCAGGCATAAAAACAGGTAGAGTAATAAGAGGTTTTCTAGAATATGATTTTAACGGAATAAAATACATATCCAGAGTCTCGAGCTCATTCAAAAAAACAGTAATTTGCTTTTCATCTCTTCCAGTTAAAGGAGAAGAGCAAAAATATAAATTTATAAAAACAATTAGCTCTCACCCCGTGAATTTTATTTTTGCCTTAGATAAACAAGCTCCTGCCGAGTTTAACTCAGGCACCTATTACCTAGACTCAGACTCAGGAACAGAATACTTAGACAACTTACAACATCTTATAGATGAAATATTTAAAAACAACAAACAAGATAGTTTCTTGCTTGTAGGAAGTTCAAAAGCAGCCTCTGCCGCACTTATTTTCGGACTACTAAAAGGATATAAAAATTTATTAATATCCGCCCCTCAAATCAGAATAGGAGAGTATATAAAAAAGAGAGCTAAATACATTTTTAATTATTTTAACTCAAAAGGCAAGCAGCAACTTGATGATGTAATATTAAATCTAGCAAAAAAACAAAAACCTACAGATATGAATTTAACAATAACCTGTGGGATAGATGATGATTGGCACTTGCATGAACTAGAATTAATAGAAAACACTGGTTTAGAAATACAAAAAATAGTGACATTGGGTTCTCACAATGAAGGCGCCCCGCAAGATTACAATAAAATATTGAGTAGATACTTAAGCTTCTCCAATGGGTTATCTAACTTCCCAAGCACAAAAAATCTAGAATTAGAATGGGAAGTGAATTCTAGTTATATAGTTAGTGAAGATAAAGTATCTATAGCTTGCTTTGCTTCTAGAACAAGTACAACACCAGACGCAAGACAACTTTGGGCTTGCTATCTTTACCATGGTGATAAAATTAATAAGGCCATGTATCAAAGAAGTAACACTTTCATTTTCAGCATCAACACCAACCAAAAATTGAAGTACCAAGTATTTTTAAAAGACAAGATGACCAACGAAAAAACAATTAGTAAAACTTTTCACATTTAAAAATAAAAAACATACCTGATTATCTATTATCGTTATCCAATTTGAAAAGTCTCATCGGTATCGGAGGAGTTCTTATCGCAACAAAGCAAAACCTCGGCAACATCCTCTCCAGATCAAAACGTCGGTTAAAGCGATAACAGAACTCCGCCTGATACCCAAGGGCAACGCGTCAGTCATGCTATATTACTTACTGTTCTATCAAACTGTGCTATTTTTCATCTCTGATGCGTCAGCCCTGACCAAACACCGAGGGCCGACGCTAGGGCGAGATCATGAAAAACCTTTGCGGGATAAGGCTTTCGAGAGATTATAATTTAAAAGCCAGCAGCTACTTTACACATCGGAGCGTACATTTTTTGAAGGAAAATCTTGATTAGGCAGGTTCATCCTGATAAAAAATCCCAGCTATTAATATACGCTACAGATAAAATTCGGTTAGATTTTTATATATAAGCAAGGTTGGAACTGTGAATTTCAAGAGCATTATCACTTATTCGTTCAAGCAAAAATTTTCTCCTGATTTTTTGTTCGAGGGAGAAGGCGCGTCATTTTTTTATACTTACATCCGCAAAAATGCTTCCACTTCATTCAAAAAGTTATTTCAGGAACTTTACACCGGGGTATGTCCCGGGGAACTACCGTCCATCGCTTGCATGGCGGAGCATGCCCGAGTGAAGGGGTTGACGCCGGCGGAGATTGGCCAGCGCTTCGAGACCAAGCTGTTTGTTTACCGTGATCCTATTGATCGAGTGTTCTCGGTCTACAAAAACAAGTTGATTCAGCAAGATGGTGCAGAAGACCTGCTCAAGCGGCTGGAGAAGGTGGTAGAGCGTGATCCTGGCTTGCTCACATTTGATGAATTCGTACATGAATATGTGGTACTGCTCGAAACCGACCGCTGGGAAGAGGTCGATGGCCACCTTTATCCGCAGGTATGGCATCTGCTTCCGATTACCTACAACAAGGTGATCCGCATGGATAATGTCTACCGGGAAATGCAGGATCTGCTACCTCCTGAACTATGCGGCCGAGTGTTCAAAGAGCCGTCCAACAGCACGACGAAAGGCAGTGTGTCACTGCCTTGGGCAGATCCTGACTGCCCGGCCATTTACTTCCGTAATAAGTACGTACAGGGCAAGGCCCTGCCTTCGCTGAACCAGCTACTCACCCCCGCCACGGAAGCCCGTTTGCGTGAAGTCTATGCGGATGACTACCGCATGATTGAAGAAGTTGAGGGGAAAACATCAGCCTTGCTGCTGTCAGCGTCAGCTTTACCACCCGGGTTGGATTTCAGCCTACCGGAAGAGCATAACAAGGGATAAGTGCATTAAGCTTGTAAGCGATAGACTGGGCCTCCTTTTTTATACCTTTATTAATCGAGCACTCAATGACCAGAAAATATTTCGGCACCGACGGCATTCGTGGCAAGGTCGGTCACTCTCCTATTACTCCCGATTTTGTCATGAAGCTGGGCTGGGCCGCCGGCAAGGTGCTGTCTCAAACCGGCACCCAAACCGTGTTAATCGGCAAAGACACCCGTATTTCCGGCTATATGCTGGAATCGGCACTGGAAGCCGGCCTTTCTGCCGCCGGGGTCAATGCCGCCCTGCTGGGCCCCATGCCCACCCCGGCCATTGCCTACCTTACCCGCACCTTTAGAGCCGAGGCGGGCATTGTGATCAGTGCCTCACACAACCCCTATTACGATAACGGCATCAAGTTTTTCTCTCACAACGGCACCAAGCTGCCGGACGAGGTTGAACTGGCCATTGAGGCCATGATGGATCAACCCATGGACTGCGTGGCGTCCAATGCGCTTGGCAAGGCCCGCCGCATTACCGACGCCGCCGGTCGTTATATCGAGTTTTGCAAAAGCACCTTTCCAACCGAGCTCAGCCTGGAAGGTTTACGCATTGTGCTGGACTGCGCCCATGGTGCCACCTATCACATTGCCCCGGCGGTGTTCGAGGAGCTGGGCGCCGAGGTCATTACCATTGGCGCCAGCCCGAATGGCCTGAACATTAACGATCAGGTCGGCTCCACCGCCCCCTCGGCATTGGTGGCTGCAGTCAAGCAATACCGGGCCGATATGGGCATTGCCTTCGACGGCGACGGCGATCGCCTGGCCATGGTGGATCACACCGGTCAGTTGCTGGATGGCGACGAGCTGCTGTTTATTCTGGCGCAGCACGCCAGCCGCCAGGGCACCCTGGGTGGTGGTGTGGTGGGCACTCTGATGACCAACATGGCACTGGAGCTGGCCCTGGCCGAACAGAATATTCCCTTTGTGCGTGCCAAGGTGGGCGACCGTTATGTAATGGAGCAGCTGCAGCAGCACGGTTGGAAGCTGGGCGGTGAAAACTCCGGCCACCTTATCAGCCTGGATCACAACAGCACCGGAGACGGCATTATCGCCGCCCTGCAGGTGCTGAAGGCCGCCGTGAGCCAGGGGCTTAACCTAAAAGAGCTGCGTAGCAGCCTTACCCTGTTCCCGCAGCGGCTGGTCAATGTGCGCTTTGCTCCCGGCAGCAACCCGCTGGAAAGCGATGCCGTTAAACAACGGGTGGGTGAAGCAGAAGTTAAGCTGGCCGGCAATGGCCGGGTACTGCTGCGCAAATCGGGCACCGAGCCGCTGGTGCGGGTAATGGTGGAAGGTGCCGATGCACCGTTGGTTAATGAGCTGGCGGAGTATATTGCGGAAGCGGTTTAACCCCTTCGGGGAGCTGTAAGCCGTAAGCTGTCAGCTGTAAGAAAAACAAATGGATTCCGGCCTTCGCCGGAATGACTACAGTGAGCACGGAATAACTTGAGTGCGCGCCGAAATGAGCCAAGTTGAGTGACACCCTTATGACTAAGACAAATATTACAGTGGTGGGGCTGGGTTATGTGGGGCTGGCCAATGCGGTGTTGCTGGCGCGCCACCAGTCGGTGACGGCCTTTGATATCAACCCTGAACGGGTGGCCATGCTGGCAGCGGGGCAAAGCCCGGTGCAGGATGACGACATCAGTCACTACCTGGCCACAGAGCCGCTTAGCCTGCATGCAACCACTTGCTCGCAACAGGCGTTTTCCGAAGCCGATTATATTGTGGTGGCCACCCCTACCGACTACGATCCGCTCACCAATTTTTTTGATACCAGCTCGGTAGAAGCGGTGGTTGAGCAGGCACTGGCCATTAACCCGGAGGCGGTGTTTATTATCAAGTCTACGGTGCCGGTGGGCTTTACTGTCGGTTTGCGCCAGCGGCTGGGGCATGAGCACATTGTGTTTTCGCCGGAGTTTTTGCGCGAGGGCAAGGCCCTGCACGACAACCTGTATCCGTCCCGCATTGTGGTGGGTGGTCATGGTCACCACGCCCGGCAGTTTGCCGCCTTGCTTCAGCAGGGCGCCCTGGCCGAGCAGGTGCCCACCTTGCTGGTAAACAGCAACGAGGCCGAGGCCATCAAGCTGTTTGCCAACACCTACCTGGCCATGCGGGTGGCCTATTTTAACGAGCTGGATACCTTTGCCGAAAGCCATGGCCTGGATGCCCGGCAAATTATTGAAGGGGTGGGTCACGATCCGCGCATTGGCATGCACTACAACAACCCTTCCTTTGGCTATGGCGGCTATTGCCTGCCCAAAGATACCAAACAGCTGCTGGCCAACTATGAGAATGTACCCAACAACCTGATCCAGGCCATTGTGGATACCAACCGCACCCGTAAAGATTACATTGCCGGGCGGGTGCTGGCGCACCGGCCCGGGGTGGTGGGCATTTATCGGCTGGTGATGAAGCAAGGATCCGACAACTTTCGCCATAGCGCCATGCTGGGTGTGCTGCGCCGGCTAAAACAACAGGGCGTATCTGTCGTTATTTATGAGCCCACCCTTGAACAAACCGAATTTCAGGGTTGCCTGTTGGTTAATAGCCTTGAAGCATTCAAGCAGCAAGCCGATGTTATTCTCACCAACCGACGGCATGCCGATTTACAAGATGTGGCCAACAAGGTATACACCCGGGATATTTTTGGCCAGGACTGATCAAAAAACACAAGCACAATGAATTTATTTGCAGGAGCACCCATGAACTTAACCCTTGCCGCCGCGGCATTTTGCAACTGGCAACTGGCTGCCTCTGTTTTGCGGCAGTTCCCTACCAACGGCGAGCTTGCCGTAGCCGGGCTGACAAATGCCACTGCCATTATGCAGCTGGAGCAACAACTGGCCGAAGAGCAGAGTGGCGCCCTGGTACTTTATGCTCCGCTGCACCTGGCGCTGGAGCAGGCAGTTTGTGAGGGAGTAGAACCCTCTCAGGCCGTCACCCTGTGGCGGCACAATGCCGCCCAGCTGGTACGCCTTTGCAAGCAACAGCGCGGCCGGGTGCTGTTGTTCAACCTGGCCGAGGTGCTGGCCGCCCCCCAGTTGTTTAAAACCCTGTGCACCCAGCACTGGCCCAGCCTGGAAGTACACCCACAGTCGGTACCCGCCATTGCGCACATCGGGCCCGTGCTGCACCGCCTGCTGGCGCAAAACCTGCTTTCCGCCAGCCCGGAGCTGGCCGCGCTGGAACAACAGCTTACTGCCCTGGCGCAGCCCCTGGAAAACCTGGCACCTGTACAACCCGGCCTGAGCGAGTTTAACCAGCTGGTAGCCGATATGCAGGCCGGGCAGCAGGCGCAAGTTAGTCTCAAAAAGGCAGAGCAGCAACTGCAACAGCTGCAGCAGACATTGGAGCAAGAGCAACAAGTAACTCGGCAACAGGCTGCCAGCCTGAATGCACTACAGCAGGAAAAGACCCAGTTGCTGGAGCAACTGCATCAGGTGCAACAAGCACTGGAAGCAGGCCGGCAGGAAAAGGCCCTGCTGCAGAAGCAGTTGCATAAAGAACAACAAGCACTGAAAGCCAGTCAGCAGGAGCAGCAAAAAACACAGGCGGCTCTGCAGCAGGAACAACAAACGCTGCAAGCCAGCCGGCAGGAGCAGCAAATAGCACAAGCCGCGCTGGAGCAAGAGCAACAGGTAACTCGGCAACAGGTTGCCAAGCTGAACGAGCTGCAGCAGGAAAATGCCCTGTTGCTGGAGCAACTGCATCAGGTGCAACAAGCACTGGAAGCAGGCCTGCAGGAAAAGGCCCTGCTGCAGAAGCAGTTGCATAAAGAACAACAAGCACTGAAAGCCAGCCTGCAGGAGCAGCAAAAAGCACAGGCGGCGCTGGAGCAAGAGCAACAAGTAACTCGGCAACAGGTTGCCAAGCTGAACGAGCTGCAGCAGGAAAAGGCCCAGTTGCAGGTGCAACTGCATCAGGTGCAACAAGCCCTGGAAGCAGGCCTGCAGGAAAAGGCCCTGCTGCAGAAGCAGTTACATAAAGAACAACAAACGCTGAAAGCCAGCCGACAGGAGCAGCAACAAGCACAGGCGGCTCTGCTACAGGAACAACAAGCCCTGAAAACCAGTCAGCAAGAGCAGCAAAAAACGCAGGCGGCGCTGCAGCAGGAAAATACCCAGCTACTGGAGCAACTGTTTACCGTGCAGCAAGAGCTGGAAAATCGCCTGCTTGCCAGCCAGCCAATGGAAGAGCCGGCAGAGGAGCCGACACTGCCACCGGCCATTGTTCAGGAACAGCCCGAATCAACCGGCACTCCCTCCCCCTTTAAAGACAGGCTGAAAAAACGCTCGGAAAAGAAAAAGCTGCAGCGCAAGGCTGCCGAGCTGGCCGCCTCTTCTTTGTTTAATGCCGAGTGGTATCTCAGTGAATATCCCGATGTGGCCACCGACAAGGCATTCTCCAGAAACCCGGCGCTGCATTATCTCAAGTGCGGGGGCTTTGAGGGACGCAACCCGGGGCCGCAATTCGACAGCCAGAGCTACCTTGATGCCAACCCGGATGTGGCAGAAGCCGGCTTTAACCCGCTATATCATTACCTGCGCTTTGGCCAAAGCGAAAACCGGCCGCTTTATTAATGAGCGCGGATATTTTGACAACCCCAATGGATGAACAGACGCTGCGCGCCTTGTTCAACCCCGAGTGGTACCTGAAGCAATATCCCGACGTGGCCGCCGCCGGCATGGATCCCTGGCGGCACTTTATTCACCATGGCATGCACGAGCACCGCCAGCCCTGCCCGGTTGCCGCGCTGGCACTGGAAGACGAACTGTGGCGCGGTCATACCCAGGTGCTGAGCAAACTGCACACTCTGGCTGCCGGAAAAGGCACAGACGCGGCCGTGGCCGCCTGGGTGCTGGCGCGCTGGCATGCCTCCCGGGGTGAACACGCCACGGCGGAGCCTTTATTGAGCGCGTATTTTGCCGAGCCGGCCGCCAGCCTGTTGGTAAACCACGCTGGCCCCTGGTTGTTGCTGTTTGGTGTGCTCTGGCAACAAGATAAAATGCAGCAGGCCGCCGCCTGGCTGGCACAGCCGGGCTGGCCCCAAGTGCCCGATCATGCCCTGGCCCGGTTTATGCTGCCGGACCATCACACCCTGACCACACTCAATGCGTTTTACCAAAGCCAGGGGTTATGCCCGCTGGCATTGCACCAGGCCAAAAAGCCTCTGGCGCTGGATAATCTGAGTGCGCCGGCAGTACCTGCCGCTAAAAGCTCTTGGTGGCGCCGTTCACCGCTGGTGAGTGTGATTATGCCCTGCTTTAATGCCGAAGCCACCATCACTACGGCCCTGCGCAGCCTGCTGCAGCAAAGCTGGCAAAATCTTGAGATTTTGGTAGTAGACGATGCCTCAACCGATCAATCGGCACAGGTGGTGGCGGCGCTGGCACAGCAAGACTCACGCATTAAACTGCTGCGCCACAATACCAACCAGGGTGCCTATGCGGCACGCAACACCGCACTGGCCGTGGCCCGCGGGCGCTTTATTACCACCCACGACTGCGATGACTGGTCGCACCCGCAAAAAATAGAGCGCCAGGTGGCCCTGTTGCGGCGCCACCGCCATGTGATGGCCTGCACCAGCCACTGGGTGCGCTGCACGCCAGAACTGCATATCGCAACCTGGCGGCAAGAAGCAAACTGGGTGCAGCGCAATGTGTCGTCGCTGATGTTTCGCCGCCGGGTACGGCGCAAGCTGGGATTCTGGGACCGGGTGTCTGTTAACGCCGACACCGAGTATTACTACCGCATCATTCAGGCATTTGGCCCCGCTGCCGTAGCAGAGGTGATGCCCGGTGTGCCTCTGGCCTTTGGCCGGGTGGATGCCAATTCACTCACTCAGCAAAACCACACTCACCTGCGCACCTTTTATGAAGACAACGGCCTGCGCCGGCGTTATCACCAGGCGGCGCAGGCCTGGCACCAGGGCAGCAGCCGGCTGTATATGCCGCCCGCGCCCAACCAGCGCCCCTTTGCCGCCCCCGCCCCCATGTGCCGGGGCACAACAGAAGCTCGCGCTCATAACCTGACCCTGCTGGCCAAACAAAGCGGCCTGTTCAATGCCGGCTGGTATTTGCGCCGTTATCCGGATGTGGCCAGTGCCGGCATGGATCCCTGGCAACATTACTGTCGCTTTGGTTACCGGGAAGGGCGCGATCCGGGGCCCAATTTCAGCGGCTCGGGCTACCAGTTTGCGGTGTCCAAGGCAGTGGCGGAGAACCCCCTGCTGCATCTGCTCAACGCCGACCAGGCTGTTGGTTACACGCCACCCCTGCATGCAGGGCAGTTAGCACCACGGTCGGAATGCCCTACGCTGCTGCTGTGTGCCCATCAGGTCAGTGAACAGTGCTATGGCGCCGAGCGCAGCTT
Organism: Oceanisphaera litoralis; assembly: GCF_016907015.1. Lineage (GTDB taxonomy): Bacteria > Pseudomonadota > Gammaproteobacteria > Enterobacterales > Aeromonadaceae > Oceanimonas > Oceanimonas litoralis. Next base: position 8,976 of record NZ_JAFBBE010000009.1, read on the forward strand.
TCTGGATGTGCTGCGTGCCTGTACCGGCTTGCCCTATAACCTGGTCGTTGCCCTGCCATCGGCGCAAAACGCCGCTTATGTGCAGCAAATACGTGAACTCTGCCACCAGGTAACCATATTGCCCTATCACTGGTGGCGGGCCGGTCGAACCACAGAAGTCGATACTGTTGACCAGTTTGCCGGCCTCATTCGGCAGTTCAATATCGCCTTGGTGTATTGCAACACCCTCACCCTGTTTGAGCCCTTGCTGGCAGCCAAAAAAACAGCCGTGCCAAGCATTACACATGTACGTGAACTGCCGGAACATGATGCCCCCTTGTGTGAAGCCTTGCAGTGCCAACCCGAGCAAATACGACAGCATTTGCTGCAGTATTCGGACTTTTTTATCGCCAATTCGCACGTGGTAGCCAATTACCTGAACGCGGCTGATCGTGTTGATATTATTGGTAATATTATTGATATTAATGCTTTCAACCTGCCCTTTCCGGCTTGCTCTCGCTTGCAACTGGGAATGGTCAGCAGCAACCTGCCCAAAAAAGGCCTGCACGATTTTGTCCGGCTCGCTGTTTTGCTGCAAGAGCAGGGCATAACGGTGGATTGCGTGCTGATCGGCCCCGAAAATGAACACACTCAGGCCCTGTTCACTGAACGGGCTGCTCCCGCTAATCTGCGCTTTGCCGGTTATTTGCCTTCACCACAAGAGGCCATCGGCCAGCTGGATGTGCTGGTCAACCTGTCGCATTTTCAGGAGTCGTTTGGCCGTACCGTGCTGGAGGCCATGGCCGCCAGCCGCCCTGTGGTTTGTTATGAATGGGGGGCTCTGCCCGAGCTGGTAGAACAGGGTAAATCAGGCTTTCTTGCCCCTCTGGGCGATATTGCCCAGATTGCTGAATATGTCGCCATGCTGGTTGAAAATGAGGCTATGCGCAACTCCATGGGCCAGGCCGGCCAGAATCGGGCCTTTCAATATTACGGCCCGCACGCCATGCAGCAGGCACTGGCCGGGGTGTTGCACAAGCTTATAGGCACAGACAGAAGTAAAGAGAACATTTAAACTCATGGGTTATTCATTATTTAGCAAGCTAAACTCGGCCTGTCGCACTCGAATACAAAAGCTTTTCACTACCGCAACGCCCTGGATAAACCCAAGTCCCATCTTAAAATGGCATCTGGACTACCCTTCACGAAAAAATGGGATCAAATCAACACACTCTGGCTTAACTGTGCAAGGTTGGGTACTGCTCCAAGAAAGCTGCGAACAGCCTGTTTATATCATCGCACGCTGGTCACCCAGCTTTGACACCTGCCATCAGGTCAACACTAAAAGGCAGGATGTGGTTCGTGCAATGCAGGAAAGAATACCAAGCGCCAGTAAGCAGTCGCATTGCGGCTTCAGCTTCACCGTGCCTTACTCTGCAGGAAAGATCGAGCTGTTCTTGAGAGTTAATGATAACGAATGGCCGCTACAGGTTATTGAAGCCTCTCACCCTCATCACGTCTCTCATGCATTGAAAGTATTAAAGGGAAAGCAGGGCTGGCTTTTTCTGGATAACGATACCAACAACAGCGTGGACCAGTTCACCGGAAAAGTAAGGTTAACCCCCCTAAGCTTGAACAAGTGGAACCTTTACTTTCAGGAAATGGAAACACTTGCAAAGAAACACTCTCAACATTATGCAATGCTGATTGCCCCTTCCAAGGAAAGCGTTGTCGGTGCCAAGTATCATCCCCAAAAGGAAGGCCTCAGCCCCGTCACGCAGGTAGTGCAACTGGCTCCTCCGTCCTTACTGGTGTACCCACTGGCAGAGCTTAAGAAGCAAGGAGATACGTCATACTTCAAAAGTGATACTCACTGGTCCCATAAAGGTGCCCTTACGGCAACTATTGAGCTGGCAACACGGCTAGGAATAGAAAAAAGCACTCTTGAGCAACTTTTTTGCAATGATGTTTATCAAGACCTGGTAAAGGGTGGCGACCTTGGAAATAAGCTGACCCCAAAAGTAACCTGCAGAACAGAAGTACTAAAATCATTCAACTACAGAAAATCGGTTATTTATGACAACGGCCTACCCAATATCGGCCGCATTATCATATTTGCAAACAAGAGCGCCCCTATCAAAGAAATCTGCTTAACGTTTGGCTCTTCATCAAGTTACTCCATGTTCAGCTACTTAAGTCGAATCTTTGAAAGCTATATCTTTATTCACACTGCAGGCAACATAGATCCGGAGCTGGTAGAAAAAGTGAAACCAGATTACCTGGTTACTCAAACTAATGCTCGATTTGTCGTGCAGGCACCAACTGTAGAGTACTCTGTCTCACAGGCAATACGTGAGAAAATAACATCCCTTTCAAAAGAGGAAAAAAGCAAGACGATAAAAAACAGATTAAACAACAATAAGGAAACCTTGAGAAGACTTCAGCTTGATCACTTGGAAGAGTGCTTTCTAAGCGAGTTTAATAACAAGTTGGAGTTCGAATGACACAATCCTCTGCAATAAGCCCCCAGCCCCAACTACAACAAGTTGAACCTTGTACTATATCTGCCATCGATACCGGCTGGGTGCTGGTAACTGGTCAATTGAACTACCATGGCCCCGAGCTTGAGGCCAGACTTTTAGTCAGGCAGAAAAATGGCGAGCAACTCAATTTTGATGTGCCCGTCACCCTCAAGGGGAAGTTGTATGAACTGGTTAAGCTGCCTGGTGCATCGCAAATATGCCTGGAAGTAAAAAGCATGGGTCATGCCAGTGGTCTTGATACTGTCAGCATTACCCAAATCAACTGGGCTACCGCACATTATTTAATGTATCGGCGGATTTACCACGCCTACACCACCGCCTCTCACGCACAGCGGCGTGTGCTGGGTCTGCACCCTTTAGCCATGCTTCGCGATCCTTACTCTGCGTATGCTCTGATTGGCAAAAGCCGTTATTACACGGCCTCGCCTGCCTATGCCCAGTGGATTGACCAGAGCGAGCACTTTACACCGGCTGTTGCCCACCGCCTGAAACGAGCAGTAAAAAAACAGGCGCTTGCCGCTGTTGCGTTTGAGATGCTGATAGATGCGCGCCAGACGGATACGCCCGTTGCTGTGCAGCAAACATTGCATTCGCTGCGGCAGCAACTGGAGCTAGCACCGGTGGCTTGCAAGGTGCTGCTTACTGCGCAGCAAAGGGATGAGTGGGCTGCCCTGCTAAAACACGACATCGAGTTAATAACCACAAACGAGCTGGCAGAAGTGCGCTGGCCCGGTAACAACTGGGTGTTTGTTATGCAGGCCGGCACTCGGCTGGCGCCCTGGGCGCTGGCCTGGATGGCCATGGAAGCCCAGAAACCGGACACAGCCTTTATTTATTCGGATAACGATTATTGGCTGAACGAAGAACGGGTTAACCCGCAGTTCAAGCCCGACTGGTCACAAGAGCTGGCCCGCAGCTCGGGTTATGTAGGCTCCGCGTTTGCGCTGCGCGGCGATTTGTTCGGCAAGGTAGTGGCAGAAAACGGCGTTAATTGTGCCTATCAGCTGGTACTGGATGCCACTGCCCTGGTTGGCGAGCAGGCCATTTGTCATATTCCCGCCGTGCTATGCCACTATGTTGACCATAAGGCCGAAACAGTCAATCGGCAGGCCCTGGAGCGGCATTTACGGCGCAATAAGGTGGCTGCCGAGGTGATCGCGCAGGGTGAATATCTTAGGGTGCGCTATGCATTGCCAAAGGCATTGCCAAAGGTCTCCATTGTGGTACCCACCCGTGATGCGCTGAATTATCTGCAACCCTGTGTGGAAAGCCTGCTGCAAAAAACCACCTGGCCGGATTACGAGTTATTGATTGTCGATAACCAGAGCAGCGAGCCGGCTACTCTCGCCTATTTTGAGCAAGTGTCTCAGCATGAGCGGGTAAGGGTGTTGCATTATGATCAACCCTTTAATTTTTCCGCCATCAACAATTTTGCCGTGGCGCAGGCCAGTGGTGAAGTGGTTTGTCTGCTGAATAACGATACCGAGGTTATTTCGCCCGACTGGCTGGAAGAAATGGTTTCCCGCCTGCTGCAACCCGGCGTGGGTGTGGTGGGTGGACGCCTGTATTTCAGCGATGGTCGGGTTCAACATGCCGGAGATGTGCTGGGCCCGGGAGGCTGCGCCACTCACTTGCACGGCATATTGGAGGCAGACGACCCGGGTTATATGCACAGATCCCTGCTGGCTCAGGATCTGTCGGCGGTAACGGCTGCCTGCCTGGTGACCCATAAGGCGCTCTATCAGCAACTGGGCGGGCTTGATGAAACCAACCTGACCGTGGCCTTTAACGACGTGGACTATTGCCTGCGGGTAAGGGAAGCCGGAGAGCGCGTAATTTATACCCCTTACGCAAAGCTGTATCACCATGAATCGGTGTCTCGCGGCAAGGATGATTCGCCGGAAAAAAAGGCAAGGGCCAAGCGCGAAACGGAATATATGCGCAGCCGATGGAGGCATATGATTGACCGGGATCCGTTTTATAACCCCAACCTCAACTACTCCCAGCCGGATTTCAAACTGGGCAAGATCCCCCGGGTAGGATGGCCGTGGTAATGGTGCTTAATCAGCAGCGCACCCTGATTGTGGAGCAGGGACCTAACCCTACCACGGATTTTTTTATTCTGCCCTGGCTGCAATCAATCGGCAGCGGCATCACAAGGCGTGGGCTGAACGACACCTTGCCTTCCTCTGCCGGCGAGTATGAGGCAGTGGTCTTTGTTCGCTACCTCACCCCGGCCTGGCGCAAATGGGTGGAACAACATCGCTCGCAACTGGGCGAGGTGGTGTTCTTTATGGATGACGATCTGTTTGATTTACGCGCCCACGCCGGCCTGCCCTGGCGCTATCGCTACAAGCTCTGGCAGCTGGCCTGGCGGCACCAGCGTTGGCTAAAGAAAATAGGGGCCGAATTGTGGGTTTCCACTCCCTGGCTGGCGGAGAAATATGCCGGCTGGCAACCAAAAGTGTTGCAACCGCAGTCACCCTACTCCGGCATAAGTGCCCAAAAAACGCTGTTTTATCATGGTTCGGCGTCGCACGGGCCCGAGTTTGAGTGGTTGTATCCGGTGTTTGAGCAGGTGCTGGCGCAGGATGCCAGCCTGAGTGTTGAGCTGATTGGTAACCACAAGGTACGCAGGCAGTTTGCCGCCCTGCCCCGGGTGCATGTGCTGCATCCCATGCCATGGCCGGCCTATCAGGCGCTGCTGAGCCGGCCCGGAAGAACCATAGGGCTTGCGCCTTTGCTTGACAGCCCCTTCAACCAGGCACGTTCTGCAACCAAGTTCTTTGATATCACCCAGGCCGGTGCCGTGGGCATATATGCCGACCACCCGGTATATCGTTCTGTCATTCAGCACCAATATAATGGCCTGCTGCTGCCCATGGACCAGCAAGCTTGGATAGATGCGATTTTACGGCTAAGTAAACAAGACCCGAGCAGGCAAAACATGTTAAAAAATGCCTCCGATTTTACGCACCAATATACATAAGTAATCTTGCGTAACAGGTGTGGATGCAAGGGTTGGTTTGCCTTTATCGTCACCCTCGCGAAGGCGGGGGGCCAGTGTCTTTACAGGCGAACCGCAGTCTGAAAATTCTGCGCTACAGGCCCTGAATTCCCACCTTCGTGGGAATGACGACTGAACCACTCCTGTTATGCGGCATTACTTACAGCGCGATCTCGCACGCCAATAACAAGGGATAAAAATAATGAAAGCGATCATACCCGTTGCCGGCCTCGGCACCCGCATGCTGCCGGCCACCAAGGCCATTCCGAAGGAAATGCTGCCGATTGTCGACAAGCCGCTGATCCAGTATGTGGTGAACGAGGCGGTGGCCGCCGGGGTAACGGAAATCGTGCTGGTCACCCATTCCAGTAAAAATTCCATCGAAAACCATTTTGATACCAGCTTCGAGCTGGAGGCCACCCTGGAAAAACGGGTAAAGCGCCAGTTGCTGGACGAGGTGCGCGCCATTTGCCCCGATAATGTGACCATAATGCATGTGCGCCAGGGCGCGGCCAAAGGCCTGGGCCATGCGGTGCTCTGCGCCAAACCCTTGATTGGCGACGAGCCGTTTGTGGTGATTTTGCCGGATGTGCTGATTGACGATGCCGCCGCCAACCTGGTGCAAGACAACCTGGCCCAGATGCTGGCCCGCTTTAATGAAAAAGCCGTTAGCCAGATCATGGTGGAGCCGGTGCCCCAGGAGCAGGTGAATCAATACGGGGTGGTGGACTGCATGGGCCAGGAGGTGGCGGTAAACCAGAGCAAGCCGATGACCGGCATAGTGGAAAAACCAGCCATCGATGAAGCGCCGTCCAACCTGGCGGTGGTGGGCCGTTATGTGCTGAGCAAGGCAATCTGGCCGCTGCTGGCAAAAACTCCGCCCGGTGCCGGTGATGAAATTCAGCTAACCGATGCCATTGCCGAGCTGATGAACCAGGAGCAGGTAGAGGCCTACCGCATTGTTGGCAAAAGCCACGACTGCGGCAGCAAGCTGGGCTATATGCAGGCCAATGTGGAATATGCCCTGCGCCACCCGCAGTTGGGTAAAGACTTTGCCGATTATCTGGCCTCGCTCAACAGTGCCAATATTGTGCCTTTCGCCGCTGGCCAATAACTTACGGATGTCTTGTGCTGTTATCTCAACACCCTCTTTTTTCCGCCCTAAAGGCTCAGGCGCAACAAGCGCAAACGCTCACGCTGGCCGAACGTTTTCGGCAGGATGCCCAGCGGGCTGCCCACCTGTCGTTTCGGCTGGGCGACGATCTGCTGGTTGATCTCTCCCGTCAGCAGTTGGATACAGCAACCCTGGCACAGCTGTGTCAGCTGGCCCGGGAACTGAAACTGCCAAAAGCCATTGCCGGCCTGTTTGCCGATAACCGCTTTAACCCCAGCGAGCAGCGCGCCGTGCTGCACACCGCATTGCGCATGCCGGCAAGTCGCGTGCTTGAGCATAACGGGGTTAACATTATTCCCGCCGTACATGCGGAGCTGGCCAAAATGCGCCACTTTTGCCAGCGGGTGCATAACGGCGACTGGCGAGGCTACACCGGCCTGCCCATTCGTGATGTGGTGAATATTGGCATCGGAGGCTCCGATCTGGGGCCGGCCATGGTGTGCGAGGCGCTCATGCCTTATCAGGATAAAGGTATACGGCCACATTTTGTGTCCAATATCGATCCTGCCCACCTGGCTACCATTCTGGCAACGCTTGATCCGGCCACCACCCTGTTTGTGGTGTCGTCAAAAAGCTTTGGCACCGACGAGACCATGTCCAATGCCATGGCCGCACGCCAGTGGTTGCTGAATGCCTGTAGTGATACCAGTAGTGATGCAAGTAATGATGCCAGCCTGGTGCAGCAGCACTTTGTGGCCGTGTCTACCCATCGGCAAAAGGTGGTGGAATTCGGCATTGCCGAAGAAAACATGTTCGAGTTCTGGGACTGGGTGGGCGGCCGCTTTTCACTGTGGTCGGCCATTGGCCTGCCCATTGCGCTGGCGGTCGGCTTTGAGCGCTTCGAGCAATTGCTGGCCGGTGCCCACGCCATGGACGAGCACCTGCGCACCGCGCCGCTGGAGCAAAATATTCCGGTGCTGCTGGCCCTGCTCACTGTGTGGAACCACAACGTGCTGGGGTATGCCAGCGAGGCCGTGTTCCCCTACAGCCAGCTGATGGCGCGTTTTCCGGCCTTTCTGCAGCAGCTGAACATGGAGTCTAACGGCAAGTCGGTCACCCATAATGGCCAGCCGGTGAGCCATGCCACCGGCCCTGTGGTGTGGGGCGATGTGGGTTCTAACAGCCAACATGCGTTTTTTCAGTTGCTGCATCAGGGCACCACAGTGGTACCGGCCGAGTTTATTGGTTTTGTGAACTCGCCCTATGACTACCCAAGCCACCGCCACAAGCTGCTGGCCAACATGCTGGCTCAGGCCGAGGCGCTGGCCTTTGGTAAATCCGAACAGAAAGTAGAAGCCGAACTGAAGGCGGAAGGCCTGAGCGAACAGCGCATTGCCACCCTGCTGCCCAACAAGGTCATGCCGGGCAACCGCCCCAGCACGGTGATTTTGTGCAAGGAGCTGACGCCTCATACCCTGGGTAGTTTGATAGCCCTGTATGAGCACAAAACCTTTGTGCAGGGCGTGCTCTGGGGCGTGAACAGCTTCGACCAGTGGGGCGTGGAGCTGGGTAAAAAGCTCGCCAGCGGGCTGGTGGATACGCTTTCGGGTAAGGCCGGTGGCCAGTCCCATGATCCGGCTACGCAACAGCTGATTAAGCAGATTGCCGAGTGGCGGGCATAACCTGCAGGTTTGCTGTAGGCGCCGCTTTAGCCGGCGCGTACATGGGTATTTTTAAATCAATACATTAGAGCATTAACACCATGCGTAAAATTCTCGTGACCGGCGGAGCCGGCTTTATAGGCTCTGCCGTGGTACGCCATATTATTCGTCATACGCCAGACGCCGTGGTGAATGTGGATAAACTCACCTACGCCGGTAACCTGCAATCCGTGGCCGAGGTGGCGGCTTCATCGCGTTATCATTTCGCCAAACTGGATATCTGCGATCGAGCCGGGCTGGATGCGCTGTTTGGCGAGCATCAGCCCGATGCGGTAATGCACCTGGCGGCGGAAAGCCATGTGGACAGATCCATCTCTGGCCCTGCCGAGTTTATCAACACCAACATAGTGGGCACCTACACTCTGCTGGAAGCCGCCCGTCACTATTGGAACAATTTGAACGAAGATCGCAAGGCGGCGTTCCGTTTTCATCATATATCTACCGACGAAGTGTATGGTGATTTACACGGCACAGATGATTTATTCACCGAAACCACACCCTATGCCCCCAGCAGTCCCTACTCCGCTTCTAAAGCGTCTAGCGATCATCTGGTTCGCGCCTGGTTACGTACTTATGGTTTGCCCACACTGATCACCAACTGTTCCAATAACTATGGCCCTTGCCACTTTCCGGAAAAGCTCATTCCGCTGGTCATTCTCAATGCTCTGGAGGGGAAGCCGCTTCCCGTTTACGGCAAAGGTGATCAAATTCGCGACTGGCTGTATGTGGAAGATCATGCCCGGGCCTTGTATGAGGTAGTTACTAGTGGGGAAGTAGGTGAAACCTATAATATTGGCGGCCATAACGAAAAGCAGAATATAGAAGTGGTAAACACCATTTGCAACATTCTGGACGAGCTGGTTCCCTCACACCTCGCACCTTACGCCTCACTGATAGAGCATGTGGTCGACCGCCCCGGACACGATGTACGCTATGCCATTGATGCCAGCAAAATAGAACACAAGCTGGGCTGGAAGCCGGCCGAGACCTTTGAGTCCGGTTTACGTAAAACCGTGCAATGGTACCTGGCCAACAAGGAATGGGTTGAGCAGGTAAAGAACGGCTCCTACCGGGAGTGGCTAACGCAACATTACTGTGAACCCCGCCCATGAAGATCCTGCTGCTGGGAAAAAACGGACAGGTAGGCTGGGAACTGCAACGGGCGCTGGCGCCACTGGGAGAGATCACGGCCCTGGATCGCCACTCAAAGGAACACTGTGGCGATCTGAGCAATCTGCCGGGACTGGCGCATACCCTGCACACCCTCAAGCCGAATGTGATCGTCAACGCAGCGGCCTACACGGCGGTCGACCAGGCCGAAACCGAACACGCTCAGGCCACGAGGATCAACACCGATGCCGTGGCCGTGCTGGCAAAAGAAGCCGAGGTCCTGGGCGCCTGGCTGGTGCATTACTCCTCCGACTATGTGTTTGACGGTACCGGTTCAACACCCTGGCAGGAAGAAGATGCACCGGCACCGCTCAATCATTACGGTGCCAGCAAGCTGGCCGGCGAACGCGCCCTGACGCAGCACTGTTCCCGTCATCTGCTGTTTCGCACCAGTTGGGTCTATGGCTCTCGCGGCAACAATTTTGCCCGGACCATGCTGCATCTGGGCAAAGAGCGCAGCACGCTGAGCGTGATCCATGACCAGATCGGCGCCCCCACCGGAGCCGCTCTGATTGCCGATGTCACCGCTCATGCGCTGCGAAAAGCCACGCAGCAACCGGAGCTGGCCGGCCTGTATCACCTTGCCGCCGCAGGCTCCGCCAGCTGGTATGATTATGCGAGCCTGGTCTTCGAACAAGCCCGTAAAGCAGGCATACCCCTGGCGTTGAACTCATTGGAAGCCATTCCATCCAGTGCATGGCAAGCCGCAGCCACTCGTCCGCTCAATTCACGACTCGATTGCCGGCGACTGGAAGCCGCATTTGATCTCAGCCTGCCGCCCTGGCAACACGGCCTGCGGCACACGCTGACCGACATTCTGGAGCAACACATTGAACAAGCGTAAAGGCATTATTCTGGCCGGCGGCTCCGGCAGCCGGCTGTATCCGTTGACTATGGCCATAAGTAAACAGCTGTTGCCGGTATACGACAAACCCATGATCTACTACCCGCTCAGCACCCTGATGCTGGCCGGTATTCGCGATATCCTTATCATCAGTACACCACAAGATACCCCTCGTTTTGAACAGCTGCTAGGCGACGGCAGCCAGTGGGGGCTGAACCTACAATATGCTGTGCAACCCAGCCCGGATGGTCTGGCCCAGGCATTTATTATTGGTGAAGATTTTATCGGCCAGGATAATTGCGCCCTGGTGCTGGGTGACAATATTTTTTACGGTCACAATCTTCAGGCGGAATTAATGCAAGCCAGTGATCAGGCAGACGGGGCCACTGTGTTCGCATACCATGTGCAGGATCCCGAACGTTACGGAGTAGTCGAGTTCAGTGAACAGGGTCAGGCCCTGTCACTGGAAGAAAAACCGGCTCAGCCCAAAAGCAACTATGCCATTACCGGTCTGTATTTTTACGATAATCGGGTGGTTGATATAGCAAAAGGGTTGAAGCCTTCGGCCAGAGGAGAGCTGGAAATTACCGATATCAACCGGCACTACCTGGAGCAAGAAGCACTGTCCGTATCCATCATGGGCCGGGGTTATGCCTGGCTGGACACAGGCACTCACGAGAGCCTTAACGAGGCCAGCAATTTTATTCAAACCATAGAGCACCGGCAGGGACTTAAAGTGGCCTGCCCGGAAGAAATCGCCTACCGCAAAGGCTTTATTGGCGCAGAGCAGGTGCGCCGGTTGGCCGCCCCGCTCGCCAAAAACGCATATGGCCAATATTTGCTACGACTTATTCAATCTGGATTTAAAGCTTGATGAATATTATTAAGACCGGCATTCCCGATGTAATGATTATCGAGCCCAAGGTATTCGGTGACGAACGGGGCTTCTTTTTTGAGAGTTTTAACCAGCGTCAGTTTGAGCAGGCTGTTGGTAAGCAGATCAACTTTGTACAGGATAACCATTCCCGATCTGCTCGGGGCGTGCTGCGTGGCCTGCATTATCAGGCTACACAGCCGCAAGGCAAACTAGTACGCTGCACTTTGGGAGAAGTGTTCGATGTGGCAGTAGATATTCGACATAACTCCCCTACATTTGGCCAGTGGGAAGGTATATTTTTATCGGCCGAGAACAAGCGCCAGGTGTGGATTCCCGAAGGCTTCGCCCACGGTTTTTTGGTGCTATCTGACGTCGCCGAGTTTTTATACAAAACTACCGATTACTATGCTCCCGAGCACGAACGCTGCATACGGTGGGATGACCCAACTTTAGCGATCGATTGGCCTTTATCCGGCGCCCCTATTCTTTCAGCCAAAGATCAGCAAGCGCCGTTGTTTACCGATGCCGAGCTGCCAGGAATACAAATGTAACGGAAGGTTTTAATTGTTTCTGTAGGCGCCGCTAGCCGGCGCAAATTTGCAAGTGGTGCGGTGTCTGCAGAATCGGCGCCGTCTGATCCGGCTACAAAATAACAGGGTTTTATATCTTTTATGCTGCTTACCACTTCTCGCGGTATCTGGCGTCAGCGCCAGGTGCTGAATGCGTTTCTAGCTCCTAATTCTCTTGGCAAGCAGGCAACACCCGAGTTAACGGCTGTGGTGGGCTGGGGCATGAAGCCCAACACACAAAAAGCCCGTACTCTTGCAGAGCACCGCTCCCTGCCCTTCTGGCAGTTGGAGGATGGCTTTATTGGTTATATCGGTCACCCTGCCTCCGGTGCTACTCGTTTGTCGCTGATAGTGGATGAAGTCGGCGTGTATTACGACGCCACTCGCCCAAGCCAGCTTGAGCTGAACGGCATCGGCGTCTGTAACCTGAGTCTGGACCGCGCCATCGCCTTCGATGACTACCAGACCAACAAGGACACCGGCGGCTTTATTCTGATCGACCGCCTCAGCAACACCACTGTGGCCGCCGGCATGCTGCACTTTGCCCTGCGCCGCAGCCAGAATATTCACTACCAGCATGTGGACGTGAACAAGGACGCCCGCGCCCAGGCCAAGGGCCAGCAACCGAGCGTGCTGTGGTTTACCGGCCTGTCCGGTGCCGGCAAGTCGACCATCGCCAACCTGGTGGAGAAGAAGCTGCACGCCCAGGGCCGCCACACCTACCTGCTGGACGGCGACAACGTGCGCCACGGTCTGAACAAGGATCTGGGCTTTACCGACGCCGACCGGGTGGAGAACATTCGCCGGGTGGCGGAAGTGTCGAAGCTGATGGTGGACGCGGGCCTGATCGTGCTCACCGCCTTCATCTCGCCGTTCCGTGCCGAGCGTCGCATGGCCCGTGAATCGCTGGCCGAGGGCGAGTTCATCGAGGTCTTTGTCGATACCCCGCTCAACGTGGCCGAAGAGCGGGACGTGAAGGGGCTGTACAAGAAAGCCCGTCGCGGCGAGCTGAAGAACTTCACCGGCATCGACTCCGCCTACGAGCAGCCCGAGAGTCCTGAAATTCGCCTCGACACTACTCAGCTGAGTGCAGAGCAAGCCGCCGACGCGGTGATTGATGCGCTCAAGCTCCAGGGTATTATCGGGTAACCCCCTTCGGGGAGCCGTAAGCTGTCAGCTGTAAGTCAAACACCAGGGTCTGCAGGCACTGCGCTGTGCCTGCAGACTATTCAGATTGTTGATAGAAGTAGGTTGTGAATGAGCGAAGCGAATTCCAACATTCATGTACATCGCCTGCCGAATGGACTCCGGCCTTCGCCGGAGTGACGATGTTTGTAGGCCCTAATTCATTCGGGCAAATCGTGCAACATCTGGTGCCGTTGCCCCGATAAATCGGGGCCTACAAAAAATGACAATAAAAGGATGAAGAATGTCTGTTACTCAAGAATTGTTGGATCAGGTTGACACCATTGCCCGCGCTGCGGGCGACGCCATTATGGAAATTTATGGCCGGGAATTTACCATTGAGCAGAAAGAAGACAAGTCACCGCTGACCGAAGCAGACGCCGCCGCGCATCACCTGATCATGGATCAGTTGGCACTGCTGCCGTTGCAAGCTCCTGTACTGTCGGAAGAAGACACCGCAAGCTTTGCAGGTGCCGATGACAACGGTCGCTACTGGCTGGTGGATCCGCTGGATGGCACCAAGGAGTTTATCAAGCGTAACGGCGAGTTCACCGTTAACATTGCATTGATAGAGCACGGCAAACCGGTGCTGGGCGTGGTATATGCACCGGCGCTGAACGTGGGTTATGTGGCCGCCAAAGGCCTGGGTGCGTTCAAAACCGAAGGAAATACTGCGCCGGTTGCCATTCGCGTTGCCGAGCATGCCGCCGACCAGCCCTGGCGGGTGGTGGGCAGCCGCTCTCATGCCGGTGATTCTCTGCTGCAGCTACTGGACAAACTGGGCGAACACGAGCTGGTGGCCATGGGCAGCTCGCTTAAGCTGTGCCTGGTAGCAGAAGGCGTCGCCGATGCCTATCCCCGCCTTGGCCCCACCTCGCTGTGGGACACCGGTGCCGCCCAGTGTGTGGTGGAGCAAGCCGGTGGCAGCGTGGTGCAACTGAATGGTGAACCGCTGAGCTACGCCAACACCCGTGAAGTACTGAACCCCTTCTTTTTGGTGCTGGGGGAAAACGATGTTAACTGGCCGGCTCTGTTCAACTGACGTTAAAAAGCACCGATGTCTGACTAACCTGTAAGCGCCGCTTTAGCCGGCGCAAACCTGCAAACAACGCCATATCTGCAGAATCGGCGCCGTCTGTTCCGGCAGCTAAAGTGCCGGCTACAAAAGCACGGCACCAATATTTGGCAGGACTGTAGGCGCCGCTTTAGCCGGCGCAAACCTGCAAACAACGCCATATCTGCAGAATCGGCACCGCCTGATCCGGCAGCTAAAGCGCCGGCTACAAGACATGGCAACAATGTCTGGTATTCCGTAGGCACTGCTTTAGCCGGCGTGAAGATGGGCAGACCATGCCATGTCTGCAGCATCGGCGCCGTCTGTTCCGGCAGCTGAAGCGCCGGCTACAAAAACAGCCCCCGATGTTTGGCTATGCTGTAGGCCTGTCCCTTCGGGGAGCCGTAAGCCGTAAGCTGTAAGTTTAAAAGTGGGCTGTAGGCTCGGCTGCAAGCGGGCAAATGCGGCTGCTTGATGCACAGTTGCCCCAATAAATTAGCCACGGAACTTAACGAGCTTTATCATTGGGGCGATAAACCTCTGCATGTCATGCTCCTACATCGGTCAACGCTATGAAAGTTAACACGCTTATACTTAAAAACTTCCGCTGCTACAAAGACTTAACAATAACATTGAACAGCCGGCTTACGGTATTGGTTGCTGCAAACGGCGAGGGCAAAACCAGCATACTGGATGCGCTGCGCATTGCATTCTGGCCGTTTGTCAGCCAGTTCGATCTGGCACGCACCGCTTATAACGATCCAGCCAACGGCATTCAGATTGACGATGTGCGCGCCACCATTGTCAGTAAGCAGCTTGAAGGTGGCATGGCTGCTGGAGTGATCGATGAAACCGCGCGTCAGCTGCCCTGCAGCATTGTTGTGGAGTGTGAACAACACCAGCAGGCAATAAGCTGGGAGCGGGTGCGTGAGAGCGAAGCCAAGCGCTCTCAAACACTCGATGGCCCGGGATGTGCTCAACTTAAAAAGCATGCCCGGTCACTGCAGGAAGCGGTAAGGGATCTGAGCACTGTACCGCAATCACTTCCTTTGTTTGGTTATTACGGTACGGGCCGGCTGTGGCAGCACAAGAGACTGGTGCGTTCAAAAAAGTCCGTTACCGACAAGAAAAACCAGAAAATAAGAACCTTTGCTTATCGCGACTGCCTGGATCCGGCCTCTAACTACCGCCAGTTTGAAGAATGGTTCATCAATATTTTTAAGTCGGCTCGTGAGCAACAAATTGCTGCACTTGAAAGAGGAAGCTCAGTCAGTCTGGAGCAAACCCCGTATTTCACCATGATCAGAGTTATCCAGCGCGCTATTAATACCGTGCTGGAGCCGGTGGGTTGGCAGAACCTGGCCTATAGCCAGAGCCATGATCAGGCGCTGGTTCTGTCTAATCGCGAGCAGGGTATTTTTAAGGTGTCTCAGCTTAGTGATGGCATCAAAAATATGCTGGGCATGATCGCAGATATTGCGTATCGCTGTGTGCAGTTAAACAGCCATCTGGGCGAAGCCGCTGCGGAATTGACCGAAGGGGTGGTGATGATTGATGAAATAGAGATGCATCTGCATCCTGCCTGGCAACAGCTGGTGGTGGCTTCGCTCAATGAAGCGTTTCCACGTTTACAATTCATACTTACCACGCATAGTCCTCAGGTGCTTACTACCGTGCCTTCAGAGTCTATTTGGGTGCTTGAAAACGGGCATGCCCATGCAGCGCCGCCGGGCAGCAAGGGGGCAGATTCAGCAAGATTGTTGCAGCGGATCTTTGGTGTTAATAGCCGCCCACTCAATGATGAGAATACGCAATTGCTGCAAGCATATGAGCACTGTGTATATGCCGATAAATGGAACACTAAAGAAGCACTGCAAATGCGCGCTGATCTCGATAAAGTATTTGAAGGGCAAGAGCCAAAGCTTACAGAGCTGGATTTGTATATTGAAAACCGGCAGTGGGAGTTAGACCTTGAAAAAGATCAGTAAATCACTGCCGCCTAATACGTTAACGCAGTTTCAACAAATTAATCCCGGTACTGACTGGAGCGATTTTAGAAATGCAGAACAAGGAAATGCATATAAAGCACTCAGGTCGTTGATTATAAACGATCAAGGCGGCTTGTGTGCTTACTGCGAGCAGACCATCAGCACCCGACCTGCCAGCAGCCAGAGAGTAGAGCACTTTCACTCCAAGTCAGATACGAGCCAGCCGAATATGAACTGGGCGCTTGACTGGAACAACGTGATTGCTGTCTGCCTTGGTGGCAGCTCCGCCATTGATGATGACCACAGCCGTCACCCTACACCCGCCAACCTGAGCTGCGACGCCTTTAAAGCGCACCTTGAAGAACGTGGTCAGCTTTCAAAAGACATTGAGGGAAATGTATTAAACCCACTGGAGCTACCCGCATTTCCGTGCTTGCTCACCTTTGACAAGTCAACTGGCGAGCTAAAAGCGGATCATGCTGCCTGTGGAGCTGCACACTTTGAAGGTAAGAATGCTTACCCATCATTGGCTGAGCTGGTTGAGCAGACAATCAGGGTGTTCAATCTTAACTGCCAGCGTTTGTGTGATGAACGCCTTGAAGTACTCAAACATTACAATCAGCAAATTGCCAGGGCGCGCAAGCTCAATAATGAAAATATTTTTGAGCAGCTGGCCACGAGATGGTTCCTAACTCCCTGGCCGAGCTTTTTTACAACCCGCAGGGCATTGCTTGGCAAGCACGCAGAAAATTACCTTGTATCAACAGGCTATAACGGTTGAGCACAAAACCTTTGTGCAGGGCGTGTTGTAGCAGGTAAACAGCTTCGATCAATGGGGCGTAGAGCTGGGTAAAAAACTGGCCAGCCGCTTGGTGGACTCGCTTTCCGGCAAGGACGGCAGCCAGTCCCATGATCCGGCCACGCAACAGCTGATTAAGCAGATTGCTGAGTGGCGGACATAACCTGAAGGTTTGCTGTAGGCGCCGCTTCAGCTGGCGCGAACCTACAGATAGGACCAGGCACACAGATACAACGCAGGCTCAACAGCCATAGTGCTTGTCTTTAACTTAAAGCTGACAGCTTACGGCTGGGTTTCAGCCGGCTACAAAAATAACAGGGCTCTATATCTTTTATGCTGCTTACCACTTCTCGCGGTATCTGGCGCCAGCGCCGGGTGCTGAATGCGTTTCTAGCTCCTCATTCTCTTGGCAAGCAGGCAACACCCGAATTAACGGCTGTGGTCGGCTGGGGCATGAAACCCAATACACAAAAGGCCCGTACTCTTGCAGAGCACCGCTCCCTGCCCTTCTGGCAGCTGGAAGACGGCTTTGTGGGTTATATCGGTCACCCGGCATCCGGTGCTACTCGTTTGTCGCTGATAGTGGATGAAGTGGGTGTGTATTACGATGCCACCCGCCCCAGCCAGCTTGAGCAGATGCTGGATAACATGAGCTGGTGGAATGCCGATTGGCAGCATAGGGCCGAGCGGTTGCAAGCGGTGCTGGTGCGCGAGGGCATTACCAAATACAACCACTATGCAGATAATTGCCTGCCGCCGGCGGTAGCCGCACGGCTGGATGATTCTCGCCCGCGAGTATTGGTAATTGACCAAACCAAAGGCGATCAGTCGGTGCGGCTGGGGCTGGCCTGCGAGCAGAGCTTTGCCGATATGCTGGCCGCGGCCCGGGCCGAAAACCCGGGCGCCCAGATTATTGTGCGTACCCACCCGGATGTGCTGCTCGGCAAAAAGCTGGGTTATTTAACGCAAGCGGCCGGCGATGAGGTGCTGCTGCTGGCGGAGTCGGTTAACCCCTTTGCGCTAATGGCGGCGGTAGACAAGGTGTATACGGTTACCTCGCAGCTGGGCTTTGAGGCGCTGCTGGCCGGCAAGCCGGTAGTGTGTTTTGGCGCGCCTTTTTATGCGGGCTGGGGGGTGACGGATGACAGAGTCGCCATTGCTCGCCGGGGCCAGCAACGCACCGTACCGCAGTTGCTGGCCACCGCCTATCTGCGCTATTGCCGCTATCTGGACCCCATTACCGGTGAGCGCTGCGAACTGGAAGATGTGCTGGATTTGATTCTGGCGCAACGCCCCCCGCTGCCGGTGGTGGATACCCTGTATGCGGTGGGGTTTTCGCCGTGGCGGCGGCGTTTTACGCCACGGTTTTTAAGCCGTTATGCCCGTAATGTGAAATTTATAAAGCGTATCCCTGTAGGGTCGAATTCATTCGACCACTTGCGTGGGAACGACGAATCTCTGCCTTCTCCCCCCCCTGTAGGGTCGAATTCATTCGACCGCTCGCGTGGGAATGACGAATGTCTGCCTTCTCCCCCCCCTGTAGGGTCGAATTTATTCGACCGTTCGCGTGAGAATGACGAATCTCTGCCTTCTTCCCCCCCTGTAGGGTCGAATTCATTCGACCGTTCGCGGAACCTGGATTCCCGCCTTCGCGGGAATGACAGGGAGGAGCGAGAGAATCAAACAAGTGCCGTCTTGGTCTGGGGTCGCCGTTTTGAACAGGAACTGACTAACACCTCTTGGCCGGTGTGGCGGATGGAGGACGGTTTTTTGCGCTCGGTGGGGTTGGGGTCGGATCTGCGTCGTCCGGGCTCGCTGGTGGTCGACCATCTGGGCATCTATTACGATCCGCGCACGCCCAGCGCCATTGAGCAATATCTTGCCGGGCACGACTTTTCTGCCCTCGAGTTAGACTTGGGTGAACAGCTGGTTAGTCACTTTAAAGCGCAGGCGCTCACCAAATACAATGTGGGTGATAATGCAAAATTAAACTGGCGCCAGCAGGCCAAGAATCGCCCTATCTTGCTGGTGCCCGGCCAGGTGGATGACGATGCCTCCATTCAACTGGGCAGCCCCTTTGTAAACGGCAATGCCGCCCTGCTGGAGGCGGTGCGCCGGGATCATCCCGAGGCCTTTATTGTGTTCAAGCCCCACCCGGATGTGGTGAGTGGTAACCGCAAGGGCCTGGTGCCGGATGACGTGCTTGAACGTTGTGTGAATGCGGTAGAAACGCAGGCCGGCATTGTGGCCTGCATGGACGAGTGCGATGCGGTGCATACGTTAACCTCACTAACCGGGCTGGAGGCGCTGATCCGCGGCAAGTCGGTTACCGTATGGGGCCAACCCTTTTATGCCGGCTGGGGGCTGACCGAAGACAAACACCCGGTTGAACGCCGGGGGCGTGCCCTGCCCTTGTCTGCCCTGGTGTATGCCACCTACGCCTGGTACCCCACCTATGTAGATTACCCCACCGGCCTGTACAGCACGCCGTTGCGCATGGCCTGGCGCCTGGCGCAAGAACGGGAGCAATTCAAAGAGCCGGAAAATGACATATTGCGCTGGGCGCATCGGCGCCTGCGCAAAGCCCGGTTTTTGTGGGAGGCGCTGGCCCCTTTAGGGAGCTTGAAGCGGTAAGAAAAAACATGACACAGTGTGATGCCTGCAGGATCGGCATCGTCTGCTCCGGCAGCTGAAGCGCCGGCTACAAAACCCACGGCACCGATGTTTGGATTGGGCTGTAGGCGCCGCTTTAGCCGGCGCGAACCTGCAAACGGTGCGGTGCCTGCAAAATCGGCATCGTCTGATCCGGCAGCTGAAGCGCAGGCTACAAAACCCACGGCACCGATGTTTGGGTTGGGCTGTAGGTGCCGCTTTAGCCGGCGCGAACCTGCAAACGGTGCGGTTGCCTGCAGAATCGGCGCCGTTTGTTACGGCAGCAAGCGCAGGCGTTCGTGCTGAATAGCACTGGACACGGGTTTGTGTTAAAATTCAACTGTTGTTTCGTGTAAACATAACCAACTGATTTTTATAGGCGAATAATGCTTAAGACCCACAAAGCACATGTGAAATGCTTCAAGGCCGCGCAGCAGTGGAAGAACAAGCGTACCCCCGTGTTTGTTTCCCGTGTATCTGAGCAAGCCCTTGATACTCTTGCCAAGCAATCTATGAAAAAGATCAAAGAAGCAAGCAAGGAACCTGCTATCTTTGTCGAAATCTAATCGACCCAGGGTTTTCCGGCTCAAATTCTTTTCTGAAGATAACACCTCAGATCCTCAACTGGAGGCAGAGAAGGAAAAGCTGTTTCAAGACTTTAAGGTATACATTCTCGCCGGCCGTCACCTGTCCGATACCTTCCATCACCCCTTTGGGCGTGATGAGCTGTATGATCATTTCCACACTCCTGCTTCGGTCAGGCAAGCCGCACTGAGGCATGTGCACATTGTGCCTATTGGTCAGGTAAGGCCATACCGGAGAGCACGCAAGTTCAAGGCAACTTCAGACGTACATCTGGTTTACTGTATCGACAGCCTTACCGGACATGTGTGTGCACTGTCATTGATAAAACCTGCCCATGACTTAGCACGCGATGCCAATTTCCTAAGTAATCTGGCCACTCTGGCTGAACAATTCTACCGACAGGCTCCGGAACTGTAGATATGCCCGGGCAAAGAACAGCGGCCGGCCAAGGCATCATTGTAAGTCATGGTGAGCCTACAAGGCGCCGCTTTAGCCGGCGCAAACCTACAAACAACGCCACATCTGCAGAATCGGCGCCGCCTGATCCGGCAGCTGAAGCGCCGGCTACAAAACCCACGGCACCGATGTTTGGATTAGGCTGTAGATACCGCTTTAGCTGGCGCGAATCTGCAAACGGTGCGCTGTCTGCAGCATCGGTGTCGTCTGCTCCGGCAGCTGAAGCGCCGGCTACAAAAACATGGCTCCGTGTGATGCCTGCAGGATCGGCGCCGGCTGCAAAACATGGCACCTATGGTGCTGTCTCACTACTTTCGGTCAGCAACTTTTTCATCAATGCCGGATTTCGTGGCAATAAACCGGCCTTGAGGCCGAACGGTTTGAATATGGCGTTAAGCACCGCCAGCGAAGGGCTGCCGGCGTCTCGCTCTATGTCCGACAGGGTGCGCCGGCTCACTCCCACCAGGGTTGCGTATTCGGTTTGTGACATGTTCAGCAGATCTTTTCTGAGGGTTCGTAGTAGCTGGCCTTCGGTGATCTCGCCGGTGAAAAGCCGAGTCAGCAGGGCTATCAGCAGGGCTTCTCGTTCATTGGAACTCGGTTTTTTCATGGCAGCTTCCAACGGTTCAGTTTTTCGTCCAGATAATCAAACCCCATTACCGGCATGCGGATAATGCTGTCGGGCACACCTCTGCCCTGAAGTCGCTGCTTGAGTCCACTCAATTGCCGGACCAGCGCTCCCAGCTCGGCCATCAGCTGTGCCGGCTCCACCAAATCCGCCAGGCGTTCGGCAATAGCCTGCCAATTGTAATTCCCTCCTTCCTCCAGCGGACTGCCCCAGGTGGTGGTGCGTGGCACCATTTCCGGATCCGCTTTCATGGGCGCAAAATCATAGATGGGCGAGAGCCAGATGCCGTCCGGCTTTTTCAGTAAGGCGGTATTGCGACCATGATTGTCCGAGTTGCCAAACACCACATTCAGCAGATCCCGCTTGACCCACTCAATAACAAACCCTTGCCGGTTGAACGTCTCTCCCTGTTCCGTTACCCGGTATTGTTGTTCCAGCAAGCGAATCAGCTGCCGCAATGTTTCTTCGTGGTTCAGGTAACTACCCGGCGCTTTATTCAGCACCGAATAAACGGATTCCAGGCCATAGTGGGCAAGCTGACCGTTTAGCATTGCCACATCAAATCGAGGCAACCAGAGTGAGGGAAAACGCTCGCCCTCTATCAGCTGCATGCCCTGGGTACTGATGGTACTGATACCCAGGCTATGCAGTTCCTGATAATAGTGGTATTCGGCGCGCAGAATATCGCTGTCGATGGTGCTGCGATTATTACGAGGAAACTTGACCAGATAATGGGTATCCGGGTTGTGCAGATCATCCTGAAAGGTATCTATCCAGACTTCGTTGCGGTCTGAACAGCGGAGCAGCAATTTGGGGGCCTCGCCACCGGCACCGGTGGCGCCACCGCTGGCGGCTCCCATTTGCTGGGCATATTCCAGAAAATCCGTGTTGCGTTCCACCACTTCAGCCATGGGAAAACGCCGTTGTTTAAGGCCGCTGCCGGCGGGTAATTCGGGCAATGATTCTTTGATGCGCAAGTTGCCAACCGGCGCTATGGTTCCCCTGCACAGCAACTCTGTGTCTTGTTTATCCGGTGGCGTGTTACCAAGCCCCAGCTGACTTACCCAATAGCGGCGGGCCGCACCGGCGGGCATGATGTCGTCAAGAAAGCCAAACCAGGTGGGCGAGTCGTGGGGTATCATCAGTTCAATGGGCAAAACCAGGCTGCAGGCATGCTCATCATCACTTCGCAGCCATTGCAGGGCATAGTCAAACTCGTACCCCAACCGCACCGATCCACCTCTGCCCAGCTGTGGCTGTTTAAGGGTCAGCTCGGCCGCATCATGCCAGGCTCCCTGGTGGAAAATCTGAATGGTCAGCTCGATAGGATTCATAACACAACCATGAGAAGATTATTGCTCAACAATAACATGAATGGCCCACATTGAGCAAAAATATACTCAAAATGTAGTTTTATTTTTATTTTTGAGCAATATTTTGCATATCTTTATTTTGGAGAATAGCTGTTCTGTGCGTATAAAGATGCAAGCGCGAATTTGCAAACAACGCCATATCTGCAGGATCGGCATCGTCTGCTCCGGCAGCTGAAGCGCCGGCTACAAAAACACGGCACCGAGAAATAAAAAACCCGGCGCCTGGCCGGGTTTGATGTTTATTTAAAAGGTATTTAAAAGGGGTCGGAGTCATTTAAAAAATGACTCCGACCCCTTTTTTGTTAACCCAGCAGCAGGCGGTTGATGCGGGCCACGAAGGCGGCGGGGTCTTTCAGGCCGCCCTGTTCGGCCAGCTGGGCCTGCTCCAACAGCAGCTGGGACCATTCGTTGAACTGTTCGCCCTCTGCCAGGGTTTCCAGTTTTTTCACCAGAGTGTGCTCGGGGTTCAGCTCCAGAATGTACTTCTGCTCCGGCACCGGCTGGCCGGCAGAGCGCATCAGCTTGATCATCTGGGTGCTCATGTCATGCTCGCCGGCCACCACGCAGGACGGGGTGCTGGTGAGACGATGGGTCAGACGTACTTCCTTGATATCGTCACCCAGGGCAGTTTTTACCCGCTCCAGCAGCGGCGCCAGGGCTTCTTTCGCTTCTTCCTGGGCCTTCTTGGTCTCTTCGTCGTCCAGCTCGCCCAGGTCCAGCTCACCCTTGGTCACGGACACGAACTGCTTGTCCTTGAAGTCGCTCAGGTGGTTCATCAGCCACTCGTCGACCCGCTCCCACATCAGCAGCACTTCGATGCCCTTCTTCTTGAAGATTTCCAGGTGCGGGCTGTGGCTGGCGGCGGCGTAGCTGTCGGCGGTGATGTAGTAGATTTTGTCCTGACCTTCCTTCATGCGGCCGAGGTAGTCGTCCAGCGATACGGTCTGGGCGTCGGCGTCGTTATGGGTGCTGGCGAAGCGCAGCAGACCGGCGATTTGCTCGCGATTGCCGTAGTCTTCGGCCGGGCCTTCTTTCAGCACGTTGCCGAATTCTTTCCAGAAACCCTGGTATTTTTCGGCGTCGTTCTTCGCCATCTGCTCCAGCATGGTCAGCACCCGCTTGCTGCAGGCCTTGCGCAGCTGGGCGGTGATCTTGTTGTCCTGCAGGATCTCGCGCGACACGTTCAGCGGCAGATCGTTGGAGTCGAGCACCCCTTTCACGAACCGCAGGTAGGTGGGCATGAACTGCTCGGCGTCATCCATGATGAACACCCGCTGCACATACAGCTTGAGGCCGTGGCTCTGATCCCGGTTCCACATGTCGAACGGCGCCTTGGCGGGCACATACAGCAGGCTGGTGTATTCCTGGTTGCCTTCCACCTTGTTGTGGCTCCAGGCCAGGGCGTCCTGATAGTCGTGGGAGATGTGCTTGTAGAACTCCTGGTATTCTTCGTCGCTCACTTCACCCTTGGAACGGGTCCACAGGGCGGTGGCCTTGTTCACCTGCTCCCATTCGCCGTCGGTGGCGGCAGAAGTAACGGTGCCGTCTTCATCGGTCTGCTCGGGCTCGCCGTCTTTCCACATTTCCACGGCGATGCTGATGTGATCGGAATACTTGCCGATGATGCTGCGCAGGCGCCAGTCATCGAGGAATTCCAGCTCGGCTTCACGCAGGTGCAGTATCACGTCGGTGCCGCGACCGGGCTTGTCGATGTCGGCCACGGTGAAGCTGCCGTCACCGTCGGACTCCCAACGCACACCGCGGTCGCTGGGCTGACCGGCGGCACGGCTGAGCACGGTGACCTTGTCGGCCACGATAAAGGCGGAGTAGAAGCCCACGCCGAACTGGCCGATCAGCTGGGAGTCTTTGGCCTGATCGCCGGACAACTGACCGAAGAAGGCCTTGGTGCCGGACTTGGCGATGGTGCCCAGGTGCTCGATGACCTCGTCCCGGCTCATGCCGATGCCGTTGTCGGAGATGGTCAGGGTCTTGTTGTCTTTGTCCAGCACCAGGCGTACCCGCAGCTTGCCGTCGGCTTCGTAGAGTTCGCTGTCGGACAGCGCCTTGAAGCGCAGCTTGTCGGCGGCATCGGCGGCGTTGGACACCAGCTCGCGCAGAAACACCTCTTTATTGGAATAGAGGCTGTGGGCCATCAGGTTGAGCAGTTGTTTGACTTCGGTTTGAAAACCATGAGTTTCGGTATGCACAGCTTCTGACATCTTCATGTTCCTTGCTTGGGTTTGACTTCTGTACAGAAGATGGGGTTGGCCGAAGGGATTTCAAGGGCAAATAGAAAAAAGCGGTAAGCGACACATTTGCAGAAGCCGTTTTTCGTAGGGTCGATTTCAATCGACCAAGGTGCCATCGAGGAACGCCTTCGGTCGAATAAATTCGACCCTACGAGACTTTGAGTGTTCTTTGTGGATTCGCGCCGGCTAAAGCGGCGCCTTGAAACACAAACCGTGGTGCCTGTCGTAGGGTCGAATTCATTCGACCACATCGTTACATGATGGAACGGCAGGTCCATTGAAATGGACCCTACGAGATAGACAGGCGGCGGCTTTGTAGCCAGCGCTTTAACTGCCGGGGCAGACGGCACCGATGCTGCAGGCACAGTGCCGCTTGCAGAGTGTGTTTTGCCCCTAACCCTTCCCCCTCACCCCTTACGCACATCAATAATAACTGCCGCCACTTTCTGCCAGTTTGCGCAGGGGCTCGCAGGGCGCGAAGCGGGCGCCGTATTTGCGCGCGTATTCGTCCATTTTATCCACCACAGACTGAATGCCCTGCTGGTGCATGAAAAAGAAAGGGCCGCCGTTGAAGGGCGGGAAGCCGATGCCGAACACGGCACCGATGTCGCCGTCCCGGGCCGAGGCAATCACGCCCTCGTCCAGGGTCAGCGCCGCTTCGTTCAGCATCGAGAGTACGCAGCGTTCGGCCAGCTCCTGGGCCGGCAGTCGGCGCCGGGGCTTGATGCCCAACAAGGCATACAGGCTCTCGTCCACCGGCTTGTGTTTGCCTTTCTTGTCCTTTTTTCCCTTCTGGCCTTTCTTGTCATGACAATAAAAACCGCGCCCGTTCTTCTTGCCGTGCCGCTTGTCGGCCAGCAGCTTGCCGAAGACGTCGGGGGCGGTGAAGCGTTCACCCAGTTCCCGCGCCAGAACGAGCGAGATCTTGGCCGCCACGTCGATGCCCACTTCGTCCAGCAGGGTCAGGGCCCCCACCGGAAAACCGTAATCCAGCAGGGCACTGTCGATGGCCTCGATGGGCTCGCCTTCCAGCAGCAGCCGCGCCGCCTCGTTGAGGTAGGGGGCCAGTATGCGGTTAACGTAAAAGCCGGCCTTGTCCTGCACCACTATCGGGGTTTTGCCCTGGGCCCGGGCCAGTGTCAGCGCCGTGGCCACTGTAACAGGGCTGGTGCCTGCATGGGGAATGATTTCCGCCAGCGGCATCTTGTGCACCGGGCTAAAGTAATGCAGGCCCACGACCTGCCCGGGCCGGGTCGCGCCGTCGGCTATCTGGTGAATGGGCAGCGACGAGGTATTGGTGGCAAAAATGGTGTGTGCCGGGCAGTTCGCCTCCACCTCGGCCACCATTTGCCGCTTGACCTCCAGATCTTCAAACACCGCCTCCACCACCAGATCGACCCGCTCGAAGCCGGAGTAATCCAGGGTGCCGGTGATCCGCGCCAGCTGTCGTTTCATCTCGCTGTCGCGCAGCTGTTTTTTCTTCACCTTCGGCGCCAGCAAACCGTGGGCATTGGCCATGGCCTGATTGATGCCCTGGTTGGAAATATCCTTGATGCGCACCGGTAACCCGGCCTTGGTGGCCGTCACAAAGGCGATGCCGCCACCCATGAGGCCGCCGCCCAGCACGCCGATGCGGGCCAGCCGGTTTGGCTCTGCTCCCTGCCAGCGGGTTTCCTTCTTCATCTCGGTGGTGGCAAAAAACAGCTGGCGCAAGGCCGCCGACTCCGGGCTCATCACCAGCTCGCCAAAGGCCTCCGCTTCGGCGGCCAGCCCCTGGTCCATGCCCCGCTCATAACCGGTACGCACCACCTGCAGCAGACGCGCCGGCGCCGGGTACTTGCCGCGGGTTTTATGCCGCAGGGTGCCGAGTGCCTTGTCGAACACCAGCTTGCGACCGAGGGGGTTGGCCGTAAGCAGCAGGGTTTTCAGGTCTTTTTTGCGAGAGCGTGTCGGTTTGCCCTGGCGCGCCAGCTCAATGGCCGTTTGCAACAGTATGCTCTGGGGCACCATGTCATCCACCAGCCCGGCCTTCAGCGCTTGTCTGGGCCGTAACTGTTTGCCGGTCAGCATCATATCCAGTGCCCGGGGCAGCCCCACCAGTCGGGGCAGCCGCTGGGTGCCGCCGGAGCCCGGTATCAACCCCAACTGCACTTCCGGCAGTCCCAGGCGGGTGTTGTCGTCGTCGCTGCACACCCGGCCATGACAGGCCAACGCCAGCTCCAGGCCGCCGCCCAGGCAGGGGCCGTGAATGGCGGCAATCAGCGGTATCTCGAGCGCTGCCAGCCGGTTGAAAATCTGCTGTCCGGCCCGGGACAGGGCCTCGGCCTGTTCGGCGCTGGTGCAGTCGTTAAGCATGTGCACGTCGGCACCGGCAATAAAGGAGTCGGCTTTGCCCGAACACAGCACCAGGCCCCGAATAGCACGGTCGGCGGCCACCTCGGTCAGTATGGCCTGTATTTCGTCAACGAAGCTGGCACGCAGGGTGTTCATGCGCTCGCCCGGCACGTCCATGGTGATGATGCCGATGCCGTCCTCGATACGCAGGCTGAAGGTGGAAGGGTTCACCTGTTCGGTCCTTGTCTCGGTCATAACGTCGGTCATCATGCTGCCTCCAGTACCATGGCCACGCCCAGGCCACCGGCGGCGCAGGCGGTGGTCAATGCCAGGCCGCCGCCGCGACGGTTAAGCTCTCTCAGGGTTTGGGTGATGATGCGCACGCCGGTGGCGGCAAAGGGATGACCATAGGCCAGGGAGCCACCCAGTACGTTGAACCTGCTCATATCCACCTCGCCGATGGCCCGGGCCCGGTTGAGTTCGCGCTCGGCAAAGGTGGCGCTTGCAAACAGCTTGAGGTTGGCCAGGGTCTGGGCGGCAAAGGCCTCGTGCATGTCAATGAGATCCATGTCCGCCAGGGTGCAACCGGCGCGATCCAAAGCCTGCGGCGTGGCATAGGCCGGGCCCAGCAGCATGTCGTGCCGTACCGCTATGGCCGCATAGGCATAACTGCGCAGGTAGCCAAGCGGCGCCAGACCCAGCTCCTTTGCCCGGCTTTCGGTCATCATCAGCACGGCGGCGGCGCCATCGGTCAGGGGCGTGCTGTTGCCGGCGGTCACGGTGCCGTGCCGGCGGTCGAAGGCGGGTCTGAGCTTGCCGTAATCGGCCAGGCTGGATTCGGTACGAATGTTGTTGTCCTGCTCGAAGGCGGCCTTGAACGGCGGCACATAAGCGGCCATGACTTCGTCCGTCAGCCGGCCCTGCTGCCAGGCCTGGCTGGCCAGTTGATGCGAACGATGCGCCAGTTCATCCTGGGCCCGGCGGTCGATGCCGTGACTCTTGGCCATCTGTTCGGCGGTCTGCCCCATCGACAGGCCGGTGGAGTATTCCGCCACCGCCGGCGGTACCAGCGCCAGATCCCCGAGTTTCAACCGACGCAGTATCGCCAGCCTGGCGCCGAAGGATCTGGCCTTGCTCACATCCAGCAGCGCCTCGGCCAGCCGGGCGGACACCCCGACCGGCAACACCGAGGAAGAGTCGGCCCCCCCGGCAATACCTGCCTGCACCTGCCCGGCCAGCATCGACTCGGCCAGGCTGGATACCGCCTGAAAGCTGGTGGCACAGGCGCGGGTCACGCTGTAGGCGTCGGTATTCACCGGCAGTTCTGTGCCCAGCACGATTTCCCGGGCAATGTTGGGGGCCCTGGGCATCTGTATCACCTGGCCGAACACCAGTTGCTGCACCTCGGTCGCCGCCATGGGCGTGCGTGCCAGCAGTTCGTTCACCACCATGGTGCCCAGCTCCAGCGCCGGTATGCCACGCA
Source organism: Oceanisphaera litoralis (assembly GCF_016907015.1). Taxonomy (GTDB): domain Bacteria; phylum Pseudomonadota; class Gammaproteobacteria; order Enterobacterales; family Aeromonadaceae; genus Oceanimonas; species Oceanimonas litoralis. The sequence goes on from NZ_JAFBBE010000009.1 coordinate 37,586, forward strand.
AGGCGGTAGCCTGGCGGGCGAACGGCGTTCTCAGCCCCGAAACGATGGCGATGCGATCGCCCTGACGGGTCGTTAGCGGATTCGTCGACGACATGTAGGCTCCTTGTTATCGCCCGTACGTTATAGCCATCAGTTACAAGCCATCGGTCACAGGCCCCGAGTGATCAGCCTGACATCAAAGAGGTCTGACCTCAACTTCATCTTAACAACGGCATGTCCGGTTTTAAACAGTCGATTGAAAATATTGATAGCCGATAAATGAGGGATTATCCGTCACTATAATGGCGTTTTTTACCGCAACATCGGCACCGATAACACCAGGGTCTGTTGACCGTTCGCCATCAATCATTATTCGCACGCGACTTTAAGTGTGAGTAGACTGAATTGAGCCACCCTGTTGTGACGGTGAACTTGTAACGGTGAACTTGTAACGGTGAACGATTTGTAACGGTGAACGATGATTTCTTTATTCGGGCGAAAGAAGAGCAGGCAGAATGCGGTCTCTAAGAGCATGGTGGCAAAACAAAAGCGCTATGAAGCGCTGGTGTATGCCTTGCATGGTGACTTGTTTCGTTATGCGTTCTGGCTGTGCCACGACCGGCAGGTAGCCGAAGATCTGGTGCAAGAGACCTTTTTGCGTGCCTGGAAGGCACTGGACAGCCTGAAAGACGAAAAGGCCGCCAAGGCGTGACTTATCACCATATTGCGGCGAGAAAACGCCCGCCGTTTCGAGCGCAAGCAGTTCGACCTGGTCGATATGGACAGCGTGCCGGTACCCGACAAGCAAAGCCCGGGGCCGGAGCAAAATATGGAAACCGAATGGCTGCGCCGGCATATTGCCGAACTGACCGAAGAATATCGTGAGCCGCTGCTGCTGCAGGTACTGGGTGGTTTCAGTGGCGAAGAAATAGCCGAGATACTGGACTTGAACAAGAATACCGTAATGACCCGCCTCTTCCGTGCCCGCAACAAATTGAAAGAGGCCATGGACCAAGACAAATCCTCGCGAGGCCAAAGCAATGGATGACCTGGAGTTCAGACGTCGGGCTTATGCCGATCCCAACGACAAGAGCCCTGACTTTATTCATGCCTCAACCACTAACGCCGGAAACCGTAAATTTGTTAGTGAAATCAAAGATTTCAACCTCAAGCTGACACAGGCACTGCACGAGCCGGTGCCAGAAACCCTGCCCGCCAAGCTGATGCTGTCGCCGCTGCTACGCCAGCCGGGCAGGCCAGAAGGCTTCGGTTGGCGCCACCTGGCGGTGGCCGCTTCCATGACCTTTGTGCTGGGATTCGCTACCCGCTTTCTGCCCCTGCCGGCCGAGGCCGAGCCCCTGCCGCCGGCGGTTGGCCAGGTGGCGATACAGCATGTGCAATGGGAAATGCCTTTCACCCAATATGTAGACGAAGCAGTCAGCCTCACCACCATCAACGCAAAACTCGCGCCTTATGGTACCCGGATCACCGACATGGCCGATGTGGGCAAGGTGTATTATGCCAACCATTGCATGTTTGCCGGAGGGCCGGCGGCCCATCTGGTGCTCCAGGGGGAGCACCACCGGGTGCATGTCTTTATTGTACCGGCCGACCGGGCCCTGCAACTGGTGAACAGCTTCTCGGATGCCCATTATCACGGTGAAGTCATTCCCATGACCCTCAACCGTCTGGTGGTGGTCAGCGAGCTGGAAGAAGATGTCGGCAAGATGGCCGGCAAAATCAAGGCCTCGCTGAAAAGAGCGATATAGAAAGAAAAAGCGGTCAATAAAAAAGAGGGCGGGGTCAATATTGCAGCAATATTGACCCCGCCCTCTTTTTTATTTTTTTGATGATGCCGTACGCAGCCTGCCGATTTATTATGCAATACCGTCATAAGATTACAGGAATCGGGAGTTATTCGATTTTATGATGTAACATTTGCTGACTTCGCCCATACGGAAGGCGAAAACGCTGTTCGGAACAACAGGAACCCGCTTATGACCATAGAACTCCCTATTCTGATTACCTTTGTCGGCTATCTGCTGCTGACCATGCTTATCGGTCTGGTGGCCTATAAAGCCACCCGTTCGCTGAGTGATTATATTCTGGGTGGTCGCCGCCTGGGTCCCGGCGTGGCGGCCCTGAGCGTCGGGGCTTCCGACATGAGCGGCTGGCTGCTGCTCGGCTTGCCCGGCGCCGTATACCTGTACGGCATCAATCAGGCCTGGATTGGCATCGGCCTGGTCATCGGTGCCTGGCTGAACTGGCTGTTTGTGGCCAAGCGGCTGCGGGTGTATACCGAACAGGCCAACGATTCCCTCACCCTGCCCGACTTTCTGGAAAATCGCCTGGCCGATCACAGCGGCCTGCTCCGGGTTGTTTCTGCCGTCACCATACTGGTGTTCTTTATTTTCTACACCGCCTCCGGGCTGGTGGGTGGCGCCATCCTGTTCGAGAAGGTCTTTGGCCTGCCCTATCTCACCGCCCTGATGATCGGCGGCAGTGTCATCGTGGCCTATACCTTTATGGGCGGCTTTCTGGCGGTCTCCTGGACCGACTTTTTTCAGGGCATACTGATGCTGCTGGCGCTGATAGCCTTGCCCTGGGCGGTGATGAACGAGCTGGGCGGCATTGACCAGACCCTGACCACCCTGGAAAGCATGGATGCGACCAAACTGGATTTGTTCCACGACTTTTCGCTGCTCGGCGGCATCAGTCTGCTGGCCTGGGGACTGGGTTATTTTGGCCAGCCGCATATTCTGGCGCGCTTCATGGCCATCGACTCGCCGCGCTCGGTTCCCTTGTCTCGTCGCATCGCCATGAGCTGGATGCTGCTGTCACTGATTGGCTCTCTGGGTGTGGGCCTGGCCGGCGCCGTCTATTTTGCCGGCGCCCCGCTGGATAACCCGGAAACCGTATTCCTGGCGCTGGCCAATGCGGTGTTCAACCCCTGGGTGGCCGGTTTGCTGATTGCCGCCATTATGTCCGCCATCATGAGCACCATCGACTCCCAGTTGCTAGTCTGTTCTTCCGCCATTACCGAAGACTTTTACAAGCGCTGGTTGCGCCCGGCCGCCGGTGATAACGAGCTGGTATGGGTAGGCCGTTTTGCGGTACTGGCGGTGGCCGTTTGCTCCATGCTGATAGCACTCGACCCGCAGTCCACCGTGCTGGGTCTGGTCAGTTATGCCTGGGCCGGTTTTGGCGCCGCCTTTGGCCCCGTGATTATTCTTTCCGTGTACTGGCCACGCCTTACCCGCAATGGCGCCCTGGCCGGCATCATCCTCGGCGCCCTGACCGTGATCGGCTGGAAGCAACTGAGTGGCGGCCTGTTCGACCTGTACGAAATCGTTCCCGGATTTCTGATCTGCGGTCTGGCCTGCATCCTGATCAGCCGTATCGATACCCCGCCCGTTAAAACCGTGGTTCTGGGTTTCCGACGGATGGAGTCCGAACTCTAATCTTGGACTTCCCACACAAAAGGAGCCGATAGGCTTCTTTTGTGTAAACAAATATTTTATTTTTTATTAGATACCCGTCAATACCGCCAGTATTAAAGCGCGCTTTTTTATTGCAACGGCTTTGTTAATACAAATTACATCCTGTATATTTGGGTGTTTATCATTAACATAGCAGAGCCTTAACAATGCACTGTTTTGTCGCCAGACAAGCAATCCTGGATAATCAGGGTAACCCTCAGGGATATGAACTGTTATTTCGCCTTGGCCTTGATAATCGATTTCCCGATATTGAAGCGGAGCTCGCCACTCGGCGCCTAATGGCCGAGCAGTTTCTGACTCAGAAAATCGAAGAACTGGTCGGGGAGTCTCTGTGTTTTGTCAATTTTCCCGACTCCCTGCTGCGTGAAGGCTTGGCTGCCGGACTTCATCAGCCACAACTGGTCATTGAAATACTGGAAGATGCCACTCCCGATCAGAAGCTGCTGGTATGCGTAAAACAACTGAAAAGACAGGGTCTTAAGGTTGCGCTCGACGATCATATTCCCAACCCGTCGTGGGATGAATTTTTGCCCCTGGTCGATTTTATAAAACTGGATCTACGCCAAACCTCGATGGCGGACTGTGCCCGTCTTATAGAACGCTGCCGCTGCTATCCGGCGCTGCGTTTTATTGCCGAAAAAGTGGAAACTCTGGATGAGTTTGCCGCCGCTCAGGCTGCCGGCTTTGATTTGTTTCAGGGTTATTATTTTCAGCAACCTCAGGTCATCAGCCGCCGTATTCTGACCACCAGTGAAATGATGGCCTTCGAGTTGATGTCTACCGTCAACAGTAATGAGGTCGACTTCAACAAGCTGACCGCACTGTTCAACCGTGATCTGTCGCTTACCTATAACCTGTTGCGTTACGTTAACAGCCTGCATGCCGGTACCCGGCAACAAAAGGTTGATAACCTGCGCGGCGCCCTCGTCTATCTGGGTCAAAAACAACTCAAGCGCTTTACTGCCCTGGTAATGACAGCCTATATCAGCGAAAACAAAGGTATAGAACTGCAGCGATTGTCCATGGTCCGTGCCAAGTGGTGTGAGCTGCTGGCCGAAAAAGTGTGCCCAGCCTTGAAAGAAGACGCATTTATGTGTGGCTTGTTTTCACTGCTGGATGTACTGCTTGAGCTCCCCATGGAAGAGGTTGTAGCGCATATTCCCCTCACCGAGCCGATACGCCAGGCCTTGCTTGAACGCAAGGGGCCGCTGGGCTTTCTGATGAGCCTGATCAAAGATCATGAACAGGCCAACTGGACGAGACTGCAGCAGCGACTGGACTTTATTAAGCTGAGTGAAACCTTCAGCAGCCAGTGTTATGAAGAGGCGATACAATGGTGCCGGCGTCTGAATGACAATCACTAACTCCACTAGGTCGAGCACCAACAGCCATTAATATGAGCCGTTACAGCCAAGAGGCCCTGTATCATGTCGATAAAGGGCCTCTTGTTTATCTGAATGTATCTATCCGTTTAGCATGTATCTATCCGTTTAGCGGAAACTGTGTCTTGTCAGTGGGCTCTCTGCTGTTGCCAGGCCCAAGCTGCCAGTACCAGCATAAAGGCCGCCAGCGCCGCTGCCAGACCCATTCCCACCGAGGCACTGTAACCCAAAGCCAGATAGCCAATCACGCTGACCAGAGCGACAGAGAGCGCGTAAGGCAGCTGGGTGATCACATGATCGATATGGTGGCAGGATGCACCGGTAGAAGACAGAATAGTGGTGTCCGAAATGGGTGAGCAGTGATCACCGAATACCGCCCCCGCCATCACCGCCGACAAACCCGGCAGCAACAGGGATGCATCAAGGGCCATGGTCATGTCGGCGGCAATGGGCAACATCACGCCGAAGGTTCCCCAGCTGGTGCCGGTGGCAAAGGCCATGACTCCCGCCAGCAGAAACAGAATGGCCGGCAACATGAACAGCGGTATGCTTTGCTGTACCTGTGACGCCAGATATTTACCGGTTTGCAGCTCGCCAATCAGTCCAGCAATGGTCCAGGCAAACAACAGGATGTATATCGCCGGCAACATGCCTTTGAGTCCGATCTTCAGGGTGTGGCCCCAGTCTGACAGCGCGGCCTTGTGCCTGAACATGGCGAAGGCACAGACCAGTAGTCCAGCCAGGCCGCCAAAGACCAGGGACCGGCCCACATTGGTGTTTTCAAGGGCAGCCAGCAGCGTAAAGTCCATCTGGTTCTGTGCCAGCGCCTGGGCGCCGGTCAACAGCAAAGCCGCCACCGTTACCAGCGTCAGGGTACCAATTGCCAGCAACAGATCGCTGACGCGTCCCACCGTGACACTGCTATCGGCCACGCCAGGCGGCGTGCCTTTGCTCTTGTCAAACAAGTCGCCGTTCATGGCCTTTTGTTCATGCCGTGCCATGGCGCCCAGATCCCAGCCACCCCGTATCACCAGCAACACCATCAGCAGGGTAAAAATGGCATAAAAATTCATGGCACCCATCATCAGAAAAGTACCCAGCGCACTCTGTCCGGTAAGGCCGTGGCTGGCCAGAATGCCGCCCACCAGGGCAATGATATAGGCCCCCCAGGAAGATATCGGCATAAGTACACAAACAGGGGCTGCGGTCGAGTCCAGTAAATAGGCAAGTTTGGCACGTGAGATATGAAAACGATCCGTCACTGGCCGGCAAATGGTGCCCACCGAAAGACTGTGAAAATAATCATCAATGAAGAAGATAAATACCAGTAACCCGGTCATTACCTTGGCCTGACGCCGGTTTTTAATACGGGACTGCGCCCACTCCGCAAACGCCAGTGTGGCACCGGTACGGCTCAGCATGCTGATAATGCAACCTAACAGCAGCAAAAAAAGCAATATATTAACATTCCATTCATTGACGGCATTATCGGACCAGAACAGGCCGGTAATATTGCCACCCAGATGGATGACGGCCGTCAGGGGATTGAATTGCTCCAGCAGCAAGACACCAAGGATGATTCCCAGCCCCAGAGACAAGAGGACACGACGGGTAAAGATGGCCAATAAAATAGCCAGCAAGGGGGGTAGCAGAGACCAGAAGGTCTGAATAAAAGGATGTGATTCCATGGCGATACCTGATTCTGAATTGTCAACATAACTACCAGGAGCAGGAGGCCGATATCAAGATCGTCTTCTCTTTCCCAGCAATAGCGCATCATGAATAAGTATTCATGACAGTATCGGCCCTTTCGGTACCGATCCCAGCCCTGTCATCGGATAAATGACATGACTTCGGCATAACCTCCTTTCGACCAGGATAAACGGCATCACCCTGAGCTGGTCTACTGATAAATTATGCACCTCTACGCAGGTAAGGCGGAGGATTTTACTGCCAAACAGACAAAAATCAACACATTTGACCAAAAACAACCGTTCGATTTTTAATCGGATCCTATTTTCAGGCCTTGTGTACAGGATAAAATCCAGTCAGCCACCGTCGCTTTCACCGGGTAAAATTAAGGCAAGATGGCACCGTCTATACACAACTGTCTATACGCAACCGCCAATACACAACCGTCTATGCACAACCGCCGATACACAAGCAGAGTATGAAGTTTCAATAAGTGAGCGTTACTTTTTTTAATCGGCCATTCACTTTTGCAAAATGCAACGACATATACATTATTTTACCGTTGGTCCAGCTTTTATAATTAATATTACTGAAATGATTTCATGAATTAACTTGCTTCATTTAAAATGAAGATGTAAATTTAATTCATTATAAAATCAAGATTCCCCAACAGGTGAATGTAATGTCTGACTTTTTGAAAACCCTGCTTAATATTCGCAGCCTGCGTGCCGCCACCCGTGAACTGACACTGGATCAGATGGAAGAAGGCCTGGCCAAACTGACTTCTGTTATTGAAGAACAGCGTGAATCCAAAGCCGCCGAACAGGCCGCCGCACAAGAACGTGAGCGCAAGCTGAAAGAATATATGGAGCTCCTCGCCGCCGATGGTATCGATATTAGCGAGCTGGCTGAACTGGCAGAGCCCGGCAAAAAAGCCAGTGCTCCCCGCAGCAAGCGCCCTGCCAAATACGAATATCACGATGAAAACGGTGAATACAAAACCTGGACCGGCCAGGGCCGCAAGCCTTCCGTGATTCAGCAAGCGCTGGACAATGGCGAGAAAACGCTGGAAGACTTTCTTATCAAGTAAGCAGCCAGTTGCTTACAAAAAACAGGGCCATATGGCCCTGTTTTTGTTTGTATGCCGTAAGCGCCGACGATAACACCACGATGATGGTTTACCGCCGGGGTTAAATAATGGTTATGCCGTCAGACTGAGATTGATCCGGGCCAGTACGGCCGCCGGATCGGCCGCCTGCGTGATCGGTCGGCCAATCACCAGGTAATCACTGCCCGCGCTCACCGCCTGCTCTGGCGTCATGATACGGCGCTGATCGCCGGCGTCGCTGCCGGCCGGGCGAATTCCCGGGGTCACCAGCTTGAAATCGGGACCCAGTTCCGCCTTGAGCAGGCTGGCTTCCTGGGCGGAGCAAACCACGCCATCAAGCCCCGCATCACGCGTCAGCCGCGCCAGAGACAGCACATGCTCTGCCGGTGACCGCTGCACACCAATCTGAACCAGCTCTTCGGCTGTCATGCTGGTCAGTACCGTGACCGCGATCAGCAAGGGCGCCTTGTCACCGTAAGGCAACAAGGCCTCACGGGCTGCCTGCATCATTCGCGGGCCACCACTGGCATGCACATTCACCATCCAGACGCCCAACTCTGCGGCAGCGGCCACCGCCTTGGCGACGGTATTGGGAATATCGTGAAACTTGAGATCGAGAAAAACATCGAATCCGGCCTGCACCAGCGAGCGTACAAAGTCAGGTCCGAACAGGGTGAACATTTCCTTGCCGACTTTCAGCCGGCAGCTGGCGGGATCGAGTTTGGCAATCAACGCCCGCGCCTGTTGTTCATCGGCAAAATCGAGGGCAATCAGTATTTTGGGATCGCCATTGTGTGATTTTTTGTGTGATGTTTGTTGCATGAATGAATACCTTCGGTTCTTTTTATAACGTATACAGGGTGCCTGAAATGTTGAGATTCGCTACGCTCATCACCAACCTACATCTAATCCCCAGTCCCCAGTCCCCAATCCCCAGTCCCGTTTTTACATCATTCGCCATCGAGGCCACGCACCGGCTTGATGCTGCCCCACTGTTTGCAGGAGGGGCATTGCCAGAATAACGTTTGAGAAGAAAAACCGCACTGGCCACAGCGATGGCTGGGCTTGAGCCTGATTTGCTCGGACACCAGTGATTTCAGCATTTCCAGGCTTTCCCGTGCCCTGCCCTGCTCCGCATTGGCCGCATGGTACGACATCAGCCGGTAAAAGCCTTTCATGGTCGGATGACGCTGCAACTGCGACAATACCAGTTGCTCGGCCGCCAAGAGACCCTGGGTTTCGCCGACACTGTCGGCCAGCATCAGCACGGCACTGGCACCACTGTCGGCGGCTACCCACTGCTCCAGTCGCTGCACAAACTCCGTGTATTTACCCAGCGTCTGATAACAATGCTGCAAGTCTGTCAGCACCTCGCTGATAAAGTCCGCATCCTGCTCGGTCACCTGTAGCAGGCAATGAGCCGCCTGCGACCATTGCTGCTGTGCCATATGGATAGCGGCCAGCCGCATATTCGCCCTGACACAGCCCGCATCGGCCTTCAGCGCCTTTCGGAGCTGAACGATGGCGGCCCTGGCATCTTGCCGACGCCATTGCTGTTCGGCCAGTTCGCAGTAAAAATGCCCCATGGGAACCAGGGCCTTGATGCCCTGCCGCTTCTTGAGCCGTTCGGCCACGGTAATGGCCTGCTCCCAGTCTTTCAGTTGCTGATAGATTTGCATCAGCTGGCTGAGGGCTTCTTCTTCATAATCCGGGTCGTTTTTCAGCTCCACCAGTATATGCTCGGCTCTGTCGAGCAGGCCCGCCGCCAGAAAGTCTCGCGCCAGCTCCAGCATCGCCAGATGACGCTGTTCCAATAACAGATTAGGACGGGCAATCAGGTTCTGGTGTATGCGAATGGCGCGATCAACTTCGCCACGGGACCGAAACAGGTTGCCGAGGGCAAGGTGGGTTTCAATGGTTTCGCTGTCGACCTGCAGCAATTGAATAAACAGGTCAACGGCCTTGTCAGGCTCGTCGGAAAGCAGAAAATTCAACCCGGCAACGTATTGCCGGGAGAAATGATGGGATTTGTTTTGAGCATCCTGCCGGACTCCTCTGCGCCCCATATACCAGCCATAGGCAGCTGCGACCGGAAGCAGCAGAAACAGCAATTCCAGCATAGGGCTCATCAATCCTTAATGGGCAAGGCTCTGAGCTCTTCCAATTCCCTTTGTTGACGCTCGACTTTCTTGCGCAAACCGCTGTTGTTCATCTTGAGACGCAGTAATACCAGACCGAACACCAGCCAGCCGATAATAAAACCGGCCACAAATACCAGCGCCAGTAATGTAGAAAGGCGATAATCACCCTGAGCCAGCAGATAGTTAACATGAACCAGCTGATCGTTTTGTGTGCCCAGTGTCAGCCCTACTGCAAACAAAATTGCCAGGATGACCAGGCCAAAAATAATTTTCACCTTACCCTCTCAACTTCCTGATTTCGAGTGCGGGCATTATCCCGTAAAAGCCGGATGCTCGCCAGTCACCTTGCCACGAAAAGTGATATAGAACAAACCGATGTGTACTCAGGCAGGGTTAACCCGTTCGCGCAGTTCTTTACCCGGTTTAAAATGCGGTACGTATTTACCGGTCAATTCCACTTTTTCGCCGGTTTTCGGATTTCGCCCCTGCCGGGGTGCCCGATAATGCAATGAAAAGCTGCCAAAGCCTCTGATTTCAATGCGGTCCCCTGTTTGCAGGGTCGATGCCATCTGTTCAAGAATTTCCTTGATGGCATTTTCCACTTCCTTGGCGGAGAGATGACTGTATTGCTCTGACAGCCTTTCAATGAGATCGGATTTGGTCATGATGTGTTTCTCCTGATCACCAGACAACAAAAAGGGGGCGCGAAGGCCCCCTTTTGAACTCGGACAGGCTTATTCGCCTTTAGCCGCCTTGAAAGCTTCGGCCATGGCACTCAAACCAACATCTTCAGGTTGCTGCTGGTTCAGGCTATCCATAACCACTTTATCTTCAGCTTCGTCTTTCGCACGGATAGACAGGCTGAGGGTGCGGTTCTTGCGATCAACGCCCATGAAACGCGCTTCGATTTCTTCACCTACTTTCAGTACGGTAGATGCATCTTCGATGCGGTCACGGGAGATGTCGGCAACGCGGACATAACCTTCCACGCCTTCTTCCATCTCAACCACGGCGCCCTTGGCGTCAACGGCAGTGATGGTACCCTTAACGATAGCACCTTTCTTGTTGTCAGACAGGTACTTATTGAACGGGTCTTCGTCGATTTGCTTCACGCCCAGGCTGATGCGCTCGCGCTCGGGATCGACCTGCAGAACCACGGCGTCAATTTCGTCGCCTTTCTTGAATTCACGAACGGCGTCGTCACCGTTGGCGTTCCAGGAAATGTCGGACAGGTGAACCAGACCGTCGATGCCGCCGTCCAGACCGATGAAGATACCGAAGTCGGTGATAGACTTGATCTTGCCGGAAACACGGTCACCCTTGTTGTGGGTTTCCGCAAACAGCTGCCACGGGTTGGATTTGCACTGCTTCAGACCCAGAGAGATACGACGACGTTCTTCGTCGATATCCAGCACCATCACGTCTACGCTGTCGCCAACGGAAACCACTTTGGACGGGTGGATGTTCTTGTTGGTCCAGTCCATTTCGGACACGTGTACCAGGCCTTCAACGCCTTCTTCGATTTCAACGAAGCAGCCGTAGTCGGTCAGGTTGGTCACGCGGCCAGACAGACGAGTGCCTTCCGGGTAACGGTTGGCGATATCAACCCAGGGATCTTCACCCAGCTGCTTCAGACCCAGAGATACACGAGTGCGCTCGCGGTCGAACTTCAGCACCTTAACGTTGATTTCGTCACCCACGTTCACGATTTCGCTCGGATGCTTAACGCGCTTCCAGGCCATGTCGGTGATGTGCAGCAGGCCGTCTACGCCGCCCAGGTCTACGAAAGCACCGTAGTCGGTCAGGTTCTTGACGATACCCTTAACTTCTTGACCTTCCTGCAGGTTCTCAAGCAGTTGCTCGCGTTCGGCACTGTTTTCAGTTTCGATAACGGCACGACGAGAAACAACAACGTTGTTGCGCTTCTGGTCCAGCTTGATCACTTTGAACTCAAGCTCTTTACCTTCCAGGTGCAGCGTGTCGCGCACAGGACGTACGTCAACCAGCGAACCAGGCAGGAATGCACGGATAGTGTTCACTTCAACAGTGAAGCCACCCTTGACCTTGCCGTTGATCACACCGATAACGGTTTCTTGATCTTCGTAGGCTTTTTCCAGTTGCAGCCAGGACTCGTGGCGCTTCGCTTTTTCGCGGGAAAGCAGAGTCTCACCGAAACCGTCTTCTACCGCGTCCAGCGCTACGTCTACTACGTCGCCAACGCTGACTTCCAGCTCGCCCTGAGCATTTTTGAACTGCTCGGCAGGCACAGCGGATTCAGACTTCAGGCCTGCGTCAACCAGAACGATACCGTTCTCGATGGCTACTACAGTACCTTTAACAATGGAACCCGGACGGGTTTCCAGTTCTTTCAGAGACTCTTCAAAGAGTTGGGCAAAAGATTCAATCATGTTTAATGAATACACTTTTTAAGTTGAACATCCACAGGGCAATCCGGCACCGGTGGGGTGATTAGCATAGACCCGTCCCCTCCTTGGGGCGGGCAGGGCGAGATCGCATCGGTGACCTCGCTTAACTTATTCTAACTTCTAATTTAACTTCTAATTCTAACGTTTTCTTTCGTACTTTTTTAACCGAAATAACGCTTAACCGAGCTTAACCTTAGTATGACTCAGCACTTTGTCCAGTACTTGTGCAATGGACAAATCGGTCGAGTCGATAACCAGTGCATCGGCCGCGGCTTTGAGCGGTGCCACGGCTCGATTGCGATCGCGATCGTCACGCGTCTGAATTTCGCTTAAAAGACGGTCAAAACTAACATCAAAGCCCTTGTCTTGCAACTGAATAAGCCGTCGCTTCGCCCTTTCTTCGGCGCTGGCATCGAGGAAGATTTTGACCGGCGCATCGGGGAAAACCACGGTGCCCATGTCCCGGCCGTCGGCAATCAGACCGGGACCGGCCCGAAAGGCGCGCTGACGCCGAAGCAAGGCTTCACGCACCCGGGGAAAGGCGGCGACCTTGCTGGCCGCATCTCCCATTTTTTCGGTGCGAATGGAGCGGGATACGTCTTCTCCTTCGAGAATGGTCTTGATATGACCATCCACCACCGGAAACTGTACATCCAGGTGGGCCGCCAACGGCATCAGCCCGGCTTCATCGTCCAGCGCCACATTGTGATGTCGGGCCGCCAGTGCCAGTACGCGATAGATAGCGCCGGAATCAAGCAGGTGCCATTCCAACTTTTCGGCCAGCAACTGACAAAGGGTTCCCTTGCCGGCGCCGCCTGGGCCATCCACGGTAATGACGGGAGCTTGTTCAGTCATGGCATTCTCCAGTGAATAATGAGTCTGGGCACTTGGGTGCCACGCGGCCGGCATTATACCCGAGTTCAAAGATAAAGGCATAACTTACAATTGATTAACACAACGAAAATAATGCCGTTCTCACAACACCAGCCAATATTGCGCCTATACCTGCACGCCTATCCGCTTTACAATGACCGCCATTTTTTGTTACTTGATAACCGAAAGAGGAACGCCATGAGCAGTGTTACCCGGATGGCAAACTCAAAACTGCCGACACCCTGGGGCACCTTTACCCTGATCGGGTTTGAAGAAAAAGGCACAGGCAAGGATCATGCCGCCCTGGTGATGGGAAATATCGGCGATGGGCAGCCGGTACTGGGCCGCATTCATTCCGAGTGCCTGACCGGTGATGCCCTGTTCAGCCTGCGTTGCGACTGCGGCTTTCAGCTGCAAGCCGCACTGGAAAGGATCGCCAAGGAAGGACGCGGCATACTGCTCTATGTGCGCCAGGAAGGTCGCGGCATAGGCCTGCTCAACAAGATCCACGCCTATCATCTGCAGGATCAGGGCAAGGACACGGTGGAAGCCAACGTAGAACTGGGTTTTGCCGCCGACATGCGCGACTACACCATCTGTGCCGACATGCTGCACAGCCTGGGTGTCAAACAGATGAAGCTGATGACCAATAATCCACGCAAGGTCAAGGCGATGGAAAACTTCGGCATCGACGTGGTAGAGCGGATACCGCTGCAGGAAGGGCGCAATCCCTTCAACGAGGATTATCTGAACACCAAGGCCGGCAAGCTGGGCCATATGCTCAAAGACTGACGCACGTCTTGTGCGTAGAAATAAAGCCCCGAGCACGTCGCCCGGGGCTTTTTTGTGGGAACTAAAAGATGAGACGTGAGGGATAATACCCCTCACCCTCACCCTCACCCCTCACCCCTCACACTTTCCTGACCCGCCAGCATCTGGGCGTCGCTGCGCTTCAGCACCGAGTAAAGCACGCCGCTGAGCAGGGATCCGGCGGCGATGGCCGGCACATACCACAGCAATTGCTGAATGGCATTGGGGATGAAAAACACGAAGATGCCACCATGGGGCGCCAGCAACTTCACACCAAAGTACATGGTCAGAGCCCCGGTGAGGGCGCCGCCGAGCATACAACAGGGGATCACCCGCAACGGATCCCGGGCGGCAAAGGGAATGGCACCTTCCGAGATAAAACACAAGCCCAGCACAAAAGAGGCCTTGCCCGCCTCCTGCTCGCTCTGGTTGAACTTGCGTCGGGCAAGAAAGGTGGCAATGCCCATGGCCAGCGCCGGCACCATGCCTGCCGCCATGGCCGCCGCCATGGGGCCGTAGGTTTGTGATGCCAGCAAGCCGACCGAAAAGGCATAGGCCGCCTTGTTGACCGGGCCGCCCATGTCGAAGCACATCATGGTGCCGATGATAATGCCGAGCAGCACCGCATTGGCCGAGCCCATGTTGTTGAGAAAGTCGGTCATGGTGGTCATCACCAGGGCGACAGGCCCACCCACCACGTACACCATCACCAGACCGGTAAAGAGACTGGCAAACAACGGAATAATCAATATGGGTTTAAGCGCCGTCAGGCTGGTGGGCATCGGCACCTTCTGTGCCAGATAACGGGCACTGTAGCCGGCCAGAAAACCGCCGATGATGCCGCCGATAAAACCGGCCCCCAGGGTGCTGGCCAGCATGCCGCCAATCATGCCGGGCGCTATGCCCGGGCGGTCGGCAATGGAATAGGCGATGTAGCCGGACAGCACGGGTATCATCAGGGCAAAGGCCGAGGCGCCGCCGATTTGCATCAGCGCCGCCGCCAGACTGCCTTCTTCCTTGAACGCTTCTATGCCGAACACGAACGACAGCGCGATAATCAGACCACCGGCAACCACCATCGGCAGCATGAACGACACCCCGGTCAGCAGATGCTGATAAGGGCCGGCCTGCTTAATGTTTTGTTGATCGCCGTCTTGCTGAGCGCTTGCCGCCCCCGCCGGGCTCTTTCCCTGGTGCTGGTATAACCGGGCGTCGGCCTGGGCGCTCTCCAGGGTCTGTTGCGGTTTTTTCAGCGCCGCCCCTGTGCTGGTGCGATACATGCGTTTACCGTCAAAGCGGCCGAGATCCACTTCAATGTCCGCCGCCACTATCACCGCATCGGCGGCGTCGATGTCGGCCGAGGTCAGGGCGTTCTGGGCGCCTACCGAGCCCTGGGTTTCGACTTTTATCTGAATCCCCATGGCGGTGGCGGTTTCGGTCAAGGCTTCCGCAGACATAAAGGTATGCGCCACGCCGGTCGGACAGGCGGTAATGGCCACCAGTTTCACCCCGGCTGCCGGTGTGCCTTCCTCCTGCATCACCGCCCGCTCCCTGCCCTGTTGCAGCCAGGCCTGGGGGTCGTTCAGTGCCGACTGAATATCGCTGCGATACAAGGGCTTGCCGACAAAACGGGACAGATCCAGTGAGGTATCCGCCGCCACCAGTACCAGATCGGCATCTTCTATCTGCGCGGGTGTGAAGGCCGTCATCGGCTCAAGCTGGCTGTAACATTCCACATTCTCCTGCCAACCCAGAGTCTGTGCCGCCTGACGCAACAGGCGTGCCGCCAGATAACTGCTGGCCATACCAGTGGGACAGGCGGTCATAATCAATGTTTTCATTGCACTTTTCCCGGCTGGAGTTGCGTAATTTCAATGGCATCCTGATAAGCATTCAGTTGCTGCTGATCGTCGATACCGACCCCCACCTGGGTCACCGCCATGATTGACAGGGCGGCAGCCCGCCGCAGGGTAAAGGCTTCGTCCCGACCTTCCAGCAAACCGGCACAAAGCCCGGCTACCAGGCTGTCGCCGGCCCCCACGGTACTGATCACCTTCACCCTGGGTACCCGGGCCCGCCAGGCTCCCCTCGGGCTGAACCAGTGCACACCTTCGGCGCCATTTGATACCACCACATGCTGAATGCCCTGCTGCTGCAATTCCCGGGCACTGGCAGCCAGCTCGGCTTCGTCGCGAATGGGACGGCCCACCAATTCGATCAGCTCGTCGATATTGGGCTTGATCAAGGCAGGGAAACCCTTGATACCGGCGCGCAGCGTCTCGCCACTGGCATCCAGCAATACCAGCTTGCCCCGTTCGCGCCACATGTCTATCAGCCCCTCGAGCTGCCCGGGGCTCACCCCGGGCGGCAGGCTGCCCGCCACCACCAGAGTGTCGAAATGGCGGCCAAGCGACTCGAGCCTGGCCAGTAGCCGGTTCCAATCGTTCTTCTCTACCCGCAATCCCGGCAGATTGATGTCGGTGACCCGACCGTCGGCTTCGCTGACCTTGACGTTGACCCGGGTATCGCCGGCCAGACGTACGAACTCGTCTTCGATGTCGTATTGTTCGAACAGGGCACGAAAGGAGGCGTCGTTGTTCTGCCCCAGAAAACCGCAGGCCCGGGGTTTATGCCCCAGATCGGCCAGCACCCGGGCCACATTGATGCCCTTGCCGGCGGCGCCCAGGTGACCACTGCGGGCCAGGTTGACCGCTCCCGCGCTCAATTTATCCAGCGTGACGGTCAGATCCAGTGCCGGGTTCAGGGTCAGGGTCAGTATGCTCATCGGGCTTCTCCTATCAATTGTCGTACCGCGGGGGCATCGGCGGCCTGTAGTGCCTGTTCGGCCAGTTGCCGGCAGTTACTCAGGCGCCATTCGCGCAGTTGCGCCTTCACCTGAGGAACTCGCTTGAGGCTGACCGACAGTTCGTCCACCCCCAGCCCGACCAGCAGCGGCAGCGCCACCGGATCCGATCCCAGCTCACCACAGACACCCACCCACTTGCCGTTGGCATGCGCCGCGTCCACCGTCATTTTGATCAACCTTAACACAGCGGGGTTGAGGCCGTCCGAGAGGCTGGCCAGCTCGCCACTGCCCCGATCCATCGCCAGGGTGTACTGGGTCAGATCGTTGGTGCCGATGCTGAAAAAGTCGACCTCCCGGGCAAACACCTCGGCATTGAGGGCAACGGAAGGGACTTCCACCATGATGCCAAGCTGCACATCAGTGGCCTGTACATCAGCGGCCTGTACCTCGGCCAGAATCCGATCGAACAGGGCCTTGGCCCAGCGCCATTCGGACCAGTCGGCCACCATGGGAAACATGATGCGCAGGGGCCTGTCGCCGGCGGCCATCAGCAAGGCGCGCAACTGGGTTTCCAGCAGCTCGGGCCTTTGCATGCACAGGCGGATACCGCGCACCCCGAGGAAAGGATTGTCTTCCTTGGGCACCGGCCAGTAAGGCAGGGGTTTGTCGCCACCTACGTCCAGGGTTCTTGCCACCAGCGGCCGGCCGTCGAGCGCATCGAACACGGTCTTATAGGCGGCCAGCTGATCGTCCAGCTCCGGCGCACTGTGCCGGGCCATAAATACAAATTCGGTACGCAGCAGGCCCACGCCTTCGGCCCCAGCCTCCACCACCTCTGCCGCCCGGGCGGTATCACCCAGATTGGCCGCCACTTCCACTCTGTGCCCGTCGCGAGTGATGGCCGGTTCGTGACGATGCGCCCAGGCCTGTTCGGCCTGCTCCCGCTCTTCTTGCTGGCGGACACGAGCCCGCTTCAGCACCGAGGCCTCGGGGGCGACCCATAGGGTGCCGTCATCGCCATTGAGAATGGCCTCGGTGCCCGACTGCAAAGCCATGACGGCACCGCCAGCCGCCACCAGGGCCGGAATGCCCAGGGAGCGTGCCAGAATAGCACTGTGAGACGAGGCGCCACCGCCCACCGTAACCAGTCCCAGCACCCTGGCCGGATCCAGATTGACCAGCTGGGAGGGACCTATATCCTGCGCGACCCAGAGATAGGGATGCTCCGGTGTCGCCACCGGCTTGCTGTCACACAACCTGGCCATCACCCGGCGACCAATATCACGAATGTCGGCGGCCCGTTCGGCCAGCAGGGCGTCGGGGCTGGCCGCCTGCCGGGTGGCGGCGGAGTCTATCTCGTTCCACCAGGCGGCCGCCGCAGACAGCCCCTGTTTGATACGGTCGTTCACGCCCTGTGTCAGAGACGGATCGGCCAGCAGCTCCCGGTGCATGCTCATCATGTCCCTCGCCTGAGGATCACGTATCCGGCTCAGGGTAGCACCCAGCTCCGCACTGGCCTGCTCGATGGCAGTAGTCAGCTTTTGCTGCTCGACCCGAGCATCCCCGCCCTGTTGCGGGTAATCGAACGGCACGGGGGCATCCACGAAGACCGGTCCTATGGCAAGGCCGGGTGAGGCCGATACGCCCGTCACCCGCGTGTTGGGGCTGATCTCGCGCGGCTCATGAATCTCGGCCGTCTCACGCGCCGGCACCGCCGCCAGTGCAGCCACGTCCTCTCCCAGACCCTCATTGACCGCCTGCTCCAATGCGTTCAGGGCGGCCTGTGCATCCTGACCTTCGGCACTGAATGCCAACTGGTGACCGGCCTTGGCGCCCAGACCTATCACCATCATCAGGCTCTTGGCCGATACCCAGTGTCCATCGCCATCCAGGTTGCGTACCTGAATATCGGCAGCGAATGTTTTGGCGGTCTGCACCAGGGCGGCACCGGGTCGGGCATGCAGGCCATGCTCGTTACGCACCACCGCCGTTATTTCATGGGTGGCGGAGGAAACCGGCCCCCGTGTCAGGGCGTCGAGCAGCGCCTCGGCAGTGTCCTGCCCCGCCAGCTCGGCCCCCTTGCCTGCCGCCAGCCACTCGGTCAGCTGGGTCAGCAGGGTCTTGTGACCGGTCCCCTTCACCGCCAGCGCCAGCAGGCCGGATACCGGCTGCTGACGATGCATGATGGCCGAACCGGCGGTGGTCAGCAGCGCCGCACCGGGCTTGCCCTCGGCCGGAGCCTGCTTCAGCCACCAGCCCTGTCCGATATGGACCGCATCGCCTTGCCGCAGTGTTTCACCTTCAACCGGGCTCGGCTGAATAAGTGATATTGCCTGTGCGACCAGCTGATCCAGCGAGTCGGCTGCGGACTTGACGCTCACCTGCCCGGCGTTCAGCGTCCCGTCGGGTGTCGACCCGGCATCAACCTGCAGCAGTTGCAACACCTGCTGCGGCTCCCGGGCGGCCTTGACTTGCTCGATCAAGCCGTCCCGAGACAGGGTTCGGGCCAATTGTTTAAGCAGGCCCAGATGCTCGTCGGAGCCGGCGGCAATGCCCAGTACCAGATAGGCCTTTTCCCCATCGCCCCAGGGCACCCCATCGGGCAGGTGCATGGCCTTGATACCGGTTTTCCTGATCAGATGGCGACTCTCCTGAGTGCAATGGGGAATGGCAATGCCCTGCCCCAGATAAGTGGCGGTTTGCGCCTCGCGCGCCAACATGCCGGCCCCGTAACCGGCGGCCACATGACCGTCCTGCTCCAGCCAGTCGGCCAGCGCCTGAATAACGGCGGCCTTGTCGGCCAGAGGAACACCGGTTTTTACGTCTTGTGCTGTCAGAGAAAGCATGTCATCACCTGCAGATGGACAAAAGATGGATACCTTGAAACAAGATGGTAGAGCCTGGGTTGTTTTGACAATTAAAATGATACTGAATCGTTTCAGCTTTTCAGGCAAGCTGTCTGCTCCTCTCCTTGACAATGATATGATCCGGAGCACGTTTTGATGGACTCAGCACACGATGAAACTTGACGAAATCGCGCGCCTGGCTGGCGTATCGCGTACCACCGCCAGCTATGTGATCAACGGCAAGGCGGCACAATACCGGATCAGTCAGGCAACGCAGGACAAGGTGATGGCGGTGGTAAAGACGCACAACTATCAGCCGGATCGCCAGGCCGCCGCCCTGCGCGGAGCCCTGTCACATACCTTTGGCCTGATAGTTCCGGATCTGGAAAACCCCAGTTATGCCCGTTTGGCCAAGCTGCTGGAGTGGCAGGCTCGTCAGGCCGGTTTTCAGCTGCTGATCACCTGCTCCGATGACAGGAAGGATACCGAAAAGGATCTGGCACTGATGCTGAAGGGGCGCCGGGTGGATGCTCTGCTGGTGGCTTCCTGCCTGACGCCCGATGACGACTTTTATCTGCTGCTTAACCGGGATCTGCCGGTGATCGGTGTAGACCGGGCCCTGCCCGACCCCCTTGTTTATGTCAGCAGCGAGAACAGTGCCTCGGCGTTCCGGCTGACCCGGACCCTTGCCGGCCCCGAGCTGGAACAGGCCTGGCTTGTGACCGCCGCCCCGGAGCTGGGGGTCAGCCGGGAGCGGGAACAGGGGTTTACCCGCGCACTGGCAGCAAGCGGAGTGCCCTGCCGGGTGTTATATGGCGAACGCTTCGAGCGCCAGACCGCCTTTGACCTGCTCAGCGCGCTGGACCAGATCGACTGGCAGCGTCCCCAGGCCATCGTCACCACCGCTTTCGTGTTGCTGGAAGGCGTGCTGGATTATTTTTACCGACTCGACGCCCGGTTACCGGAACGGCTGAAGCTTGGCACCTTTGGCGATCATCGCCTGCTCGACTTTCTTTCCAGTCCGGTCAATACCATCGCCCAGGATCATCAGAGGGTCTCGCAGCAGTTGCTGAGCCTGACCCTGGGTGCAGTCAGGGGGCACTATCGCAGCGGCCATTATCCTATTCCACGCATACTGCATGACCGCCGTGGTCAGGGCTGAATTTCCTGCCCGTCCCAGGCGAAAATCCGGCCGGAGTGCTCGGGACTCAGGCCGTCGAGCACCATCAGCAGATGCAGAGCCGCCAGTTCCGGACTCTGCAGCTGGCCGTCGGCCAGACCGGAACGGAAAGGCGCCGACAATTCCGTGGCCACCGTGCCCGGATGCAGCCCCACCACGCAGGCTAAAGGAAAGCGTCGCTGCCACTCGATG
The DNA here is from genome assembly GCF_016907015.1 of Oceanisphaera litoralis. GTDB lineage: Bacteria > Pseudomonadota > Gammaproteobacteria > Enterobacterales > Aeromonadaceae > Oceanimonas > Oceanimonas litoralis. Next base: position 58,521 of record NZ_JAFBBE010000009.1, read on the forward strand.
CTCAGGGTCTTGATCGCCATGTTGAGCGCCGCCTTGCTGATGCGATAGCTGTACCAGCCGCCGGCTCTGTTGTCGCCGATGCTGCCCACCCGTGCCGACAGGGCGGCAAACTGCAGCGGCTGCCGGCGGGATAAACGGGAAGAAAGAAGCTGGGCCATGGCCAGGGTGGGCCAGGTGTTGATGCGAATACTGTTGGCGAGCGCCGCTTGTGTGACTTCTTCTATGCGTTTTTCCGGCTGCTGTTCGTCCTGATGGAGCATGCCGAGGGTGTTGATCACCCGATCCGGCAGCACCCGTTCCCGGGTGGCTTCGGCCAGGGCCGCGAGATTTGTATTATCCACCGCCAGCCAGTCAACCCCCTTTATATCGGGGTCGGAGCGACTGAACAGCACCACCTTATCGCCCCGCCCGAGGCATTCCCGGGCCAGGGCACGGCCGATGCCGCCACCGCCCATTATCCAGTAGTACATCCGGTCTCTCCTTGTCGCGATTTTGGTGATCGGGAAGGATGACCGAGTTTAGTTGATTTTTATGGCCGCCATTATTTCCGAGGCCCAGCTTTCCAGCTCGGCGGTGTGGCCGATGAAATGTTCACCTTCGGTCAATGGTGCCCGCACCGTGACTCGCTCGCCTCGATAAGAGAAGCTCAGTTGCCAGGCATGCAGGTAGCCCCTGTCTGCCACGCTGCCGCCGTAGCGGCTGTCACCCAGAATGGCACAACCCTGGCTTTTCAGCGCCACCCGCAACTGGTGGGTCTTGCCGGTCTGGGGCTGCAGTAAAAAGGCGCGCAGGCCCTCAACCAGCAAGGTGCTGTGAAAACGGGTAATGGCCGGATTATGCAGACTACGGCACAACTTCCAGCTGCCGCCACGGGCCTTTTCCATATCGCCCTTGATCAGGCCCTGCTTTTTGGTCGGCTTGTGATCCGACAGCGCCAGATACCATTTGCGGGTGCTGCGTTCGGCAAACTGACGGCTGAGTTCACGATTGGCATCCGGGTTTCGGGCCAGCAGCAAGACGCCGGTGGTGATCTTGTCCAGTCGATGTACCGGATAAAGCGGCTCGCCCAGGGTCTCGCTGAGCTGGCGCACCAACCCCGGCTGATCCCCTTCCTGATGCATGCCGATGCCGGCCGCCTTGTTGATAACAAGGTAATCTCGATGTTCCAGCAGAATATCCATAACCGGCCTTTGAGCGCTGAACGGGAAAATGCAAAAAGCCCGCTGCGAATAAACGCAGCGGGCTTTTCTGTGGTATGGCGGAGGAGCAGGGATTTGAACCCTGGATGGGCTATAAACCCATGCCGGTTTTCAAGACCGGTGCATTCAACCACTCTGCCACCCCTCCGACGCCGTGCATACTACCCAAGGCCGACCGCGCTTGTAAACCGATAAATACCGCTGTCGGTGCGAATGAACATTTAATGGCCACAATGGCGCCGATTAACGAAGCAACCGCTTGAATTCGGGCACAGAAGACTCGACAACCGGGTCAGGTTATGTCCAAATGGACGGTATTATTTTTATGCTGTTTTTATCTACTATGCTGATTTATCAGCATACATAGCTAAACAATAACTAAGCAACAGCCAAACAATAACTAAGTAATAACTAAGTAATAACTAAGCAACAACCAAACAGAAGCTTTGGACACACATAAGGAGTCTGAACAATGCGATACAACAATACTCTGACCCGTACCCAGTCGGGTGCGTTGGCCACCAACAAGGTACTGCGCAACACCTATATGCTGCTGGGCCTGACGCTGGTCGTGGCCTCGTTGTCGGCCGGCGTCAGCGCCATGCTGGCCCTGCCCCGCCCGGGTCTTATCATTACCCTGGTCGGTTTCTACGGTCTGATGTACCTGACCGAGCGTAACCGCAACAGCGGCCTGGGTCTGCTGTTCATCTTCGCCTTTACCGCCTTCACCGGTTACACCATAGGGCCCATCATCAACTATTACCTGAGCACCAGCTCCGGTACCGAAACCGTGATGCTGGCACTGGGTGGTACCGCCCTGACCTTCCTGTCGCTGTCGGCCTATGTACTGACCACCCGCAAGGACATGTCCTTCCTCGGTGGCATGATGATGGCGGGTTTTGTGGTGCTGCTGGTCGGCATCGTCGCCAATATCTTCCTGGCCCTGCCGGCCCTTAGCCTGGCGCTGAGTGCCCTCTTTATTCTGTTCTCGTCCGGTGCCATCCTGATGCAGACCAGCGCCATCATTCACGGCGGCGAGCAGAACTATATTTCCGCCACCGTGACCCTGTATGTGTCCATCTTCAACATCTTCCTCAGCCTGCTGCAACTGCTGGGCCTGAGCCGAGACTGATTCTTGCCCGTACCTCGGTAAAAAAGCCCCTGCGGGGGCTTTTTTGTGGGCGCCGCCGCTGTTGTTCGGCGACAAGTCGAGTATTATCGAAGACCTGTTCGGTACCGTGAAGTCACCCTATGTCACCCGCAATAATCTGGCTCAGGCGAGTCTTTACTGACAGCCATTTTTTCTTCGCTCTGAAAGTGCTGCTGACCATGACCAGTCTGGTGCTGCCCGGCTGGTGGCTGGATCAGACATCCGCCGCCATGACCCTTGCCCTGGGCGCCATGGCCGGCGCCCTGAGCGAGGTGGATCAGGCCCCAAAGGGGCGACTACGCCACCTGCTGCTGAGCCTGCTGTGCTTTTTCAGCGCCATCACCCTGGTGAACCTGTTCATCGACAGTCCCCTGTTGTTCGGTCCCCTGCTGGTGCTCAGCACCCTGGTGCTGATCCTGATAGGTGCCTGGGGACCGGCCGCCGGTAGCCTGGGATTCGGCACCCTGCTGATATCGCTCTATGCCATGCAGGGCCATGCCGACAGCCCTTCCTTCTGGTACCAGCCGCTGCTGCTGACCCTGGGAGCGGCCTGGTATGGCCTCCTGTCCTGGCTGGTGCTGCTGGTCTGGCCCTACAAACAGGTACACGAACAACTGGCCCAGTGCTACTTCGCGCTGTCTCGTTATCTACTGGAAAAGTCCCGTTTCTTCGACAGTCCCACAGAGCAGCATCAGCACCGGCGGCATCAATTGGCTCAGATCAACATTCAACTGGTCAGCGCCCTGGAAAACACCAAGCAAATGCTGAGCCTCCGTATTCAGGGCCAGGGAAAACAGGAGCAAGAGCAGGAGCCGAGCCGACTGCTGGCTCTCTATCTGCTGGTGCAGGAAATGCACGAACGCGCCACCTCCAGCCATCATCCCTATCAGCAGCTGAATCAGGATCTGAAGCAGGTCGATGTGCTGGTCGGCTACCAGACCCTGCTGGAGGAGCTGGGCGAAGCCTGCTATCGGCTCGGCTACGCCATTCTCACCCATAATGCCTATCAGCACAGCAAACGCATCACCTGGGAACTGAGCGCCCTGCAGGATCAACTGGATTACAGTCACCTCAAACGCCACTACCCACGCTCCCTGCTCAGCCCGATGAAGTTTCTGAGCCGCAACATGGCGGACCTGCATCAATCACTGCTACGGGCCGAGGCCCTGACCCGGCGTGAGCCACTGCCCGAGGCGGTATCCATCGAGCTGGCGCGTCCGCAGCCGATGCCATTCTGGCCCAAACTCAGGGCACTGCTGCATCCCAATGCCCTTTTGTTCCGCCACGGGGTGCGTCTGAGCCTGTGCTTTACCCTGGGCTATGCCCTGATTACCGGCCTTGAGCTTGAACGTGGTTACTGGATACTGCTGACCATTCTTTTTGTCTGTAAACCCAGCTTCAGCGCCACCCGCAAGCGACTGATGCAACGTACCCTGGGAACCTTCGGCGGCATAGTGGCGGCGATTCCCCTGCTTTACGTCTTTCCCTCGGTCGGTGCCCAGCTGGTGATACTGCTGCTGTGCATCTTTATCTTCTTTACTCAGGTCAAGGTCTATTACAGCTGGGCGGTGGGCTTCGTCACCCTCTTCGTCATGCTGGCCTTCAACCTGCAAGGTGCCGTGACCGAGCCGGTGTTTCTGCCCCGATTGTTGGACACCCTGGTCGGCTGTGCCCTGGCCTTTGTCGCGGTCTGGTTTATCTGGCCCGACTGGCAGCGCCGCCACCTGCCCCGGCTGATGGCCGATGCCATGGAAGCCAACGCTCATTATCTGGCCGCCATTGCCCGTCAGTTCGAACATGGCCGGGATGACGAGCTGGGCTACCGGCTGCCACGCAAGCAGGCTCACCTGGCGGATAATCAGCTGGCGCTGGCCTGGCAGAATATCCGGGTAGAACCCGTCCCCCGATTTTGGCTGAACCTGTGTTTCGACATTGCCTATCGCAACCATGCACTGCTGTCGTATCTATCGACCCTCGGCGCCCATCGCATGCACAGCGCACCCTTGCAGGACGACCAGATCCAGCAACTGGTGGATCGGCTGCTGGCCTCGGCCCGGGCACTGCGCAGCGAAGAGGCGTTGCCGGACTATCCGCCGCTGCCGACCAGTACCATCGACGCCGATAGCGACGATGAATGGCTGATCCTCAGCCGTCAGTTATTGAATCACGTCACCCTGCTGGTGAATGCACTTTACCAGCAGGCCCAGGGCTTTCGGCAGCCGGCGCCGGCGGAAGGTGCACCGAGCCCGGGACTTGGGTAACATCACGCCTCCATGAGCGCAAAGAAGATGAAAGAAGGTGACAGAAGGTGAATGATTATGTTCGAGTTTGAGGGGCGCACCATAGAAACCGATGCCCAGGGCTATCTTAAACAGCATCGGGACTGGCAGCCGGAGATGGTGGCTATTCTGGCCGAGCAGGAAAGCATTACGCTGACTCCCGAACACTGGGAAGTGATCCAGTTCGTGCGCGAGTTTTATCTCAAATACAACACCTCGCCGGCCATGCGCGCCCTGGTCAAGGCCATGGCCAAAGAGCTGGGTGAAGAAAAAGGCAACAGCCGTTACCTGTACCGGCTGTTCCCCAAGGGTCCGGCCAAACAGGCCACCAAGCTCGCCGGCCTGCCAAAACCGGTGAAGTGCATCTAGACCGTAGATGTGAGGTGTGAGATGTGAGGTGTGAGGTGTGAGGTGTGAGGTGTGAGAGCATAAAAAAGCCCGAATTGATTCGGGCTTTTTTATCGCTTAACGCTTATGGCTTACCGCTGCCCTTGGGGCTTATTCCTGTTCCGACTTGGGATACTTGGCGGCGGTTTCCTTGATCAGCGGCTGCAGTTCGCCCTGCTGGAACATTTCCATGATGATGTCGCAACCACCCACCAGCTCACCGTCGACCCACAGCTGGGGGAAGGTCGGCCAGTTGGCGTATTTCGGCAGCTCGGCACGAATTTCCGGGTTTTGCAGAATATCCACGTAGGCGAAGGGTTCGCCACAGTTCATCAGCGCCTGAGAGGCCTGGGCAGAAAAACCACAGCTGGGGAATTTGGGCGACCCTTTCATGTAAAGCAGAATCGGATTTTCACTGATTTGGGTTTTGATTTTTTCAATTGTATCCATAGGGCACCTCAGCAGACAGCTGTATGTTAAAAAACGTGATGTGTTAAAGGCCACATTCTACTTTATCCCTCTGTGGTCACAAGAGCGGGCCGCCATAAATCGGTATTGGCAATGCATTAACCTGAAGCAAGACCCACACCGATGGCGTTTCGACTGAAAGCCACCGCTTTTCAGTGCCTTTCAGCTCCGGGGTACCCCTACAAAAGCTGTTGTTGTTTAGCCGTCCGGCAAACTGCTACAATCCTTTCAGCAATTTAGCGGTTTGCGGCTAAAAATGTCGGCCGTCCCGCCATGGAAAGAAAGCAAGTCAGCAATGTCGAGACCAGCCTCAAGGCTGGCACCATCAAAATGGAGAATATAATAATGGCATTTGAACTTCCCGCTCTGCCTTACGCCAAAAACGCACTGGAACCTCATATCTCTCAGGAAACCCTGGAATACCACCACGGCAAACACCACAACTCCTACGTGGTCAACCTGAACAACCTGGTTCCCGGCACCGAGTTCGAAGGCAAGTCTCTGGAAGAGATCATCACCTCTTCTACCGGTGGCATCTTCAACAACGCCGCCCAGATCTGGAACCACACCTTCTACTGGAACTGTCTGGCTCCCAACGGTGGCGGCGAGCCGACCGGCGCCCTGGCCGATGCCATCAAGGCGACCTTCGGTTCTTTCGACGCCTTCAAAGAAGAGTTCACCAAATCCTGTGTGACCAACTTCGGCTCCGGCTGGACCTGGCTGGTGAAGAAGGCCGACGGCTCCGTTGCCATCGCCAACACCTCCAACGCCGGTTGCCCGCTGACCGACGCCGCTACCCCGCTGCTGACCTGCGATGTATGGGAACATGCCTACTACATCGACTACCGCAACGTGCGTCCCGACTATGTAAAAGCCTTCTGGGCTCTGGTCAACTGGGACTTCGTGGCAGAAAACTTCGCCAAATAAGTTCCGGTTAGTGAAAAACACCCCGGCTCGCCGGGGTGTTTTTGTTTCTGCCTATTTTTATTTATCGCCTTGAAGTGAACTTGTAGCACAACCGAATGACCATGGCGCCTATCTGATGGCACGCTCAATCCGGGTTTAAGTGCAAGCTCATCCATAGCCCTGCCGGTCAATCGCTGAAGTCCGTGGCCCCGGGGGAAGCATCGATTTGACCCAATCACCACACGGCGCTTGCTTGACTTCAACCTTGTTGCAAACAACCATTGGCCCATTCCACGTCCAAGGTGTGTGCACTGTAAACGCCCTTGGCCTGCAAAAACCGGCATATCCTGTTGAGGCAATGCAAGATGACACTATCAGCTCAGGAGCGCGCCCCAGAGTGAAAGGTTTACTATCCCTGACCGCCCGCTTAAGCATTTTGTTTGGACTCACCATGCTCGGCATCTGGATACTGGTCAGCGTACTGCTGTTACATGCCCTGAGTCACCATTTCGATAAGCAGGACGACACTGAGATCACCGGCAAGCTGCAACTGGCCACAAACTTCCTGTCGGCACATATCGAGTCGGGAGCACAGGACTGGTCATCCCTGAATCGTCAGCTTAATGATGCCCTTCTGGGTCACCACAGCCTCTATATTCTTATCCTGGATCCACAAGGCCAGGTGTTGGCCGATATTCACCCGCCTGGTTCGGCACAGCCCGGCATGGCAGCGGGGAATGGCAGATGGGGGATAACCCCGGGAAGCATTGAAAACTGGCGTGATAGGGGCACCGTTTTTCGCAGTATAACGGAGCAGTGGGTGCCGGAAGGTAGAGGGAAGCAGGCCGAGCTCCCCCCCTATTTTCTTGTGCGTGCCACCATAGATACCAGTTATCACCAACATTTTATCGATGAAATAAAAAATGGGCTGTATTGGTTTACCCTGGGTATCGGCGTAATTTCACTCTTTCTCGGGTGGGTTGCCTCCCGGACAGGATTGAAGCCGCTGCGTGAATTGACATCGGTCTCTAAAAAGGTGACCGCCAGTCAACTCAACCAGCGCTTGTCACTGGATCATGCTCCCTCCGAGCTCTACGCCCCCATCAAGGCATTCAATACCATGCTTGACCGCCTGGAGGCGTCATTTCAGCGGCTGTCAGAATGCTCTTCCGATATTGCCCACGAGCTGCGTACACCGGTGAACAGCCTGATGATGCAAACTCAGGTGGCGCTGGCACAACCACGAGATGCCGAGGACTATAAGGAAGTGCTTTATGCCAATCTGGAAACAGCCGAGCGACTGGCGAGAATGATTGGTGAAATGCTGTTTCTGGCCAAATCGGAGCAGGGCCAGCTGGCCATGCAGCGTGAGCCACTTGAACTGGCCGATGAACTGGACGAATTGCTTGAGTTTTTCGAGCCGCTCGCCAGTGAAAAGCAGGTACGGTTACAACGGCAAGGCAGCGCCAACCTGCTGGGTGACAGATCCATGCTGCAAAGGGCATTCAGCAACCTGCTGAGCAATGCCATTCGCTATACACCGGCGCAAGGCGACGTGCGCATTACTATATGTAACGACAGCAAGGGCACCACCGTTAAGGTCGCCAATCCAGGTCCGGCCATTCCACCCGAACAGTGGCCTCGCCTGTTCGATCGTTTTTACCGAGCCGACAGTGCCCGTCAGTCGGTCACCGAGGGCACCGGGCTTGGCCTGGCTATCGCCAAGGCGATTATCACCGCGCACTATGGGACTTTATCCGTATACTCCAATGAACGGGAAACCTGCTTTACGGCCCATTTTGCCCGCACAGACCCGTTAACTACTATCGAATAACGGCTTACTCTATGCCCTGTTGCCGCTGCTGTGCACGGATGTAGGCAATGATGTCGCCAACTTCTTCGCGGGTGACGCCGGGCACCGGTGGCATGTCGCCAAAGCGCCAATGATGGGCGCGTACCCCGTTGGCGGCCGCGCGGTAAAAGGCCTCGTCACCATGATGGGATGGCTCATACACCTTGTGAATAAAGGGTGGTCCCTGGCGAGTGCCTTTCAAGTCTGCCCCATGACAGCTGGCGCAGTTATCCTTATAAGCCAGCTTGCCCTGCTGTATTTGCTCGGTTCTGACGGACAAGTCACCCGGCAGAAAATGACTGCCCACCATGGCGATCGCTGCCAATATCACCATTCCTGTACCCCATAACCACCAGCGGTTAGCCTTTGATGTTTTGTGCACGGCGTTACTTACCTTCTTGCTCGGCTGACTAAAAAATGGCATGGGAGCCTACCCATACCATTATCCTTTACATCACCTGTACCCGGCCCTTCATGCCCGCTTCCATATGGCCGGGGATCAGGCAGGCAAAGTCGACGGTGCCGGCCTGATCAAACTGCCAGACCAGGCCGCCTTTCTGACCCGGTTGCAGGCTGATCATATTGGGCTCGGCGTGTTTCATATCCGGCATCTGGCGCATCATCTCGGCGTGCTCCTGCAACGATGAAAGGTTGCCAATCACCAGCTCATGGGTCAGCTTACCCGGGTTTTTAATAAAGAAACGCACGGTTTCACCCGCTTTCACCTCGATTTGTGCCGGTGAAAAACGCATATCATCGCTCATCACCACTTCGATGGTGCGGCTGACCTCGGCAGAACTCCCGGGCCGGCCTATGCCGTGCATATCCTGCTGCATGGCTGCCATATCATGGCCTTGGTGGCCACCGTGTTCACCGGCGGCCAAGGCCAGGCCTGGCAACAACGACAGCATTAAAACCGGTAGTGTCTTTTTCATCTGTCTCTCCTTGATGTGCGTTTTATCACGCAATAATGATGGGTTAAAACCAGAACCGCACCCCGGCGACCCAACGGGTTTCCTGGGTTGCTTCGCCTTCTTCCCGCACCAGGTCTGCGGTGTTGCCCAGGGCCGCCGCCCATTCCCAGCCTGCATAGGGAGCGAACTGTCGGCTGAACTCATAACGCAGGCGGGCACCGGCCACCAGTTCGGACAAGCCACGGCCCTGACCGCGCTCGGCATCATCCTTGCCATAGGCGGTCAGCTCGGCCCTGGGTTGCAGTACCCATCGCTGGGTCAGCAAAAGCTCATATTCCCCTTCCACCGCCAGCGCCGTTTGTCCGTCGTCGCCCAGATAGGCGGTGGCATCGATCTCGAACCAGTACGGCGCCAGGCCCGCTACCCCCAAGGCCAGCCAGCCCTGATCCGGCCCGTGGCCGGTGTCGTAACGAACACCCAGTTCGCTGTTCCAGAAGGTGGTCAGGGCATGGCTCCATAACAGTTCGGTGCTGGCTTCCTCCAGTCGACCACTGTCTATATCGCCTTCGGCCTTGAGCACCGCCCTGTCGTAGTCACGACCAAACCAGGCGCGAGCATCATAGGTCAGTGCATGGCCTTCATCCTTGTCGACCCGCTCCAGCCGATCGACCAGCACACCGTAAAAAGTATGTTCGTCGGCCAGTCGCAGTTGCCGCAGGCCGGGCAAAACATAGGGCCCTTCTTCCAGGGTAAAGCCACCGGAATAGGCATGGGGATCCCGGGCATCGGCGGGCGCCGAGCCACCCTGCATCTGCATGCTGTCATGATCCATGCCTCCCATCTGGCTGTGGTCCATATCCTGCGCCTGGCCATGGTCCATGCCCTGCATCTGACTGTGGTCCATGCCCTGCATCTGACTGTGGTCCATGCCCTGAGCCAGCGCCACCCCGGCCGGCAACGCCGTCAAGGCCAGCAGCATGCTGCTCCATCCGGACTTCATTGACGTTTTCCTTTTGTTGATACGGCTCATGACACCACCACCTCGCGGAACATGCCCGCATCCATATGGAACATAAGATGACAGTGCCAGGCCCAGCGCCCCGGGGCATCGGCAGTCACCAGGAAGCTGATCCGCTGGGCCGGTTGTACCTGTATGGTATGGCGCCGTACCAGAAACTCCCCCTCCGGACTCTCCAGCTCGCTCCACATGCCGTGCAGATGCATGGGGTGGGTCATCATGGTGTCATTGTGCAGAATAATACGCACCCGTTCGCCGTAGTTCAGGTGAACCGGGGTGGAACTGCCGAACTCGACCCCGTCGAAGGACCAGGTATAACGCTCCATGTTGCCGGTCAGGTGCAGCTCTATTTCCCGCTCCGGTGGCCGTGGGTCCATGGGGCCGCCCGGGGTGCGCAAGTCGGCCAGGGTCAGTACCCGACGGCCGTTGTTGCGCAGCCCCACACCGGGATCGTCCAGATTGGTACGTGGCGTATCCACCCGCATATCCACGCTGGGACCGTATTCGCTACGGGCATGGCGCACTTCACGACTCGCCTTGGCCAGACCGCCGGCCATGGCACCATGATCCATTCCAGTCATGGCGCCCATCTCCATGCCGCTATGGTCCATTCCAGTCATGGCGCCCATATCCATACCGCCATGGACCATGCCGCCCATATCCATACCGCCATGGTCCATGTCACCCATGTCACCCATGTCACCCATGTCACCCATCATATCGGCCATCGTCAGATTCTGGGGTGGGTCCAGCTCGGGTATGATGGCAAGCAGCCCCTCGCGCGTGGCCAGGGTGCCACTGGCATAGCCGGTCCTGTCCATCGCCTGGGCGAACAGGGTATAGGCCTCGGCGGTGGGCTCGACGATAACATCATAGGTTTCGCCGGGGCCGAAGCGAAATTCATCCACCGTTACCGGCTCGACATTCAGGCCGTCGGCCTGTACCACCGTCATCTTGAGCCCGGGAATACGCACATCATAAAAGCTGTTACCGGCACCATTGATAAAGCGCAACCGCACCCGCTCCCCCTGCTTGAACAGGGCCGTCCAGTTGCCGGCAGGCGTGGTGCCGTTCATCAGGTAGGTCAGGGTCTGGGATGACAAGTCCGCCAGATCGCTCGGGCTCATTCTCATCTCGTTCCACATCTGCCGCTTGCTCAGTGCCGCCTTCAGACCGTCGCTGGAGACATCGCGGAAGAAGTCGAATACGGTGGGTTGATTGAAGTTGTAGAAATCGCCCTGATTCTTGAGTTTACCGAACACCCGCATCGGGTTTTCGTCGGTCCAGTCGGACAGCAGCACCAGGTGCTCACGGTCGGCCTGAATGGTCTCGCCTTCGGCCGGGTCGATGATCAGGCCACCGTACATGCCGGTCAGCTCCTGCATGCCCGAATGAGAGTGATACCAGTAGGTGCCGCTCTGCTCCAGCGTGAACCGATAGGTAAAGGTCTCGCCGGGGGCAATACCGGGGAAGCTGATGCCCGGCACCCCGTCCATCTGGTAGGGCAGTATGATACCGTGCCAGTGAATGGAGGTCGGCTCCTTGAGCCGGTTGGTAACGCGGATGGTGACCTCGTCTCCTTCACGCATGCGCAGGGTGGGCCCCGGGATAGAGCCGTTGATGGTGGTGGCCATGCGCGCCTTGCCGGTGAAGTTGACCGGGGTTTCATCGATCACCAGATCGAATTCGGTACCGGTCAGCACGGGAACGTCGCCGGTCAGGGTGCCCGGGCTGGCGGCCTGGGCCGGTCTTAGCATGGGCGCCATGCCCAACACCACTCCACCGGCGGCCAGACCTTGAACAAATCGACGGCGGGGTAAATTCGGCCTGTTAGAAGAAAGCTTCATAACAATCTGCCCTTTTTATTAAAAATGGGTTATCCGGAGTCTTCAGCATACCGGTTGGCGGCTGTCCCACAGATGACCCCGCCATTACAAATTTGTCATGTAAAGTGTGGCAGCCTGCGTTCCTTGGCTGCTGCTGGTCTCCCCTATTTTTTCTGATAGGCTGTCAGCTATCCGAGCAAGCACAACAAGAACTCACATGAAACTTCTGATTATCGAAGATGAAATCAAGACCGGCGATTACCTGCAACGTGGCCTGAACGAAGCCGGTTTTGTGGTTGATCTGGCACGCAACGGGACGGACGGGCAATATCAGGCAATGAACGAGCCCTACGATCTCGTCATTCTGGATGTGATGCTGCCGGACATTGATGGTTGGCAGCTCCTTCAGTCATTAAGGAACGAAGATAAGCAGATGCCCGTGCTGTTTTTAACCGCTCGCGACAGCGTGGAAGACAGGGTCAAAGGCCTGGAACTGGGCGCGGATGACTATCTGGTCAAGCCGTTCGCCTTTTCGGAATTACTGGCCCGGGTACGTACCCTGTTGCGCAGGGGAGCCACATCGACCTTGAAAGACTGCCTGCATGTCGCCGACCTGACCCTGGAGTTGACCAGGCGCCGGGCAATCCGGGCGGGTGAACGCATCACCCTGACCAATAAAGAATTTGCCTTGCTTGAGCTGCTGGTGCGCAGGCAGGGAGAAGTGCTGCCCCGCTCCCTGATCGCATCCCTGGTGTGGGACATGAACTTCGACAGTGATACCAATGTCATCGATGTGGCCATCCGCCGTTTACGGGCTAAAATTGATGACGATTTTGAGCCCAAGTTGATCCAAACCGTGCGCGGCATGGGATATACCCTGGACCTGCCGAATCACGGCTAGCCGCTGCATATCGGCAACACCTTGCTGTTCTGGCGGAGGAAACAGTGCTTACCTTTCCTCCGCCACATCATGATCCATCATCTGCTCCATCATCATGTGCATCATGTTCATACGCTGCTCCATCATGCCCATACGCTCTTCCATGCCCATGGGTGACATCCCTTTGCGACCCGACCCCATACCTCCCTGACCTTTCATCATCTGCATTCCCTCCCGCATGCTCTGCCTATGGGTCTGCATCAATGCCCTGCGCTTTTCGGGATCGCTTTCCTGATTTATTTCTGCCATTAAAGCCTGCATTTTTTCCATATGCTGATGCATGGTCTGCATCTGTTCCTGGTTCATCATGCCCATCATAGCGCCGTGTCGATGTGCCCCTGACTGCGACTGATGACTGTCGGCAAGCACTGGACCTGCCATGACAGCGGTGACCATCAACATCCTGACCAATTTTTTCATGATATTTTCCCTATCTCCCATCCGGATAGAACCCAAAGCTATCTCCGGTAGCTGCAATGTTCAGTCTAGTTGGACAGAACAGCGGCAACGCTTCATTACAGATTTGTCATTTTTATGTTGCCTCGCCCCCGGGTATGCTCCCTCGCCCACCATGGCCCATCCCTTTACCCATAAGTCCCTGAGTGAGTATCATCAGCATCACTGAACAACAGACATAGCGGCGGGTGGCATGGCAAGTTGGGTTGAGCAGGAGTTTGCCACGGCAGATCTGGGTGATGAGTGATTAAATCAGCGACTGGTCAAGGTCGTTGACACCCTGGCCACACAACCAGGCAAAAGCATCACCGCCGCCTGCCGTGGCTGGAGCGAGCGGCAACGCACAACACCGGGAAAGGGAGATGGCGAACCCGGGTTACAAACGCTGTGGCTGGGCCTGGAACGTTGTCATGATATGGTCTGTGCCATACAAGAAACAAAGGAATTATTGGGCTGACTTATGGGTAAAGGGATGGCTTTAGTCTCGACGAAATCGGCGACCTGCTCCGGCTGGAAGAACGCACCCACTGTCAGGAAGCCAGCGATCTTGCCGAGTACAAGCTTTGGGACATGCGTAAAAAGATCGACAGGCTGGAGAAAATCGAGAAAGTGCTGGCCGAAATGGTCGACCAATGCCACGCACAGCAGGGCGATATCACCTGTCCGCTCATTGCGACATTGCATGATGGAATCAGAGGGACAGGAGACCACAAAGGTTAGCTCTTCGGGAGTTGGTATAAATTGCCAGCGAGTGATCCACGCTTACCTATATGCCCCCGGCCCTTACCTTCCTAGATGTCCACACCATAAAGGCTGTCGCCAATGGGCTTGACCACGTCCTGACTGACACCGTCGACATCCCACACCTGTTGGATACCAGAAAAGACGGCCCTGTTTCGTCCTAAATGCTTGGCCTCGTAGAGTGCGTGGTCGGCGCGAGACAGCGCCGACTCAAATCCCTCCTCTGGATTTAGACAGCAGGTTACGCCAAGGCTGACTGTTATTTCGAGTCTATGTTTGCCGATGATAATGGGTGCATCGGCCAGGCAGCGGCGGATACGTTCGGCAAGCATCATGGCTTCCTCGCGAGTGCAACCGGGGGTCAGGACCAGAAACTCTTCCCCGCCATAGCGCCCGAAAACATCATATTCACGCAAGCGCGCGGTGACACGCCGAGACATCTCGCGCAACACCTCATCTCCGACTTGATGGCCGTAGGTGTCGTTAACAGCTTTAAAAAAATCGAGGTCGACCATGATCACCCCCAGACTGTTAACGGGCTCCTGCGGTACGTGTCGTTGCATCCGCGACAATTCCTCTTCAGCCCGATGGAGCACGGCACCTCGGTTAATTAAACCGGTCAATGTATCGGTAATAGCCTGCTGCTCTAAGCGGTTGAGCAGAGCTTTAAGCTGCTTGCTGCCCTTATTCACCACCCAAAAAGAGAGCAGAAATACACCCATAAGAATGCTCGCCAGGAGCAGCAGCGCAGAGCTGACTCGATAGGAAATCTCATTTCTGTAGCGGGTGACATCGAGATATACCTCAAAACTACCCGCGATCTCCCCCGAGATATTGTAAACGGGCAGGTAGGTTTCCACGACATCGACATCGAACCGCTGCTCCTCATGCAGGTCAATGACCAGCTCCTTGGTCACTTGGTGGGAGTCGGTCTCCCCGCGCAGGGCCTTCTCCAGGCCAGGACTGTCTTCAACCCGTATACCGATGATGTTGGCATCGGTGCTATAGATGATCACCCCGTCGAGATCAAACACCTTGATCTTGACGATCCCGAAGAGGTGCAGCATGTCTTTGATTGTTTGATCAAAGGTATTAAATCCATGGTTGTCCATAGCGATATTTTGCTCGCCATCACTGAACAGGAGATTATAGTGCTGGGCAACAATCAGCTTCGCAATCTGATTACTATCGTATTCGGCCTCTGTCAATACGCTGTTGGTTGCAGCACGCTGTATGCCAACCCAGGTCAGGCTTAATATCAAAAAGATGGAGACAACACCGCAAATCAGCAGCAGCCGCTGCAAACTAGTAGGATCACGCTCTAGATGACTCAGTTTATGCATATCCCCTCCTTGGGTTGTATATTTTTTGCCTACTGACACCGGCAGGGCTGACGCATCAAAGTTCAAAAAATAAACACCTTAATAACGGCTGTATCAAATGGGATGCCAAATGGGATGCCAAATGGGGTATCAAAGGGCCCAGAACGAATCCATTTTAGTGGATGCTAATTATACAGTCTAGATTTTTTGAGCAGATATGATGCTGTGAACAGGCTTTGATCGTTCATAAAACGAGCATGCGTCAGCCCTGCTGACACCGGCGGTTCAATACCGCATTCAAAAGACACGTCGCTCAATAATAGTGGGTCGAGCCATGTCATTGCTTGAGCAGGCTCCGGTGAGCATGACCATTGCCGCCGACACCCTCTCGGAGCATGATTTGTGCCCTTCGGTGACCGAGCTGCGAGGGCAGTAACTGTTGGCTGACGCCAATTATCTGGACCAGAACTGGCAGAGGCGCCCCCAACAACAGAGTCCCGTTTATTGCCGCCATCTCCGTCAATGAAGCAGGTAATTAGGCCCTGGCTGAGGCCCTGGATGGTTTACTGTTCTGACGTGTCTGTTTGCGCTACAATTGCCGCCCTCCCCGTTAATTTGGTTAAAAAACAAGCAATGATAGACAGCAAAGTGCCGCGCATCGGGTTCGTCAGCCTGGGTTGCCCTAAAAATCTGGTCGACTCCGAACGAATTCTGACCCAGCTGCGTATCGAAGGTTATGAGGTGGTGCCTTCCTACGATGATGCCGATCTGGTGATCGTCAATACTTGCGGTTTTATCGACAGCGCCGTGCAGGAATCCCTGGAAGCGGTGGGCGAGGCCCTGAGCGAAAACGGCAAGGTCATCGTCACCGGCTGTCTGGGCGCCAAGGAAGATCAGATCCGCGAAGTGCACCCCAAGGTGCTGGAAATTACCGGCCCCCATTCCTACGAGCAGGTACTGGAGCACGTGCACCGCTATGTGCCGCGTCCGGAATACAACCCCTTCGTCAATCTGGTACCGGCACAGGGCGTCAAGCTCACGCCCAAGCATTTCGCCTACCTGAAGATATCCGAAGGCTGTAATCACAAGTGCACCTTCTGCATCATTCCCTCGATGCGCGGCGATCTGGACAGCCGCCCCATCGGCGATGTGCTGAGCGAAGCCCGTCGCCTGGTCGACGCCGGTGTGAAGGAGCTGCTGGTGATCTCCCAGGATACCTCCGCCTACGGGGTTGATGTGAAGCACAAGACCGGTTTCGCCGACGGCATGCCGGTCAAGACTCATATTCAGGCCCTGTGCGAAGAGCTGGGCAAGATGGGCGTCTGGGTGCGGCTGCATTATGTGTATCCCTACCCGAGTGTGGATAATCTGATCCCGCTGATGCGCGACGGCAAGCTGCTGCCCTACCTGGATATTCCGCTGCAGCACGCCAGCCCGCGCATCCTCAAGCTGATGAAGCGCCCCGGCGCCGTGGATCGCACCCTGGAGCGGATCCGCAGCTGGCGTGAAATCTGCCCGGAGATCACCATTCGCTCCACCTTCATCGTCGGCTTTCCCGGCGAGACCGAGGAAGACTTCCAGATGCTGCTCGACTTCATCGAGCAGGCCGAGCTGGATCGGGTCGGTTGCTTTACCTACAGCCCGGTAGAAGGCGCCCGCGCCAACGAGCTGGCGGATCCGGTACCGGAAGACGTCAAGCAGGAACGGTTCGAGCGCTTCATGTCGCTGCAACAGTCTATTTCTACCCGCAAGCTGGCGCAGAAAGTGGGCAAGGTGGTACAGGTGTTGATCGACGAGGTGGACGAAGAAGGCGCCATCGGTCGTTCCAGCGCCGATGCGCCGGAAATCGACGGTGTCGTCTATCTGAACGGCGAAACCGGCCTGACTCCCGGCCAGATGGTACAGGTCACCATCACCCACTCCGACGAATACGATCTCTGGGGTGAACTGGCCTGATCGCCATCACCTCCTGCAACAGCCCCGGCAACGGGGCTTTTTTATATCCGTCTCTTTTGTATCCATAAACTGATAGCTATTTCACTGTATTTGTTGCTAAACAACATTTCTGTTGCTGCTATTTTCATCCGGCCATGGTTTTTCTCGAACTCAGTCATACTTTGGTCCAGTGAGACTCTTCAGCCAATCGATTGTCCTGTATACTGGTTGTTGATTTTCACGCCGTCCAGGGTCAGTCCTGGCCCGTCTCATCGAGCCCGGTAGTCCAGATGAATACATTAGAAAAAATTACAAAAAGTATCGAAAGTTTCAGCAAGTCTGAAAGAAAAGTGGCAGAAGTGATCCTTGCCTCACCTCAGACCGCCATCCATTCCAGCATTGCCACCCTGGCCAAGCTGGCAGATGTGAGCGAGCCGACCGTCAATCGCTTTTGCCGCCGGCTCGACACCAAGGGATTCCCCGACTTCAAGCTGCATCTGGCCCAGAGCCTGGCCAACGGTACGCCCTATGTCAGCCGGCAGGTGGAAGAAGACGACAGCCCCGAGTCCTATACCGCCAAGATTTTTGAATCCAGCATGGCGTGTCTGGACTCGGCCCGTAACACCCTGGATCCACAAGCGGTCAATCGCTGCGTCGACTTGCTGACCCAGGCCAAGAAGTTGTCCTTCTTCGGTCTGGGCGCCTCGTCGGCCGTGGCCCACGATGCCATGAACAAATTCTTCCGCTTCAATGTGCCGGTACTGTGTTTCGACGATGTGGTGATGATGCGCATGAGCTGCATCAACAGCTCGGAAGGCGATGTAGTGGTGCTGATCTCTCACACCGGCCGCACCAAGGCGCTGGTGGAAATTGCCCAGCTGGCCCGCCAGAACGATGCCATCGTGATCGGCCTGACTGCCAAAGACTCTCCTCTTGCGCGGGAATGCACCATGGTATTGTCGATGGATGTGTCGGAGGACACCGACGTTTACCTGCCGATGGCCTCACGTTTGGCTCAAATGGTGCTTATTGACGTACTGGCCACCGGCTTTATTTTGCGTCGTGGCAGCAAATTCCGGGAGAACCTGAGAAAAGTTAAAGAAGGGATCAAAAATTCACGCTTTGATAACCCACATCTTTGATGTTGATCAAATGACCATAAAAAGCGGTCATTTATGTGACGCCGCCTACACTTATTCATTTTCTTCGGTTATTATCGATAACAATTTCACAAACCCGGTTCACAAACCCGGTTCATAAACCAAGGATGCAGCATCAGACCGTGAGCAAGCCACTCCACACCCATAGAGCGTCTGTCATCACGACATCTTCTCCGGCTGTCACCCTCTCGTCTGCAGACGTCCATTGTGCTTCTATTTATTGCGGCCTGCCAGGTTCTAAATACCGCGCAACCTCCCCCTTTTTATGTGATCTACCCTTCAATTGGAGTCTCTTATGTTAAGACGTACCAAGATAGTTACTACCCTGGGTCCGGCTACCGATCGCGACAATAATCTCGAAGAAATCATCAAGGCCGGTGCCAACGTGGTGCGTATGAACTTCTCCCACGGCACCGCCGAAGATCACTTGCAGCGTGCCAACCAGGTACGTGACATCGCCAAGAAACTGGGTAAGCACGTCGCTATTCTGGGCGATCTGCAGGGCCCCAAGATCCGCGTGTCGACCTTTAAAGACGGCAAAATCCAGCTCAGCATCGGTGACAAGTTCGTGCTGGATGCGGATCTGGCCAAGGGGGCCGGCGACCGGCACCAGGTGGGTATCGACTATAAAGACCTGCCGAAAGACGTGAAAACCGGCGACATTCTGCTGCTCGACGATGGTCGGGTGCAACTGCGGGTGGAAGGCGTAGAGGGCAACAAGGTACTGACCGAAGTGACCGTGGCCGGCCCCCTGTCCAACAACAAGGGCATCAACAAGAAAGGCGGCGGACTTTCCGCTCCGGCCCTGACCGAAAAAGATAAAGAAGACATCATTACCGCCGCCAAAATCGGTGTCGACTATCTGGCCGTGTCTTTCCCTCGTACCGGTGAAGACATGCGCATTGCCCGCGACCTGGCCCGTGCCGCCGGCAGCAATGCCAAAATGGTGGCCAAAGTCGAACGGGCCGAGGCCGTGGCCACCGATGCCGCCATGGAAGACGTGATCCTGGCCTCCGACGTGGTCATGGTTGCCCGGGGCGACCTGGGGGTTGAAATCGGTGACTCCGAGCTGGTGGGCGTTCAGAAGAAGCTGATCCGTACCTCTCGCCGCCTGAACCGTGTGGTCATTACCGCCACCCAGATGATGGAATCGATGATCACGGCGCCGCTGCCGACCCGTGCCGAAGTCATGGACGTGGCCAACGCCGTGCTGGATGGCACCGATGCGGTGATGCTGTCTGCCGAAACCGCCGCCGGCGATTTCCCGGTCGAAACCGTGAAAGCCATGGCCGAAGTCTGTCTGGGCGCCGAAAAGCACCCCAGCGTCAACGTGTCCAACCACCGCATGAACTTTACCTTCACCTCGGTGGAAGAAACCGTCGCCATGTCTACCATGTATGCGGCCAACCACCTGCAGGGCGTGAAGGCCATCGTCGCGCTGACTCGCTCCGGCACCACGCCGCTGCTGCTGTCTCGCGTGAGCTCCGGTCTGCCGATTTTCTCCCTGTCGGGTGAAGAAAAGACCCTGGCCTGGAGCAATATGTACCGCGGTGTGACGCCGGTTTACTTCAAGAGCGATTCAACCAAGAGCAGCACCGAAATCAGTCGTGAAGCGCTGGCAACCCTGAAGAAAGCCGGTTACGTGAACAGCGGTGACCTGGTACTGCTCACCCATGGCGATACCATGGAAGTGGTCGGCAGCACCAACACCTGCAAGATCCTGATCGTCGAATAAGCCTTCCGCTTTACTGACGTTAAAAGCCGTCCTTCGGGACGGCTTTCTTGTTTTATGGCTTTCATTGTTCCGCCGGCGCAAACCCACCGGCGAATCGAAATTGACAGGCATGGCGCCATACAGTCCCCTCCCCTTTAACACCGCACCAGCAGAATACCTGCGGAGTGCAACGCAAGGGGAGGGTTAGGGAGAGGTTGCTGCTGCATATTCGCATGTTCCCCTGGCTCAATGCCTCGATCTGCAGCGACACCCCCTCCCAGCCTCCCCCTGGCGAAAACCCGCCGTTTGCCTGTAGCCCCACAGCCAAGGGGGAGGAGCGGTTCGGCGGCACCGACAAAAAACTCAGGCCACCTCGGATTTTTTACTGCTGCTTGCCTCCCGGCTCAGTTCGCCGGGCTTGAAGCTGTCGACCGCAATGGCGTTGCGACGCAGTTCATCGGCGTGTTTCAGCTGCTGCATCTCGGTCTCGTCGATAATGCCCTCTGCGCTTGCCTGTAGCAGCAGCTCGTCAAAGGCCAGCTCGCGTGGCAGGGTGCCGGCTTTTTGCGCCGCACGCAGTTTTTTCTCGATACCCTGCACCGATACCATGGCCAGAAAGGCGGCTTCCACCTCGCCCAGCCCGGGTCTGCCCTCGGCAGGCACATAACAGAGCGCCGTTAACCGGTCGCGCACCCCGCCCGGTGTCATCAGCACCTTGCCGATGGCCTGGGCATGCTTGTCCAGCGGTTTTTTGTAGCGGTTACCCAGCGGGAAGATCAGCGCCTTCAGGATCAGCGCCACCGGACGATGGGGGAAGTTCTGAAAGAAACCGTCCAGTGCCTCGCCAATCAGATTCAGGTTACGCGTCAGCGCATAATGCACGAACGGCAGTTCATCTGCGGGTCGGCCATTGTCCTCGAAATACTTGAGGGTGGCGCTGCCCAGATAGAGATGACTCAACACATCCCCCAGCCGCGCCGAAATCATCTCCTTGCGCTTGAGATCACCGCCCAGCAGCAGCATAGACACATCGGCACAGAGTGCCAGCGCCTTGCTCATCCGCGCCAGCTGTCGGTAGTAGCAAGCGGTTTCACCGGACACCGGGCTGCCATTGAAACGGGCGCCGGTCAGCCCCTGCCAGAGTGCACCGAACAGGTTACCGGTGGCAAAGCCGATGTGCTTGAACAGCAAACGGTCAAACGCCTCCAGCCCCGCCTCTTCATCCGGGTTGGCCGCCGCATCCAGTTCCTGCAATACATAGGGGTGACAACGGCTGGCCCCCTGGCCGAAGATCATCAGGTTACGGGTCAGAATATTGGCCCCCTCCACCGTGATCGCCACCGGTATGCCCATGTAGTTGTGGGCCAGATAGTTGCCGGGGCCCATTTGAATGGCCTTGCCCGCGTGTACATCCATGGCGTCATCCAGCACGGTGCGTGCCATTTCGGTCATATGATACTTGGAGATGGCGGTCACGATGGCCGGACTTTCGTTCAGATCCAGCGCCCGGGTGGTCAGCCGACGGGTGGCTTCCAGCTGATAGGTCAGGCCACCGATGCGGGCCAGCGCTTCCTGCACCCCTTCAAATTTGCCGATGGACAAGCCGAATTGCTTGCGCACATAGGCATAGGCACTGGTGGTGCGCACCGACAGATGGCCGCTGGCGGTACCCAGCGCCGGCAGCGAGATGCCCCGCCCTGCCGACAGGCATTCCACCAGCATGCGCCAGCCCCGGCCCGCATATTCGGACCCGCCGATAATCCAGTCGAGGGGAATAAACACATCCTTGCCGCGAGTCGTCCCGTTCAGAAAGGCCAACCCCATGGGGAAGTGACGAGCACCGATTTCCACTCCCGGGTGGCTGGTGGGGATCAGCGCGCAGGTGATGCCCGGCGCCTTGTCATCGCCCAGGAGGCCGTCGGGATCGAGCAGCTTGAATGCCAGCCCCAGCACGGTCGCCCGTGGCGCCAGGGTGATATAGCGTTTGTCCCAGTTCAGACGAAGACCCAGCACCTGCTCGCCCTGGTATTCCCCCTCGCACACCACGCCACTGTCGGGAATGGCGCCCGCATCGGAACCCGCCTCGGGCCCGGTGAGGGCGAAGCAGGGTATCTCTTTCCCACTGGCCAGTCCGGGCAACCAGCGGTCTTTCTGCTCATCGGTGCCGTAGTGCATCAGCAACTCGCCGGGGCCGAGCGAGTTCGGTACCATCACGGTCACGGCGGCGCTGACGCTGCGCGAGGCAATGCGAGCCACTATGGTGGAGTTGGCATAGGCGGAAAAGTCCCGGCCACCGTAGGAGCTGGGGATGATCAGCGAGAAAAAGCCTTGCTGCCTGATGTAGTCCCACACCGGCTCGGGCAGTTCCCGTTCATCGTTGACTATCTGATAGTCATCCAGCATGGCCAGCAGGGTTTCCACCTGATTATCGAGAAAATGCTGCTCTGCATCGGTCAGGGTCGAGGGTCCATACGCCATCAGCGTTGACCAGTCCGGTTTGCCGCCGAACAGTTCGCCGTCCCACCAGACAGAGCCGGCCTCCATCGCCTCGCGTTCGGTCTCCGACAATGGCGGCAGTATCTTCTTGAAGGTGGCGAAGGCCGGCCCGCTGATCCATTTCTTGCGTAAACTCATGTTCCCTCTCCTCATTAACCGATACGGTCGCTCAACAGGGGGTGGCACCCACGCCACTGGCCAGATAAGGGATCATCTTGCGTACCAGCCCTTCCACATCGATGTCTTCATCGAAATCGGTTTTGGCGATGTCCCGCAGTGCGTCACTGGACGCCATGGTGAACACCACGGTACCCAGGGTGAAGTGCAGTCGCCAGAACACATCGGCCGACGATAATTCCGGCGCCGCCTTGTGAATGGCCCGGGTAAAATGCTCCAGTACCTCGCCATAATGATTGACGATAAACCAGCGCAAAAAGCCCTGGTTATCGATGTAGCCCCGACCCAGCAGCTGCAGGAAGAGTTCGGGCCCCCGGCGCTTGAGCACCGTCAGCTCCATCAATGGCGCCACAAAACAGCCGAATACCTGATGCAGCTTGATGCCGGGCTCGGTCAGCAATTGCCGCAGCGCCGCATCGACCCTGGGCATAAAAATCGTCAGGTAGCGATCCATCACCGCCTTGATCAGGTCTTTCTTGGAGCCGAAGTGATAGTTGACCGACGCCAGATTCACGTCGGCTGCACTGGTGATCAGCCGCAGCGAGGTATCGTTGAACCCCTGCTCGGCAAACAGCACCTCGGCGGCCTCGAGTATCTTCTGCTTGGTATCTACTTTGCCTACTTTTTTGTCTACCTTGCCTACCTTGCCTACCTTTCCTGCAGCTTTGTTCACTGTGTACCTCAAAAATAAAACAATCGTTTAAAATCTATGTTTCATGAGCGATGACTGTCAAGTTAAACCCTTGTGATAAATTTTTCCCTTTTTGACACAGATAACGGGAACCTTCGGGCCCTTCTTCGCTCCAATGTAATGCCACTGCAATTAAGCACTAAGTCTTTGCCCAGCCTTGCTGGGCATTTTTTTGCTCGCCGTTCTTTGCGACGCCTCTTTTGTGTAGCATGGCTCCCCGGCAACCAAGCATGACCATCGATCATAAAAAGGAAAGCATCATGACCCTGGCCAATGCCCCGGCAGAAGTACAACTGGCGGTAGATTTGATTGAAATACTGGAGCTGAATAACGTGGATCCTGCCCTGGCTCTGGCGGCGCTCGCCATCGTCAGAACAGACTGTGAACGCAAGCTGACCAGGCCCGATGGACAGGGCGAATAAGCCGATAGCGCAGGCGCTGTCTATGTGCGCGCCCCCCATACTGCCGATGATGCTGGCGCACCGGCGCGCCAGAGGATATCCTCTGGCGCATTGATGCCCGTCGAGTTAAACATGTTCAAGACCCTGCCCGATAATCCGATTTCCCGCTGGCTGCTGATCTTTCTGCTGCTGGTGGCCGTTTACTTTTTCAATGACTTTCTGGTGCCGGTACTGGGCGCCCTGATCATCGGCTTTGCCAGCTGGCCACTCTATCACCGGCTGCTGCGCCTGTGCCGGGGCAAGGAATTGCTCGCCGCCAGCCTCGCCGTACTGCTGGTCATGTTGACCCTGGTGGTACCGCTATCGTTTGCCTTTGCCTACGCCTTCGGGGAAATAAAGGACTGGGTCGAGCTGCTTATCGACGTCAACCGTCAGGGGGCGGCCATGCCGGAGTGGATAAAGGCGTTACCCGCCCTGGGCAACTGGCTGACCCCCTACTGGGATAAGTACCTGGCCGAGCCCCAGGCGCTGAGCGAGCTGGTGCGTCTGCTCAGTGGCGAACAACTCGGCAATCTCTATCGCTGGATTCTGACCCTCGGCAGTAGGGCCTTTCATCTGTTTCTGATCCTGATTTTCATGCTGATCACCCTGTTCTTCATCTACAAGGACGGTCAGATACTGGCCCGTCAACTCGATCGGGTGGGCGAGTCGGTGCTGGCCGGACACTGGGCCCGCTTTTCGCGCATGGTGCCGGCCACCGTCACCTCTACCGTCACCGGCATGGGGCTGATTGCCCTCGGCGAAGGCGTGATACTGGGTATCGCCTACGCCATGGCCGGTGTTCCCTCACCGGTGGCGCTGGGCATGCTGACCGGCTTCATGGCCCTGATACCCGGCGGCGCCCCGCTCGCCGTTACCCTGGTATCACTCTATCTGGCCGGCTCCGGCGACACGGTGGCGGCGGTCGGTCTCTTCCTGTGGGGAGCGATTGAACTGTTTATCGTGGACAAGACCATACGTCCCCGCTTGGTGGGTGGCCCCATCAAGCTGCCGTTTCTACCCACTTTTTTCGGCCTGGTCGGCGGGGTCACCACCATGGGTATTGTCGGCCTCTTTATCGGGCCGGTACTGATGGCGCTGCTGGTGGCCATCTGGCGGGAATGGCTACACAGCCTGCCCCCGGAGACCCGGGCATAAAAAAGCGGGAAGTCGGCATCGACTTCCCGCTTTTTATTGACCGCTTACCGGTTACGGCTTGCTTTACAGCTCTTCTTCCAGATAGGTATACCCTTCCAGACCGGCCGACAGTTCTTTCAGCATCATGGCCCGGGTGGCCTCGTCCAGATCCGGTTGATTCACCAGCACCTCGTAACGGGCGTTGATCACCGAGGGATCTATGTCCACATAACGCAGCATGTCGGCGACCGTACTGCCGGCTTTCACGTTATTGACCACCACCTTGCCCTGCTCGTCCACCGACACTTCCGCGCTGTGGGTATCGCCGAACAGGTTGTGCATGTCGCCCAGAATCTCCTGATAGGCACCCACCAGGAAAAAGCCCAGATACTGGGGCTGACCGGGCACAAACTCCGGCATCGGCAGCGTGGTTTCCACCCCCTGACCATCCACGTACTGGTCGATGGCACCGTCCGAGTCACAAGTGATATCCAGGATCACCGCGCGACGAGTCGGCGCCCGATCCAGGCCGTCCAGCGGCAATACCGGGAAGATCTGATCGATACCCCAGGCATCGGGCAGCGACTGAAACAGGGAGAAGTTGACGAAGCACTTGTCCGCCAGCTTCTCGTTCAGCTCGTCGATAATGGGTCTGTGCGCCCGATTGACCGTATCCAGCCGTGACTTGATGCCCAGACAGATATTGAGGTGCATTTCCTCGGCCCAGGCTCTGTCTTCCAGGGTCATCAGACCCATGTTGTACTGCTGATGTACATCGGCCAGCTCGGCCACGGTGTCGTGGTAGATTTCGAGCAGGGGCGGATCTTCCTGACACAAGTCTTCCCAGGTTTCCCAGATGTTCTGCAGCAGGAAGGCGGCATCGTCTGCCGGCGCTTTCGCCGCCTGGGGTTTGGCCGATTCGGTGCTGATCACATCGGCCACCAGCATGGCATGGTGCGCCGTGATGGCCCGGCCGGATTCACTGATAATCAGCGGATAAGGCAGCTCGAACTCGCGGCACACATCGCCGATGCCCCAGACCACATTGTTGGCATATTCGCGCAGGTTATAGTTGGCCGAGCAATAGCTCTGGGAACGGGTGCCTTCGTAATCCACACCCAGACCACCGCCCACATCGACGATATCGACCGGTACGCCCATGCGGCGCAGCTCGCCATAGAAACGGCCGCATTCACGCACGCCTTTCTGGATATCGCGAATGTTGGCAATCTGGGAACCCAGATGGAAGTGCAGCAACTGCAGCCAGTCCAGGCAGTCCGCATCACGCAACTGCTTGACCAGGCTCAGCACATGGGCCGCACTCAGGCCAAACTTGGACTTTTCGCCCCCGCTGGACTGCCATTTTCCGGCGCCCTGAGAGGCCAGCCGGGCCCGTACACCGAGGCGAGGCGCCACATTGAGCCGCTTGGCTTCGTCCATCACCATGGTCAGCTCGGACAGCTTCTCGATAACGATATAGACCTGATGGCCCATCTTGGTGCCCAGCAGCGCCAGACGAATATATTCCTTGTCTTTGTAGCCGTTACAGACGATCACCGACTCGGTTTCGTGACTATGCGCCAGTACCGCCAGCAGCTCCGGCTTGGAACCGGCTTCCAGGCCCAGACGAGGCTTGTCTTTGTAGGCCTTGGTGACCGCATCCAGCACACCGCGCTGCTGGTTGACCTTGATCGGGTAAACGGTCAGGTAATCGCCCTGGTAACCATAATCTTCGATGGCGCCGCTAAAGGCGTTGAACAGGGCATCGATGCGGCTTTTGATAATATCGGGGAAACGCAGCAGCACCGGCGCGGCGTAGCCTTCGGCCTTGAGCTGCTCGACCACCTCGGATACCACCACTTTGGCCTCGGGTCGGGTTTTATCGGGGGTAACCACCACCCGTCCCTGATCGTCCAGATGAAAGAAGCCCGCGCCCCAGTAAGGCAGGTTATACACCTTGAGCGCGTCGTTTGCGGACCATTCAGCCATATTCTTTGTCCCCTTTGAATGTAAGGGCCATAGAAGATCCGGACCTGGATAAGGCCCGGTACGATAATGTTGTGACGCTCCGAGGATATAGAGCGTTCGCTGCTTCGGCAAACCTCGCCATGACATGGGTACTAGTGACATAGCTACTAGTGACATGGCTACCCATGGCCATCAGCGTGGTTTGTCCTGAAAAACGGGAGCCGAGTCTACACACAGAGTCGGGCGCTGACCAGTAGATGAGCGCGCTGATGACCACTTTTATTACGCCTTTATTGCGCCGCCAGTGCCTGCAGCGCCGGCCCCAGCGTCTGCAGAAAATACAGACCGCAGCGCCGCCCCAGTTCATAGTCCTGATCCAGCTGCGCCCGACTCGAGCCCAACACCCGGCTTTGCAACGATTGGTGCGGAAAAATCTCGAACACCCGGGTATGCTCCGGCGGCGAATAGATAAAATCGTGGGAGTCGTTAAAGCAGCGCTCGTGGGCCTCCACTATCTGCATCAAATCGCCCAGCCGCTCACGACCTATCCAGGCTTCCAGCTTGCGCGCCCAGTGCGGGCTGAAGCGGCTGTGCTGGGGAACGGTACGGATCACCACTATGGTGCGCGCCCCGCGGCGGTACGCCTCGCGCACCGGAATGGCATCGGCGACACTGCCGTCCACATAACGTTCCCCCTGCCATTCCACCCCGGCCCGGTAAAACAGCGGGATGGCGCTGGACGCCTTCAACCCCAGCATCCAGTCACTCTCGGCCGGGTGAAAATAATGAGGTTGGTAATCACCGGTGCGGGTACTGCAAAACAGCAGCTCGCGCCCGTTCAGCCGCTTGCGACCGGTGTCGATATCCAGCGGCAGCCCATGGGTCAGTACCTCGAAGAACCAGTCCAGATCCACCAGATCGCCACCACGGGCAAAGTGCAACGGACGAAAGAATTCGGCACGGGTGGTATATTCCCCGATGATCTTGCAGGCATAGCCCCGGGCATCGCACACAAAGGCGGACAGATTCTGGGCCCCGGCCGAGGTACCGATCAGGATATCGAAGGGGTCGAAGCGGGCCTCCATAAAGACATCCAGCACCCCGGCGGTAAAAATTCCCCGCTGGCCGCCCCCTTCACATACCAGGGCCAGCTTGCCGCAGAGGCCCTCTACATTGGCATACAAGGGGGCAAGTCGCCCCAGGCTGATCGGGACATGCTTGGTCATCGCAACTCCTGTCATAAAACCGTCATCGGGGCGCCATGGCACCGTCACCGGTGCGGCTTAATCTGGGTTCATAGCAAGGGAGGAACCCGTTATGTTATCTGTAGACACCCTGGTCACCGAGCATTTTCCCAGATGGCAACATCTTCCGGGCTGCAAAACGGTATTGCGCTATCTATTGCATGAACAGGCCTTCATCGACTTCGCCGAGCAATATCCCCACCTGCGCGGCCTCGACTTTGTAGAGCAGGTACTTGATTACTTCAGCTTCAAACTCACCCTGCACGAACAGGAGCTGGAGCATATACCGGCGACCGGCTCCCTGGTGATCGTCGCCAATCATCCCATCGGCTCGCTCGACGGCCTGGCGCTGCTCAAACTGGTGTCACGCGTCAGGCCCGATACCAAAATCATAGCCAATCAACTGCTGGCCCGGATAGAGCCGCTGTCTTCCCTGTTGCTTCCGGTAGACAATCTGGGCGGAAAAACCGCGCGCCTCCAGCTGCAGGCCGTGCAGCGCCACCTGTTCGATGGCGGCGTGGTGATTGTCTTTCCCGCCGGAGAGGTATCACGACTCGGGCCCAAGGGGATCCGCGATGGTCGCTGGAACTCGGGCTTCCTGCGCCTGGCCACCAAGGCCCGGGCCGCCATAGTGCCGGTGCATATCGCCGGTCGAAATTCCACCCTCTTCTATCTCAGTTCGCTGGCCTCCCGGCCACTCGGTGGCCTGCTGCTGGTACGGGAAATGTTTCGCCAGAAAAACAAGCATATCGCCCTGCGCATCGGACAACCGGTGTCCCTGGAGAATTGCCGCAACTCGGGGTTGAATGACAAGGCGTTATGCCTGCTGTTTCGTCGTCACCTGTACCGGATTGGCAAGGGCAAACCCGGTCTGTTCGACACCCAGGTGGCCATCGCGCCCCCGGAGCCACGGCTGCAGCTGAAAAAAGCGGTAGAACAATGCGAGCGGCTGGGGCAGACCAACGATGGCAAAGCCATCTACCTCACCCGTGCCAGCCGTCACGGTCATAGCGTGATACTGCGGGAAATCGGCCGGTTGCGGGAGCTGTCGTTCCGGGCCGTGGGCGAAGGCACCGGCAAGCGACGGGATCTGGACCCGTTCGACGATGATTATTATCAGCTGCTGCTGTGGGACCCGAACGAACTGGAAGTGATCGGCGCCTACCGCTTCATTCCCACCGCCGAGCAAATAGCACAAAAGGGACCGGCCGGACTCTACAGTCATCACCTGTTCGATTACGACGACAGCATGACCCCATACCTCGATCAGGGCATAGAGCTGGGGCGCAGCTTCATTCAGCCCGCCTACTGGGGCCGACGTAGCCTGGATTACCTGTGGTTCGGCATCGGCGCCTTTCTCGCCCGTCATCCGCAGTACCGCTATCTGTTCGGCCCGGTGTCGCTGAGTGCCGCGCTACCGGTTGCCGCCCGGGATCTGCTGGTGGCCTTCTACCGCCTGTACTTTCCGGCCCAGGCCGATCTGGCTCGCTCCCGGCGACCGCTGCCCCCGACCACCTCGACCCTGAGAGAGCAGTTCGACGGGCAGGATTATCAGCAGGATCTGCAACGACTCAAGCAATTGCTGGACAATATGGGCACCGCCATTCCCACCCTTTACAAACAGTACTCGGAGCTGTGTGAACCCGGTGGGGTCCAGTTTATCGACTTCGGTACCGACCCGGACTTTGCCGACTGTGTCGATGGCCTGGTGATGGTGGATCTGCAGCGGCTCAAACCCGCTCGTTATCAGCGCTACATAGCACCGCACCGTGAACCATCAGACACCTGATCCGGCGAACAGACAGGCTCAACGGTCGCTGTGGCCCAGATCGCGCTCCGGCGCGATATGATCCCGTAACCGTTGCTTGATCTCCCTGGCCTCGGGAAAGCCTTCGTCGGCCACCCGGCACCAGACAAGGGTGCCGTCGACGATGATCTGAAACTGGCCTTTCTCGCCCGGGATCAGCGCCACCTCGCCCACCTCGTCATTGAAGGTCGACAAGATTTCCTGTGCCAGCCAGGCCGAACGCAACAGCCAGCGGCACAGGGAGCAGTAGCGAATTTCCACTCTCGGTTTCATGGTGTTTCCTTGTCTCATCACTAAAAATCCCGGTACGAAAAAGGGAAAAAGGGGTCGGAGTCAATATATCGACTCCGACCCCTTTTTTACGACCCCTTTTTTATAACATGGCTATCAATATAACGAGCCCTGAGGCCACACCAGCCAGAGGCCGAGTGCCCCGACCAGCAGCGCCGAGACCACCGCCGCCACCGACGACCACCAGGCTCCCTTGTGGCGCAGTCCCTGCTCCACCAGTGGCGGTATCAGCGCCAGGGCCACCAGCCACCCGTCCATGGGGATGAATTGCCAGCACAGAGTCAGCAGCAACACGTAGGCGCCGGTGACATAACGATCAGACGCAAAACGGGTCAGGCCGCTCAACCACAGCATGCCGGCCAGCACCGCGAGGGATCCTGCAAGCTGGGCCAGCAGCAGGCTGCCGCCGATGGCCACGGTAATGGCAAAGGCAGCCCCTCCGGCGGCAAAGCCCAGCCCGGCACGGCCGGTGCCGCCACGCCATTCACGCCAGCCCTGCCACAGCCAGAACACCAGCAGGCCCAGCAGCGCCTCGGGATAACGTCCCAGCAAGGGCCACAGCGCCAGCAGAAACACACCGCTCATCAGCAGCAGTGTCAGCACCCGACGCCACAGGCCCGGTAACAGGCCGGCCAGCGCCACCGCCCAGAAGGCAAACGGCAACCACTGGGTCCCCTTGGTCGGTAACAGATACCAGCCGGATGCCCAACCGATAGTCACCCACACCGCCAGACCCGCCAACCACCAGAATGCCGACGGGCGCCACCAGCCGATGGCGCCCGCAAACATGGCCGGCAGCAGCGTCTGCATCAGCAGATCCACGCCCATACCATTCTCCCGATGTTACTGACGAATGCCTTCAACAAACAGCTTGATGGCAATGTCGTCACCCACGCCGGGCAGGCCGTAACTCATGCCGAAGTCACTGCGCTTGATAGTGGTCTCGGCATTGAAACCGTTACGATAACCGCCCCAGGGATCTTCGCCTTCACCGATAAAGCTGACATCGAAGGTCACCGGCTGGCTCACGCCGTGCACGGTCAGGTTGCCGCTCAGCTTGCCGCCGTTTTTATCGCCTTCATAGCCGGTGCTGGCAAAATCCAGGGTCGGATACTGGCGGACATCGAAGAAGTCGGGGCTACGCAAATGCTTGTCCCGCTCTTGATGGTTGGTATCGACGCTGTCCGCCTCTATGGTGAAGCTGGCCTTGGCAGCGGCCGGATTATCCGCATCGAACTGATAGTCGCCTGCCAGCTCGTTGAAACGTCCCAGCAGGGTGCTGAACCCCATATGGCTTACTTCAAACACGACCGCGGTATGGGCCGGATCCACCTTGTAATCGGCGGCCACAACCGGGCCGGCCAATACCAGAGAAGAAACCAGCAGGGCTATTTTTTTCGTATTCATAAGAGTCTCCGTTTCTGCCAACATCAGGCGCGGATGGCGCCACATGATTAATCCGGATGAGATAGTAGGATGCCTTAAAAACGAGAACAATTATAATTTAACTGAAACATTATCTACTTTTAGTTAATAATGATGGCCATTGACACATAAATTGACGCATAAAAAGATAGCTGACACAGAGGAGCGAAATCCGTGGACCAATTATCCGCCATTCGAACATTCTGCAAGGTGGTCGAGCTGCAAAGCTTTACCAAAA
Source organism: Oceanisphaera litoralis (assembly GCF_016907015.1). Taxonomy (GTDB): domain Bacteria; phylum Pseudomonadota; class Gammaproteobacteria; order Enterobacterales; family Aeromonadaceae; genus Oceanimonas; species Oceanimonas litoralis. The sequence continues at coordinate 90,702 of NZ_JAFBBE010000009.1, forward strand.
CCGCACAACAGCTGGAGTTATCGGTCGCCATGGTGTCGAAACAGGTGGGCCTGCTGGAGCAGCACCTCAATGCCCGTCTGCTGATGCGCACCACCCGGCGGGTCAGCGTTACCGAAGCCGGGCAGCTCTATTATCAACGCTGTCATGCCATTCTGACCGAACTGGAACAGGCCGACGCCATGATTTCGGATCACAGTCGCCGGCCCAGTGGCCCTGTTCGAATTTCTGTGCCCATGGACTTCGGCGCCCTCAAGGTGGCGCCACTGCTGGCGGAGTTTTACCGCCGCTATCCGGACATTCACCTCATTCTGGAATACAGCGATCGTCTGGTGGCACTGGTGGAGGAAAACTTCGATCTTGCGCTGCGCATCGGCGCCCTGCCCGACTCGTCACTGATTGCCCGGCCTCTGGCGCAGATGTCGATGATGACCTGCGCCGCCCCCGATTACCTGGCCCGGCACGGCACCCCCTCGCATCCTTCCGATCTCGTCGACCATAATTGCCTGCTCTATACCCTGAGCGAACCGCAATGGAACTATCAGCAGCGGGGGTATCATTATCAGGTTCGGCCCAAAGGCGCCATGCGCGCCAATACCGGCCGGGCTCTGGCCCTGGCGGCCAGTCAGGGGATGGGCGTCATCATGCAGCCCCGTTTTATCGTGGAGGATTATCTGGAAAAGGGTGCCTTGGTGCCGCTGCTGGACGACTTCGAACTGCCGAAGCTCAGCCTGAACCTGCTCTACCCGCATCGGCATTTTCTGCCCAGCCGGGTAAAGTGCTTTGTGGACTATATGGAAAGCTGCTTCAAGCAGACAAAATAAAGGGCACGCCCGGTGCCCTTTATTATTCGCGGAACCCGCTTAACGAACCACGCCGCCGAGAAATTCCTGACGGGTTTCGGGCCGGCTCTTGAAAATGCCCCCGAGCGATGTGGTGGTGGTGCTACTGGTGGCATCCATCACGCCCCGAGCCTTCACACAATAGTGGGTGGCGGTAATGCTCACCGCCACGTCATCCGATTCCAGCAATGTCTGCAGCGCCACCAGCACCTGCTGGTTCAGTCGCTCCTGCACCTGAGGCCGACGGGCAAAAAACTGCACTATGCGGTTGATCTTGGACAGCCCAATCACCTTGCCGCGGGGAATATAGGCCACGGTGGCCGTACCGTCGATGGTCACGAAATGATGCTCGCAGGTGCTGGTCAGGGTGATGTCCCGCACCTGCACCATTTCATCCACCTTCATCTTGTTGTCAATCAGGGTGATTTTGGGAAAGTAACTGTAATCCAGCCCCGAGAAAATTTCGCGCACGTACATCTTGGCGATACGCTGTGGGGTTTCGGCCAGGCTGTCATCTTCCAGATCCAGACCCAGTACATCCATCATCTCGGTCATCAAGCCGGTAATACGGGACTGTTTTTCATCAAGAGTCAGATTATTGCCCTTCATCGGGGTTTCCAGCCCTCTCGCCTCAAGGGCGGAACGAACTCGAATGGCGGCATCGCTCAAAGCGGTCATGACAGGCTCCGTTGAATAAATATAAAGCAGTAAAAAAAACTGCTGGAATGGTAGTGCATTTAGAGTCCGGTGTGAATGGTGGATTCATTTCCTAACCTTCAGAGAAAGATGACAAAAAACATTTTAAACTGGAATAATGAGCTCGACCGTCCTTATAACAGGTAACCGAACATGGCCATTCACGATTGCGACAGCCAACCCGGGCTGCGTCCCTACCTCGACGCCAAACACGAGATGCTCACTCGTCTCGAGGCAAGAACCGACAGCGATACCGTCCCTCTGGAACAGGCGCTGAACCGGATTCTGGCCGACGATATTCACTCCCCCATAGACGTCCCCTCCTTCGCCAACTCGGCGATGGACGGTTACGCCCTGCGCGCCAGTGATGTAACGAACGATGCGGCGCTCACCCTGATCGGCACCAGCCTGGCCGGCCATCCGTTCAACGGGCGAGTCGGCCCCGGCGAATGCGTGCGCATCATGACAGGGGCCGCCATGCCGCTCGGTGCCGACACCGTAGTGATGCAGGAAAACTGCCGCTCGGAGCACAACATCATCTATCCTCAAGGCCCAGTAACTGAGGGCCGGCATGTGCGCTTTCCCGCCGAAGATCTGGCCCAGGGCGAGCGGGTCTTTGCCGCCGGCACCCGCATCAACGCCAGGGTATTGTCGGTACTGTCGTCACTCGGGCTGGAGCAGATATATGTACGTCGCCCACTGACGGTGGCGCTGCTCTCTACCGGTGACGAGCTGAAAAGCCCCGGCGAGCTGCTCACTCCCGGCGATATTTATGACTCCAATCGCATCGGCATCGGCGCCATGCTCGAACGGCTCGGCATCCGGGTCATCGATTACGGCATTATCCAGGACGACCCGGCGCTGATCCGCCAGGCCTTGCTCAGGGCCGCCACCGAGGCCGATGCCCTGATCACCTCCGGTGGCGTCTCGGTGGGCGATGCGGACTACACCAAGCAGGTGCTGGAAGAAGTGGGTCGTATCGGCTTCTGGAAGCTGGCGATCAAGCCCGGCAAACCCTTCGCCTTTGGCCACATCAACGACTGCCCCTTCTTCGGCCTGCCCGGCAACCCGGTGTCGGCCGCCGTCACCTTTCATCTGCTGGTGCGTCCGGCCCTGGCAACACTGGCCGGAGAAACGTTAAACCCCGCCCCCTTGCTGCAGGCCAGGGCGCTGATGCCGTTCAAAAAAAGTCCCGGCCGCATGGACTTTCAGCGCGGTGTGGTCAGTACCCAGGCCGACGGCAGCCTGGGGGTCGTGGCCGCCGGCGCCCAGAGCTCGGCGGTGTTCAGCGCCATGGCCGAGGCCAACTGCCTGCTGCACCTGGAGCAGGACAGAGGCAACGTCAGTGAAGGAGAAATGGTCACCCTGGAGCTGATCGACGGGCTCTACTGGTAATGCAGCAACTCAGCGACGAAGAATGGCTGCGCTATAACCGTCAGATAGTGCTGCGCCAGTTCGATATCGAGGGCCAGGAAGCCCTGAAAAATGCCGCCGTGCTGATCATCGGCGCCGGTGGCCTGGGTTGTGCCGCCGCCCAGTATCTGGCTGTGGCCGGTGTGGGCCAGATCACCCTGGTGGATCACGACCGGGTGGAAGTGTCCAACCTGCAGCGCCAGGTGCTGCATCAGGACGGCGATATCGGCCGGCTCAAGGTGGACTCCGCCGCCGACAGCCTGCGCGCCGCCAATCCCTATCTCAAGATGATCACCTACGCCTGCGATGCCGACGAGGCGTTGCTTACCGGGCTTATCCCCCAACATCAGCTGGTGCTCGACGGCACCGACAATCTGGAGACCCGACAGCGGGTCAATCGGCTGTGCTTTGCCGCCAAAGTCCCCCTGGTGTCGGCGGCGGTGATCCGCATGGAAGGCCAGCTCGGCGTCTTTACCTATGGTGACGACGAGCCCTGCTACGGCTGTCTGAGCCGGCTGATCGGCGCCGGCACCCTGAGCTGTGTGGAAGCCGGGGTGCTGGCGCCCATGGTGGGGGTCATGGGCTCCCTGCAGGCGCTGGAGGCCATCAAGCTGCTAGCCAACATGGGCCGTTCGCCCAGAGGCAAGCTGCTACTGGTCGACGGCCTCAACCTCAACACCCGGGAGCTGACCCTGCCCAAGGCACCGGACTGCCCGATATGCGGGGGGAATTCGTAGCAGTAGACGGTGTGTAATGTGATAGTTTCAGAAGGTATTCAGAGGGTAAAGAATGCCGTAGCCCAGAGGCAACTCTGTTGCCTCTTTCACACTACAGATCCAGCAGGATTAAAAACAGGGGATGGTGGAGCGCTACACCCCGCGTTCGTTGTTCCAGATCAGTACGTGTAATTGAGGCAGTACCCGGGCGTTGAACCAGCGGTCGGCGGTGACCTTGTCTACCAGCCAGCGCAGGCGGGCGTTGAGCGATGCCGTGTCGGTTTCCAGCTCGGGTTGCTCGGGGGTGGCCGGTGACGGATTGCACGGCTGCAGGGTCAGCGGCAGCTGCGGGTAATCGGCCGCCAGCGCCCTCGCCCATTGGTAATCGGCCTCGTCGGCGATCACCAGCTTGAGGCTGACCTGCGTCCGGCTGCCGGCGGCGGCTAGACAGGCCTCGAACCGGCTGCGGTTGAAGGCCATGGCAGACGACGGCGGCTTGGGGCTGAGCGTCAGATGATCGAGCAGCGCAAACCAGTCCTGCACCTTGCTGCCCTGGGTTTCCATGGCAAAGGTATAGCCCTCGGCATGGCCCAGTTCCAGCAGCTTGGTCAGCGGCTGCAATGCCGGATTGCCACCGGACAGTGTCACCAGCAGCGGCCGGCCACCGCTCAGGCGATGCACCTCGGCCATGATGGCGTCGGCACTCATCGGTGTCCAGTCGGCCTTGAAGCGCGGCTCTACCGCATAGAGGGTGTCGCACCAGCTGCAACGAAAGTCACAGCCGCCGGTGCGCACAAATACCGTCGGCACCCCGATAAGGGCTCCCTCGCCCTGAATGGTGGGGCCGAAAATTTCGCTGACGGCAATGCTCATGGCCGGTACTCCGCCCAGGTCTTGGGCGTTTCCGACACCGATACCGCGCTCACCTCGGGCCAATGAGCACGGGCCCAGTCGAACAGATGCCGTGCCAGCCGCTCGGCGGTAGTGCAGGCGTCGCCCAGCACCTCGTTGAGATGGCGGTGGTCCAGGGTGTCGTCGATGTAGTCCTTGAACGCCTTGAGCTCGAGATAATCCCGCACGAAGCCGTACTGATCCAGGGTCTCGCTTTGCAGCTCGATCACCACCACATAGTTGTGGCCATGCAGTCGGGCACAGGGGTGCCAGTCCGGCATCTGATGCAACTGGTGGGAGGCGGAAAAGTGAAACTCTTTCTTTATGGTGTACATTTTTTCACCCTCTCGACCGCCTCGAGCCAATACTCTTTATCCAGATAGGGAGTGGGATCTTCCACCCCGGCCAGGGCCATGGCTTCGATACGCTCCACGCAAGTGCCGCAGCGGCCGCAGTGAAGATCACCGCCTTCGTAGCAGGACCAGGTGTCCGCCACCGGCACCGCGAAGCGCGCCGCATCCCGGGCAATCTCGGTCTTGTCGGTGTTCACGTAAGGAGCAAACAACGCCACTTCGGCCACGCCATCCAGCGCCTTGGCCTGCATCTCGCCGAACAGGCGGATAAAGTCGGGGCGACAGTCGGGATAGATGAAGTGATCACCGCCGTGAACCGCCAGTGCCACGGTATCGAGACCGCGGGCGGCAGCCACGCCGAAGGCAATGGTAAGCATGATGGCGTTGCGGTTGGGCACCACCGTCAGCTTCATGTTTTCTTCGCTGTAGTGGCCGTGGGGCACCTCTATATCGTCGGTCAGGGCCGAGCCGGACAGCTGGCGGCCGATGTGACCTATGTCCATCACCAGGTGAGGTACCCCGAGCCGCTCGGCGCAATGGCGGGCGGCATCGATTTCTTTCTTGTGGCGCTGACCATAGTCGAAGGTCAGCAGGGCGCCGAGGGATTGCTCCGCCGCCAGCCGATAGGCCAGGGTCACGGAGTCGAATCCGCCGGAGCAGATCAGCAATGCTTTCATATATTGTGTCCTTGTTTTGTCCGGGTAGGCTGCGACCGGGAGTAAAAGCGGGGCTATTCTAGCGCCCGTGGAGATGAGATCAAATAAAAAGGGCGCCGAAGCGCCCTTTAACGTGTTACCGGATAAGCTTACTTGCTCGACGAGTGCTCGGCCAGGTACAGCCAGGTGTCGATCACCGTATCCGGGTTGAGGGAGACCGAGTCGATGCCCTGCTCCACCAGCCAGGCGGCAAAGTCGGCGTGATCCGACGGCCCCTGGCCGCAGATGCCCACGTACTTGCCGGCCTTACGCGCGGCCCGAATGGCCATGGACAGCAGCGCCTTCACCGCCTCGTCCCGCTCGTCGAAGGAGCCGGCCACCAGACCCGAGTCCCGATCCAGCCCCAGGGTAAGCTGGGTCATGTCGTTGGAGCCGATGGAGAAGCCGTCGAAGTAGGCCAGGAACTTGTCCGCCAGCAAGGCGTTGGACGGCAGTTCACACATCATGATGACCTTGAGGCCCGCTTCGCCACGTTTAAGGCCGTTTTCCGCCAGAATGTCGATCACGGAGGCGGCTTCGGTCAGGGTTCGTACAAAGGGGATCATGACCTCGACGTTGGTCAGACCCATGTCGTTGCGCACCCGTTTCATCGCCTCGCACTCCATGGCGAAACAGTCGCGGAAGTCCTCGGAGATGTAGCGGGAGGCGCCGCGGAAACCCAGCATGGGGTTTTCTTCGTCCGGCTCATAGGCGTCACCGCCCAGCAGGTTGGCGTATTCGTTCGACTTGAAGTCGGACATCCGCACTATGACCCGCTCCGGCCAGAAGGCACAGGCCAGGGTGGAGATCCCTTCGGCCAGCTTGGCCACGAAGAACTCGCGCGGGCTCTCGTAGCCGGCGATGATCTCGTCGATCTTCAGCTTGAGCTCGGGGCTCTGGGTGTCGTAATTCAGCAGCGCCTTGGGATGCACGCCAATCATGCGATTGATGATGAATTCCAGTCGTGCCAGACCCACGCCCGCGTTGGGCAACTGGGCGAAGTCGAAAGCCCGATCCGGGTTGCCCACGTTCATCATCACCTTCACCGGCGACACCGGCATGGCGCCGACTTCGGAGGTGTTGATGTCGAACTCGAGCCGACCCTGATAGATGAAGCCGGTATCGCCCTCGGCGCAGGACACGGTCACTTCCTGACCATCCTTGATACGCGTGGTGGCGTCACCACAACCGACCACGGCGGGAATACCCAGCTCGCGAGCGATAATGGCCGCGTGACAGGTACGGCCACCGCGATTGGTGACGATGGCGGCGGCCCGCTTCATGATCGGTTCCCAATCCGGGTCCGTCATGTCGGTGACCAGCACGTCGCCGGCCTTGATCTCGTCCATCTGCTCGATGGATGAAATCACCTTGGCCACACCGGCGCCTATCTTGTGGCCGATGGACCGGCCTTCGGCGATGACGTCACCCTTTTCGCTGAGGGCGAAACGCTCCAGCACATTGGCATCCTGGCGGCTGCGCACGGTTTCGGGGCGCGCCTGTACTATGTACAGCTGGCCGTCGATACCGTCCTTGGCCCACTCGATGTCCATCGGGCGGCCGTAGTGTTGTTCGATGATCACCGCCTGTTTGGCCAGCTCCATCACTTCGTCGTTGGTCAGCGAGAAGTTGCGCCGCTCTTCCCTGCTGGTTTCCTTGATGTCCACCTGCCTGCCGAGCTCCACGCCTTCGGCGTAGATCATCTTCTGCAGCTTGGAACCCAGGGTCTTGCGCACCACCGCCGGGCGACCTGCCTTGAGGGTCGGCTTGTGCACATAGAATTCATCCGGGTTGACCGCGCCCTGCACCACCATTTCGCCCAGACCGTTGGACGAGGTGATGAACACCACCTGATCGAAGCCGGACTCGGTATCCAGGGTAAACATGACGCCGGAGGCGGCGATGTCGGAACGCACCATGCGCTGAATACCGGCAGACAGCGCCACACCGCGATGGTCGTAGCCCTGGTGTACCCGGTAGGAAATGGCTCTGTCGTTAAACAGCGAGGCAAACACATGCTTGATGGCTTCCATCACCGCATCCAGGCCACGCACGTTGAGAAAGGTTTCCTGCTGGCCGGCAAAAGAGGCATCCGGCATGTCTTCCGCGGTGGCGGAAGAGCGCACCGCAAAGGAGGCCTGATCGCCGGCCTGGCCGGTCAGATCCGCATAGGCACCGGCAATGGCCGCTTCCAGCTCGGGCTGGAAAGGCGTATCGATCACCCACTGGCGAATCGCCTTGCCGGCATCACCCAGCGCCTTGATGTTGTCCACATCCAGGGTATCCAGCAAGTCATGAATTTTTTTGTTAAGCCCGCTCTGTTCCAGAAACTCGTCAAAGGCGAAGGCGGTGGTGGCGAAACCGCCGGGAACCGACACGCCGGCGCCGGACAACTGGCTGATCATCTCGCCCAAAGAGGCATTTTTTCCGCCTACCCGATCTACATCCTGCATACCGAGCTGTTCGTACCAAATCACATATTCCTTCACTGCTGCGTCTCCAACAAAGATATTTCTGGGGGTGCGTATCTCGCTCTGCATCACGTACTTTTTGCAGGGCCCCGATTATTTTATGGTGCGGGTGGGCCTGGGCACCGAATGATTCTACAATGGCGCCGAAAAGCGGGTAAACGTTTAACCTGCGCCAATAGCCAAAAGTGAGATCTGGAGGTCCCATGCACACGGTTTTTTATGTTTCTGATGGGACGGCGATCACAGCCGAAGTGTTCGGCCATGCGGTGTTAAGCCAGTTCCCCCTGCCTTTCGAACAATTTACCATTCCTTTTGTGGAAGATGAAGACAAGGCCCGGGTGGTCAAAGCCAGGATCAACGACAGTTTTCATCAAAGCGGCAAACAGCCACTGGTGTTTCATACCATAGTGGACAACACCCTGCGCAACATTATCACCAGCAGCGATGCCATGTGTTACGACTTCCTCAATACCTTTGTGGCGCCCATAGAGCAGCAACTCGGGGTCAAGGCCGAGCCCCGTACTCACCGCACCCACAGCATGGACAACAAGAAGCATTACGACTCACGTATCGATGCGGTCAACTACGCCCTCGACAACGACGACGGCGTCACCACCAAGGAGTATGACGAAGCCGATATCATTCTCGTCGGTGTGTCTCGCTGTGGCAAGACCCCCACCTGCCTGTATCTGGCCCTGCAGTTCGGCATTCGGGTGGCCAATTACCCCTTTATCGATCAGGACATGAGCCGGCTGGCCCTGCCCCCCGCGCTCAAGGCCAACCGCCACAAGCTGTTCGGGCTCACCATCGACGCCAACCGTCTGCAGGAGATCCGCCAGCGCCGTCGGGCCGACAGCCGTTATTCCGCCGCCGAACAGTGCCGTTACGAGCTGAGCCAGGTGGAGCGCATGTTCCGCATGGAGGCAATTCCCTTTATCGATACCACCTATCATTCGGTGGAAGAAATTTCGGTCAAGATCCTGGAACGCACCGGGATCCGGCGGCGAATTTATTGATTGAACCTAAAACGTGATGCGTGAGGCGGTATCGGCTTATTTCAGCCGCCACACCGTCATCTCGGCCAGCGAGTGCTGAAACTTGCGTCGGGTTTCGCGGATCACGAAGGGAATGTCCTGCCGGCCCACCAGCTCGAAACGATCCATCAAAGCGGCTTTCAGGCCATCCAGGGTGGTGAAGTTCTCGCCGTTGACCTTGATGCCGCCCAGCCATTGCTCCCTGGGCGTGTACTCTTCCAGCCAGGTGTAGGGCGAGGTCAGCACCAGATACCCCCCCGCATTCAGCCGCTGGTGTACCTGGTTCAGAAACAGCGCCGGATCGTAAAGCCGGTCGATGAGGTTACCGCAGAAGATCAGATCATAACCGGTAAAGCGGGGCTTGAGGTTACAGGCGTCACCCTGCACAAAATCAATCTTGTCGGCCAGATCGGCATAGCCCAGCTCGGCCAGGCTGGTTTGCCTGAACTCCACCAGTTCCCCTTCGGTGGGAATGGCAAAGCGGGCCTGGCCGTTTTCCTTGAGCCGAAAACCGTACTGAATGAAGCGGGCGGAAAAGTCGATGCCGTCGACCTGCCCGAAATAACGAGCCAGCTCGAAGCTGGCCCGCCCCACAGAGCAGCCCAGATCCAGCGCCCTGCCCCGGTGCAGGCTCGGCGCCTGCGCCAGCAGCGCCTGCACGCAGGCCACGGGGTAATTGGGCACCTTGAAGTAGCTATCGCCATAGTGAAACTCCAGATACTGGGCCACCAGAACGTCGGTTTCATAGGGGTTGACGGCGTCCACGGGGACCTCTGCATCGTCGGATTCAATGTATCGGAAGCCCGCATGCTGAAAGAAATGGCGGCGAAACGCATAGCGGGCATAACGGGTCGCCTCGTTGCCGGTCGAGATCCAGGAGCCCCCCTTGAACAGATTATGGCGTCCGTCGAAGGTCGGGGTAGAAAAGTCGTCATAGAGCGGATGCACCTCGAAGCCGGGAAAGCCGTCTATCGGGGTTTCGGTCCACTGCCAGACGTTGCCCGTCACATCAAACAGCCCCTGCTGTTCAAAACGGTTCACCGGACAGGACGAGGCATAATGCTCCAGGTTGATGTTGCCGGGCGCCTGCACCCAATCGGGCTGATCAAGGTCGAGCCGGTTGCGCAGCAGGGTCCATTCCGCCTCGGTCGGCAGCCGTACATGGGTGCCGCTCCGCTCCGCCTTCCAGTTGCAGAACGCCTTGGCTTCCAGATAATTCACCTCCACCGGCCAGTTCAGGGGCAGCGGCATTTCCTGCAACAGATTGCGCTGTACATACTCGCCGTTGCGTTCATGCCAGAAGCGCGGCATCTCGGCCCCGGCCCAGGCCAGCCAGCGCTGTCCTTCTTCGGTCCAGTAACGGGGTTCGCGGTAACCCCCGGCCACCACAAAGGCCAGATATTCGCCGTTGGAAACCAGGTATTTCGCCACCCTGAACGGCGGCACCGCCACTGTGTGGTGGCCGTATTCGTTGTCCCAGCCGTAGGTGGCCGCCGATGCCGGCTTGCCCAGGGTCAGGGTATCGCCCGCCACCGGCAGCAAGGCGTTTTCCGGCGCCGGACCCGAGTCGCTGCAGGCCGCCCACAACGGCTTCGCATCCAGGTATTGCAGCGGCAGCATGCGCATGATCACCGACGAGGTTTCGAGATGAATACGCTCGTGCTCTATGCCCATCAGCACTATCCAGGCCGGTGAATCCCGGGTGATGGGCAGGATCAGCGGCATCTCGGTGATCAGCCGGTCGACCACCGCTCTAACCTCGCTGCGGTAGGCGCGCGTCTCGGCCACCGTTGGCCAGTCATAATGAGCGCTGTCCAGATCATCCCAGGACATTTCATCGACACCGATGGCAAACATCGACTCCAGCCGCTCGTCCAGCCGGGTATCCTGATACCTGCCCAGCAGCAGCTTGTTGATGAAGAAGACGGCGGTGTGACCGAAGTAGAAGATCAACGGGTGACGCAGCGGCTCCGGGCGCAGGTAGTAAGCCTGGTCGCTGTTGATGCAGTCGAACAGGCGCTCATAAAGGGTGAAGGTCTGGTGAAAGTAACGCCGGATTTCTTCCCGCTTCTGCCCGACCGAGGTGCCGGTCAGCAAGGGGGTTCTGGTCACCGCCTCTGCTAATGTTTCCATGGCATATTCCCTGATTGATAACCGTTTTATTGTTGGTCTGTATCCCGGTATCTGCAACAGGCAGCACTTGCGCCCCGAGCACAAGACCCGCTAACGTCCTCGTCTCTTTCCGTTAAGCATAAACGGGATAACGAAGCCATCGGCAAAAAACCGGTTTCAAGCCTCCGGCCTTGTGCTATAAACATGGCCCCGTTTTTTCATCGTTACAGGAAGTATCATGAGTCAATTCGACAACGTCACCGTCATCAAGCAAGCCAATGTCTACGACGGCGGCAAGGTCACCAGCCGGGTAGTCAAATTCGCCGATGGCAGCCGCAAGACGCTCGGCATCATGCTGCCGGGCGAGTATACCTTCGACACCGCCGCCGCCGAGCTGATGGAGATTCTCGCCGGCGAGCTGGAGGTGCAACTGCCGGGCAGCGACCGCTGGCAGACCATCAAGGGCGGCGAGTCCTTCGAAGTGCCCGCCAACGCCATCTTCAAGCTCAAGATCCACAGCCTGGTGGATTACTGCTGCTCTTACTACGATTGACGGCGGCCTGGCAATTCACCAATATATAGCAGGGTCATTCCCGCGATTCTTTGCCGTCTTTCCCGCGTAGGCGGGAATCCAGAGTATGGTGTACAGGGCTTTTGCCTGTGCACCGTCTGCAACAGCGTATGGACCCCCGCCTTCGCGAGGGTGACAAACCGGATCTGCAGCCTGTCCTTATTCTCCGCTCCCAACCCCGCTATAGTTAGCCCTACGCTCAACGGGAGAACGCCATGCGCACCTTATTGCTGTTACTGAGCCTGCTGGCCACGCCACTGGCCGCCGACGAATACCGCATTCAGACCCTGGCCGACGGGCTGCACCATCCCTGGGGGCTGGTGGAGCTGCCCACTGGCGAGCTGCTGGTCGGCGAGCGGCGCGGCCGCTTGCTGCGCCTGAACGCCGACGGCAGCCGCACCCTTATCGATGGCCTGCCCGAGATCGCCGCCGGCGGCCAGGGCGGCTTGCTCGATCTGGCGCTGCACCCGGATTTTACCGACAACCTCTGGCTGTATTTCAGTTACAGCCAACCCGGCCCCGGTGGCGCCGGCACCGCCGTCGCCCGGGCCAAGCTGACCGGCAACCGGTTAATCGAACAAGAGGTGATCTTCGAGCAATACCCCAAAACCTCGGGCAGCGCGCATTTTGGCTCCCGCCTGGTCTTTGACCCGCAGGGCTATCTGTTCATCACCACCGGAGAGCGCTATCACTCCCGGGACATGGCCCAGCAGCTCGACAATCATCTGGGCAAAATCATCCGCCTGCACGACGACGGCCAGGTGCCCAAAGACAATCCCTTCGTCGAGCGGCCCTATGCCCTGCCCGCCATCTGGAGTTATGGCCACCGCAACATACAGGGGGCCGCCATTCATCCCGGCAGCGGCGTGCTCTGGGCCCAGGAGCATGGCCCTCGCGGGGGGGATGAAGTCAACAGGATCAAGGCCGGCGCCAACTACGGCTGGCCCCTGGTGACCTTCGGCCGGGAATACAGCGGCGGTGCCATCGGCCAGGGAACTCACCATCCGGATATGGCCGATCCAATCTGGGTCTGGGTGCCCTCCATTGCCCCCTCCGGCATGCTCTTCTATACCGGTAGCCAGTTTCCCCAGTGGCAAGACTCGCTCTTCATCGGTGCGCTCAAAGGCCGCAAGCTGGTGCGACTCACCCTGGACGGCGAGCAGGTCACACAAGAGCAGCACCTGCTCACCGAGCTTGGCAGCCGGATCCGCACCCTGGTGCAGGCCCGCGACGGCGGCATCTATGTGCTGACCGATGAAAGCAACGGCAAATTGCTCAAGCTGACGGCGCCGGCGGCGCCTCAGGGCTGATTTTCTTGTTTAAATGCGTTAATATTTAACAACTGTATTTTATTTAAATTACCTTTGTGAACAAAAAGGAATACATAATGAGTCAGAAAATCTGGAATGTATATCTGTCCGGCGAAATTCACAGCGACTGGCGGGAGCGTATTATCGAAGGCGCCAGGGCCCGGGGCCTGGCGGTGGAGTTCAACTCGGCGGTGACCGATCACGACGCCAGCGACATGGTCGGCGTGAACATTCTGGGCAGCGAAGAAGATAACTTCTGGCGCGACCGCAAGGCCTCCGGCATCAACAGCATCCGCACCTCGACCCACATCAGGCAGGCTGATGTGGTTGTGGTTCGTTTCGGCCCCAAATACAAGCAGTGGAATGCCGCCTTCGACGCCGGTTTTGCCGTGGCCTCGGGCAAGCCCATCATCACCCTGCACGACGCCGAACACGACCACGCCCTGAAAGAAGTGGACGAAGCCGCCAAGGCCACCTGTCGCCACCCGGAACAGGTAGTGGACATTCTGTCTTACCTGCTGTCCTGATGCCCACTCCCCCGCTCCGGCGGGGGATGTCTTGATTGCCCCACAAAAGAGGGGCCGTCACAGGCTCAGGCCTTATCTACCTCGTGTTCGCGCAGACCCACCTTGAGTACCCGGTCGCCGTCTATGTCGGCCACGGTCCACACCATGTCATAACGCACGAAGTTATCCCCCACCACCGGATGGCCGTTGCTGTGGGCCAGTATGAAGTCACCCAGGTCCAAATCGGCTTCGCTCTCGTCCACATCCACGCCGTACATCAATGCCACGTCGCCCATGCGTGCATCCGCATCCAGAATGAAATCGCCAAAGAAGGCCCGCGCCTTGCTGCGCGCCGCATCCAGATCGCCGCCAAACATGTTGTTCAGGGTCTTGAGGTGATTGCTGCGACCGATCACACAAAGCACATCGTTCAGTGCCAGCCGGGTACTGCCCGAGGCCGGCAGCAGGTTTTCACCCCTGAATACCGCCGCCACCCGACAATGGGGCGGAAAGGTGAGCTGACGCACCACAACGCCGTCTATGGCCTCGCTGTTGACCGTATAGAGGAACATCTCGAAGTCGTCCTCCTGAAAAATACCCAGCATGGAACGACGACGGGGGGCCGGCTCGGGCGGTACCTCCACCTTCAGCAGGCGGGCCATTTGCGGCAGGGTCGAACCCTGTACCAGCAGCGAAATCAGCACCACGAAAAAGGCCACATTAAAGATCATGGGCCCTTCGGGTATGCCCGCCATCAGGGGGAAAATGGCCAGCACTATGGGTACGGCACCGCGCAGCCCCACCCAGGAGATAAAGCCCAGCTCGCGCGCATTGAAGCGAAAAAACGGCACCAGCGACACCAGCACCGCCAACGGCCGGGCCACAAAGATCAGCGCCAGCGCGATCAGGCTGGCGGGCAGCGCCATGGCCCACATGTCGGAGGGAGAAATCAGCAGCCCCAGCACCAGAAACAGCCCTATCTGACTGAGCCAGGCCAGGCCGTCGAACATCGGCAGAATCGACTCCATGTGCCTGAGTCGCGAGTTACCCACCACCAGTCCCGCCAGATATACCGCCAGGAAGCCGCTGCCGGCCAGCAGCGCCGTCATGGCAAACAGCGCCAGACCAAAGCCGATGACCAGAATGGGATACAGGCCCGAGGTCAGCCCGATGCGTTTGATCAGCTGTACCAGCAGAATGCCCCCCAGTCCCCCGGCAATGGCCCCGATGCCGAACTGGGTCAGCAAAAACAGCAGGGTGTCGCCGATGCCGTTCATTTCGCCGGTGATCAGGCCAATCAGGGTCAGAGTCAGAAAAATCGCCATGGGATCGTTGGTACCCGACTCGATTTCAAGCGAGGCCCCTACCCGCTGGTTCAGGTGCATCCCCCTGCCGCCGAGCAGCGAAAACACCGCCGCCGCATCGGTCGAGCCGACAATGGAGCCCAGCAAGAGGCCATGCATCCAGCTCAAATCCAGGATATACACCGCCAGCAGGCCGGTAATGCCGCTGGTGATCACCACCCCCAGGGTAGCCAGACTGAGTGCCGGCTTTAGCCCTACCCGAAAGGTCTCCATTCGGGTACGCATGCCACCGTCCAGCAAGATGATGGCCAGCGCCAGGTTACCGACGTTATAGGCCATCGAATAGCTTTCAAACTCGATGCCGCCCGGCCCGCTTTCACCGGCCAGCATGCCGAGCAGCAGAAAGAGCAGCAGAATGGGAATGCCGGAGCGCGCCGACAGCAGGGTGGCCAGTACGCTTAAACACAGCAAAAGCCCGGTCAGCAGAAAAAGGTGCTCAATATTATCCAAGTAGTGAATTCCGACAGGGTTTTAGATGCAACTGTTATATCACAAACAAGGCCATTCGTTGATAGTGAATTTTTAGTTAAATATACACGATATATATTCAAAATAAGCCGAAATCACCGCTTGTTCTCATCATATCCGCGTTTTCGCTCCGATTTCACACCGCCAAACGGCATCAGCCCCGACCACAACAGAGTGAATAAAAATTCCACAAAAAGACTCATTTGACTTATTTCATCGGGGTAAATAGCCAGTTGCACGATTAAAATATCAACTAACGTGCATATTTCATCATTAAAATGCCATTATCCGGTTGCGAGCGCGCCCCGGCTTCTTTAAAGTCCCGCGTCTGTTTTTATTTCTCAATCTTCGCCCCCTGGCGTAGATGCTGTTCAGGAAGAAACCGCTAATGGAACCAACCCATATCAGCTCGCTGATCCCCATTGCCATCACCCTGTTGCTCGCCCTGGGCACCCGCAACGTGGTGATTGGCCTTTTTGCCGGTGTAGCCAGCGGCGTGGTGATGCTGAACGACTGGCGCCACCCGCTCGACAACTTCGGCATTCTGGTCAAGGACCATCTGGTGGGCCAGCTGACCGACAGCTATAACGCCGGCGTCTTGGTACTGCTGGTGTTTATCGGCGGCTTTGTGGCGCTGATGGAGCAGTCCGGTGGCGGCCAGGCCTTTGCCCGCCGGGTGACCCACTGGGTCAGCACCAAGTGCCGGGCCCAGGTGTCGGCCTGGCTGGGCGGCATCGTCATCTTCTTTTCCGATCTGGGCACGCCCCTGATTGTCGGTCCGGTATTCCGGCCGTTGTTCGACAAGCTCAAGCTGTCACGCCAGAAGCTGGCCTTCATCATCGACTCCACCGCCTCGCCGGTCGCGATTCTGGTGCCCTTTATCGGCTGGGGCGTGTACATCATGGGCCTGCTGCAAAAGGAATTTACTGCCCTTGCCCTGCCACTGACCGACTGGGAAGCCTTTATTGCCGCCATTCCGTTCCAGTTCTACGCGGTGCTGGCGGTAGCCATAGTGCCGCTGGTTGCCTTCAAAAAGCTGGACTTCGGCCCCATGGCCGAAGCCGAACGCGCCGCCGAACGGGGCGAAATAGCCAGCGGCCCGCAAGAGCAACACCGTCTGTTCAGCCACGATAATGCCCGTGCTTCCTTCGTGTGGGCACCGCTGCTGGTGATGGCCGGCGTGCTGGCTGCCATGCTGGGACCGCTGGGCTTTCCGTTTGAAAAAGTGCCGGGCTCCGTGTTTCGTGCGGCCCTCTCCAGCGCCTACTTCATGGCGGCCATGACTCTGATCACCCTGATGGCCTGCTACGGCGTACGCCGGGTGACCGACGGCATCGCCGTGTATCTCAAGGGCATGGGCAACATGATGCAGGTGGCCATCGTGCTGATCCTGGCCTGGACCCTGAGCAGCGTAGGCAAGGAGCTGGGCGCCGCCGCCTACATCGCCGAGCAGGCTCAGGCCGGTTTCCCCGCCTGGCTGGTCCCGGCAGTGGCCTTCTTGCTGTCGGCCGTGATCTCCTTCGCCACCGGCTCGTCATGGGGCACCTTCGCCATCATGATCCCCCTGGTGATCCCCACCGCCGTGGCCATAGACGCTCCCCTGTATGCCTGCATCGGCGCCGTGCTCTCGGGCGGCCTGTTCGGCGACCACTGCTCGCCGATTTCGGAAACCACCATACTGTCGTCCACCGGCTCGGGGTGTGATCAGTTTGAGCACTTCCGTACTCAGTTGCCCTACGCCCTGCTCAACGGCAGCATCGCCCTGGCCGGCTTTGTGGTGGCCGGCTGGGTAGAAAGTCCGCTGGTGCTGCTGGCCGCCATCGCCACCCAGATTGTGCTGGTGATACTGCTCTCCCGCTTGCAAGGCGTCCGCCTGCGGGCACAGACCGCCTGATATAACAAGGGGGCCGCATGCCGCGGCCCCCTTGCTTCATCACTCTTCATCACTCTTCATCACTCCGGTCACCTTCACCTATTTCACCCGGTCGTGCTTCACCATCAGGGTCTGATATTCTGATTCAGGTGAAACAGATTGTCCGGATCATACTGCCGCTTGAGCTGCACCAGCCGTTCGTAATTAGGGCCGTAGGCCGCCTTTACCCTGTCGCCTTCTTCTTCGGTCATGAAGTTGATATAGACACCGGCAGAGGCATAAGGGGCGGACGCCTTGAAAAACTCCCGCGCCCAGGCAATGCAGGTTTTATCCTGCGCAATATCATCCCAGCGTGCATGCACATTGAGCACAAAGCGGGCATCCCGGTGGCCGTAGGCCATGGCGCCGGGGGCTACCCGATTGGCGGCGCCGCCGATCATACCGATAAAAATCTCGCACTGCGGGCCGGGCAGCCGGTGAGTGTAGTCAATCATGATATCCAGCGCGTCGTCCTTGAGCACGGTGAAGTTATGGGACTTCCAGTAATTTCTCGCACCCGGGGTCAGCAGGGGATCAAACGCCTGCTGCCATTCTACGTAAGGCTGTACGCCAATATGTTCGCCATAGGGGGTGCCGAAATCACGCAGCGGGGCTATCAGCCGTTCGGCATCTGCCGGGGCGCCGGCATAAAACACCGCCAGCACCGCCACTTCCTTGCCGTGCACCTCTTCGGGTAAAAAGGGTAACGGCGGCGCCTTGCGCATCACCACCCAGATGTTGAGCGCTTCGGGGGCCTTGTCCATGTAATCCCGATATTGCTGCAGTACCTGCTTGGCCTGGGCAATGGGAAAGACCAACAGACCGGCGGTGATCTCCGGCCCCACCGGATGCAGTCGATACTCGAAGCCGGTCACGATACCGAAGTTGCCCCCCGCACCCCTGATAGCCCAGAACAGATCGGCGTTTTCCTGTTCACTGGCCCTTAGCTCACGACCGTCGGCAGTAACCAGATCCACCGCCAGTAGATTATCCACCGTCATGCCGTGTTGCCGGGTCAGCCAGCCAAAGCCGCCGCCCAGGGTCAGGCCGGCCACTCCGGTGGTGGAGTTGATGCCCAGTGGCGTAGCCAGACCATGCTGCTGGGTAGCCTTGTCAACATCCGCCAGCCTGGCCCCCGGTTCGACATAGGCTATCTTTTTGGCCGCCTCCACCCGCACCTGGGTCATGTTCGACAGGTCGATCATGATGCCGCCTTCACAGACCGCATTACCGGCAATGTTATGACCGGCGCCCCGAACGGACACCTCCAGCCCGTGCCGGCGGGCAAAATGCAGTGCCCTGGGCACGTCGGCAGCCTCGGCACACTGCATGATAATCGCAGGATGCTTGTCTATGGTGGCATTCCATATCTGGCGCACCTCGTTATAGCGGGCATCGTCGGGCAATACGACGCCACCCTTTACCACCTCTTTCAGTTCGTTAACGGTATTCCGGGAAAAGCTTGTCATGATGGGGTCCTCGGGACGGGTCCCTGGATTACAGACTCAACAATAAACACCGGCCAACGGCGACTGGCCGCTACCTCGGCACCTGGCGGCAGAACGGCCGCTGCGATGATCTTGGATTCTACCCAAGTCTAGAAGTCTAGCATCGCCAGGGTTACCGTCCGGCCGGTTGACGAGCTATAGCCGCCCTGCTATGCCTAAGACACTGTGGAGAAAGAGCATTCATCGTCCCGATGAGCGCCAGCCGCTCCCCGGTAAGGAGTCCACCATGAACCGCCCGGTTCCTCTTCTTCGTATTGCATCGGGCCTGATGCTCGGTGCCAGCTGCAGCCTTGCCCTGGCCGCCACCCCGGAAGAAAAAATTGCCAGCGCCATGAGCGCCGCCCCTCCCTCCATCAGTGCCACCGCCACCATCCTCGACTGGCCGACCGAGATGAACGACGAGATGACAGAGTTGCGCGAAGGAAGCGACGACTGGACCTGTCTGCCGGATATGCCGGCTACCCCCGGCAAGGATCCCATGTGTCTGGACGCGGTCTGGATGGAGTGGGCTCACGCCTGGATGAACAAGCTGCCGCTGACCAACAAGGGCATGGGCTTTGGTTATATGCTGCAGGGCGGCACTCCCGAGAGCAACACAGACCCTTACGCTAGCGAGCCCAGCGCCAGCAACGAGTGGATTACCGAGCCGGTACCGCACCTGATGATACTGGTGCCCGATGCCGCCATGCTCGAAGGGTTGCCCACCGATCACACCAATGGGGGCCCCTGGGTGATGTGGAAAAATACCCCCTATGTACATATCATGGCGCCCATGCCGGCGTATCAGCCCTAGGCTCGACGTCTTATAATACAAGCCCCACCGCTGGCATCCGTGGGGCTTTTTCCATCACGCTTTTCAGAAAACGCACTTTCATACAACCATGAGGCCACCATGATCATCACCCTGTCCATCCAGCTCGTGTCAGGCATGTATGCGGAAGCAGACTGGGGCTGCGAACTGGAACTTGAAGAAAGCAGCTCGCTGCATGAGCTGCATGACGCCATTCAGCAGGCGGTCGATTTCGACAACGACCACATGTATTCGTTTTTTATCTCCCGCCGGGAATTCGGATCGGAACGCATTCATTTTGACGGCGAAGAATTCTCGCTGGATGACACCATAGGGTCGCTGTTCCCCCTGCCCAAGGGCAAGAAGCTGTTCTACTGGTTCGATTTTGGCGACGACTGGATTTTTCAGGTGTCCAAATCCCGCAAGAAACCCAGAGAGCCCCAGCCAGGCCGCCAGTATCCCTTTGTGGCCGCCGAAACCGGCAGCAAGCCGGTGCAATACAAGGGCTACGATCCAGAGGCAGAAGACGAGTGGTAATACCAACGCCATTAAAGCAGTGATCAGTGACTGATAACGATACCGCGTTTCACGTCCCGTCATGCCGCGTCATGCCGGGACGTGAAACGCGGTATCTTTCTGCAGGGAGATCCGGACTGTCGTCAGGGTGGCGGCCTGCGGCGCATTTTCGCGGCGTGGCGGAAAACGCTACAGGGTGTTATTCCGCACCAGGCCGCGTTTTACGCTTTTACACAGCTTGCCAAAACGGCGAATTTCGTCGAAGTGGGGTGGAATACCCCGTTTTACCTGGTGCTCCCAATAACTGAGCTCCGAGTCGAGCAGCTCCATCAGCTTTTTGGGGCAGCCAATGCAATTGTTGTCGGTGCCGCACACAAAGGTGTCGGACTCGTAAAGGGGAAAGGTTTCCTTGGCCTGGTCAATGAGCTCCCGCATGGCGGTGAGCCGGTCGGGCTTGCGAGACATGGTACTCTCCTGCCGCAAAGTGGCGCGGTAATATGGAATCAACCCCGCCAGCATACGCTTGCTGCCTGCCCTCGCCCTGATCTGCGTCAAACCCGGCTTGGTCGTCATCGACCAGATGAAACACGCAGCTTCAGTAATCAAACCCCGGCTGTGCTTTGACCCCGGCATCGAAGGCGTGTTTGACCGACTGCACTTCGCTCACGGTATCGGCCAGCTCGATGATGGCGCGATGGCAGCCGCGGCCGGTGATGATCACGTGCTGATGCGGCGGGCGGTTTTGCAGCGCGGTCAGCACCCGATCCAGGTCCAGGTAGTGGTAGGCCACCATGTAGGTGAGTTCGTCCAGCAATACCAGATCGATACCGGGGTCGGCCAGCATGGTTTCGGCCGGTAACCAGGTCTGCTCACAGGCAGCCATGTCCTGCTCGCGGTTCTGGGTTTCCCAGGTAAAGCCGGTGTTCATGACCACGAAGGGCACACCTGCTTTTTGCAGCAGGTTGCGCTCGCCGCACTCCCAGCCGCCCTTGATGAACTGCACCACGGCCGCGCTCTTGCCGTGGCCCACGGCCCGCGCCACGGTGCCGAAACCGGCGGTACTCTTGCCCTTGCCGTTGCCGGTGATCACCATCAGTATGCCGTGCTCTTCCTTGGCCGCAGCCACTCTGGCGTCGACCGCCTCTTTCACTTTTTGCTGCCGCTGCTGGTGACGTTCGGCCTTTACCTGATCACGGTGGTTGTCGTTTGCTTCGCTCATGGGGGCTCCTTATGGGTACTAACGAATCTGGTGCGGCACCATATCACAGCAAAAACCGGATGTAAGGGCCTGCCAGGGGCCGCGACGGCATGAGCATAATACGCATCCGGCTGACTGTAATAACCAGAAGTAGTAACCAGAAAAAGCAGGCTACCGCTCGGGTTATGACTCGAATGTGCCCCTTAAACGCCGCTAACAGACCCAACTGAAACGGGCCTGTCATAAAAATGTCATCCTGTAATAAAACCGTCATAAAGGCTCGGCATAGTGGCGCCAACGTTGAAATGAGGAAACATGATGAACTTTGAGTCCACCGCCCTGCCCGGCTCCGCAAACAAAAGTAACGTCAAGTCCAGCTGGATATCCTGGTTGCTGGTTTCATTTCTTGTTTATATGCTGCTGGCCGCCGTGGGCGCCATCGGCTCCGGCTTCAAGGCCGCCGCCGGCAATGACGCCAAAGAGCTGTTTGCCTTTGCTTCCAACCCGGGTATCGCGCTGATCGTCGGGGTGGTAGCCACCTCGCTCATTCAGAGTTCCAGCACCGTCACCTCCATTATCGTCGGCATGGTCGCCGGTGGCCTGCCGATTAGCATCGCCATTCCCATGGTCATGGGTGCCAATATCGGCACCTCGCTCACCAGCACCCTGGTCAGCCTGGGCCATATTCGCGATGGCGAAGCGTTCAAGCGCGCCTTCTCCGCCGCCACCGTGCATGACAGCTTCAACATTCTGGCCGTGGCCATACTGCTGCCGCTGGAGCTGCTATTCCGCCCGCTCGCCACCATATCCGAGTACCTGGCCGGCCTGCTGGTCAGCGATGCCAGCGTCAGCATGAGCGGCGTGAACTTCATGAAGGTACTGCTTGCTCCTGCCTCCGACCTGCTGAAGGCCAGCGTGGCCTGGCTGCCGGGTATCTGGTCCGGTGTGGCGCTGATCCTGATCGGCATAGGCCTTATCCTGGTGGTGGTGACCCAGATTGGCAAGGTGCTGCGCAAACTGATGGAGGGTCGTGCCATGAACATACTGCATACCGCCGTGGGTCGTGGCCCCGCCTCGGGCATGGCCTCGGGTACTCTGGTCACCGTGCTGGTGCAGTCGTCCTCCACCACCACCTCCTTGATTGTGCCCCTGGCCGGCACCGGCGTGTTCAGCCTGAAGCAGGTCTACCCCTTCATTCTGGGCAGCAACATCGGCACCACCATCACCGCGTTGCTGGCGGCTACCGCCATCAGCGGCGCCGCGGCCACGGTGGCACTGCAGATTGCCCTGGTGCACCTGCTGTTCAACCTGCTGGCGATTGCCGTTATCTACGTGCTGCCTTTCCTGCGCCAGCTACCTGTGGTCATGGCCGAAACCCTGGCCACTCTGGCCCAGCGCAACAAGGCTTATGTGGCCGTCTATATCGTGGGTGTCTTCTTTGCCCTGCCGCTGATGGTGGTCGGCGTCAGCCAGTGGTTCTGAATACTTCCCCCAGGCGGGCATAGTCTGGCGGGCATAGTGCTGCGCCATGACCGCACGGACCATTAACTGGATCTGATGAAAGATCAGGCCGGGCCCAGCAGCGGCCCGGCAAACAGTAGCTGCGCCATCGGTACCCCGGTGGCCATGCTCCTCTTGGAACCTACTCCCTGGCACCTACTCCCTGGCTCCTACTCCCCGGAACCTGATCCCTGGTTGCCCAGCGGCAGGGCCGTGGTGTACTTGATTTGCTCCATGGCGAAGCTGGAGCTAATGTCCGACAGCCCTTCGGTGCTGGTGATCAGCATCTTGTAGAAACGGTCGAAGGCGCCGATATCCGCCACCACCACCCGCAGCATGTAGTCCCACTCGCCGGACATGCGATAGAACTCCACCACCTCGTCAAAGGCGGTCACCGTCTCGGCAAACTGTGCCAGCCAGTGGCTGTCGTGGTGCCGGGTCTTGAGCTGCACGAATACCGACAGCCCCAGCCCCAGTTTGTCTGCATCCAGCAGCGCCACTCGGCCGCGAATGTAACCGGCCTCTTCCAGCTTCTTTACCCGTTTCCAGCAGGGGGTGGTAGACAGGTTCACCGCCTCGGCCAGCTCCTTCAACGGCAGCGAGGCGTCCTGCTGCAGCAGGCCCAGAATCTGCCAATCGAAAATATCCACTATTAAACCCCTTAAAATGAGAAATATTTTCTAAAAAATAACATTTATGGGGTAAATACAGAAAAACTTTACCGCAAGCGAGAGATATAATTCCTGCATACAGAACCGCTCGGTTCTCCCTGTTCCCTCTAGCTCCGGACGCCACCACCATGAACAACTGGACCCGCAACGCCCTCAGGACCCTGTCCAGCGATCAGCTGCGCACTTCCGATACCCACCTGTATCGGCTCGATATTCCCGGCCTCGACGGCATCGACATCTATCTGAAGGACGAAAGCACCCACCCCACCGGCAGCCTCAAGCATCGGCTGGCCCGCTCGCTGTTTCTGCATGCCATCTGCAGCGGCAAGATCAACCAAGGTACCCATGTGGTGGAAGCCTCGTCGGGCAGCACCGCCGTGTCCGAGGCCTATTTTGCCAAGCTGCTGGGTCTGCCCTTTACCGCCGTGATGCCCGGCTCCACCACCCGCAGCAAAATCGAGCAGGTGGAACGCCTGGGGGGCCGCTGTCATTTTGTGGAGCGTTCATCCCAGGTCTACGATGCCGCCGAACGACTGGCACGGGAAAGCCGCGGCCATTACATGGATCAGTTCACCTTTGCCGAGCGGGCCACCGACTGGCGCGGCAACAACAACATTGCCGAGAGCATCTTCCGCCAACTGGCCGAAGAGCCCCACCCCATTCCCCGTGCCATCGTGATGAGTGCCGGCACCGGCGGTACCTCCGCCACCCTGGGCCGTTATGCCCGCTATCTGGGGCTGGATACCCGACTGGTGGTGGTGGATCCGGAAAACTCGGTGTTCTACGACAGCTACCAAAGCGGCGACGCCAGCCTGGTCAGCCAGGCCGGGGGCCGTATCGAAGGCATAGGTCGCCCGCGGGTAGAGGCGTCCTTTCTGCCCGAGGTGATCGACGAGATGATCAAGGTACCGGACGCCGCCAGCATCGCCACCATTCACTGGCTGGAGCACATTCTGGGCCGCAAGGCCGGCGGCTCGACCGGTACCAACCTGTGGGGCGTACTGCAGCTGGCCAAACGCATGCAGGAAAAAGGCGAGCGCGGCTCCCTGGTCACCCTGATGTGCGACGGCGGCGAACGGTATCTCGACACCTACTACAACCCGCAATGGGTCGCGAAGCACATCGGCGACCTCACCTCCTACCGCGAGCAATTAGCGGCGTTCGGGTAAACCAGGCGGCAAGCTCTACAAGCCAAATCAGTGGTAGGGTCGAATTCATTCGACCGCGCTGGGGTCGTGCCTCCGTTTTGGTCGAATAAATTCGACCCTACGAAAAACAGCTCCCTTATGCGGCGCCATATGACACCGGTAGTCCGTAGGTTGGGATGAGCGAAGCGAATCCCAACACCTGGCCGCTGGCAGACAGGTTGGGACTCGTTCCTCGCCCAAACCGACTACTCACCCCTCCCAGCCCGTTTGCGTCCCGCGCCCAGTACCAGCATGCAGGGGGTGAGCAGCAGGGTCAGCAGGGTGGCGAAGGCCAGGCCGCCGGCGATGGCGCTGGACAGCTGGGTCCACCACTGGGTGGAGGGCGCCCCCAGACCCAGGCTGGGCGCCAGCAGATCCACGTTCACCCCCAGCACCATGGGCATCAGCCCCAGCACTGTGGTAATGGCGGTCAGCAGTACGGGGCGCAGACGCAGACAACCGGTTTCCAGCGCCGCCTCGGTCGGGCTCATGCCCTCGGTGCGCAGCTGATTGAAGGTGTCGATCAGCACTATGTTGTTGTTCACCACTATGCCCGCCAGGGCGATGATACCCATGCCCACCATGACGATGCCGAACGACTGGCCATTCAGCAGCAGCCCCATCAGCACACCGGCGGTGGAAAACACGATGGCCGAGAGCACCAGTGCGGTCTGATAGAGGCTGTTGAACTGGGTCACCAGGATCAGCGTCATCAGGAAAATGGCCACCCCGAAGGCATAGGTCAGGAACTGCCCCGCCTCACGCTGATCCGCATCTTCTCCGGCCACCACCAGGCTGACGCCGTCGGGCAAGGCGGTCACTTGCCCCCTCAGGGCGTTCAGCCGCTCATCCAGCCGAAAACCGGCGGCAATATCGGCCTTGATGGTGATGGTTCGGCGGCCGTCCACCCGATGCAGGGTGCCGATTTTCGGCGCCGGTGTCAGGGTCACGAAATGGCTCAGCGGCACCTGGCCGCGCGGCGTCTTGAGGGTCAGCCGCGACAGCTGATCGAGCGAGCGCCAGTGTGGCGGTAGCCGCACCCGAATATCGACTTCGTCGCTGGCATCCTCGGGTCGGTAGGTCGCCAGTTTCAGGCCATTGGTCACCAGCTGCACCGCGTTACCCACGCTCAGCACGTCGGCCCCCAGCCGGGCGGCGGCCTCACGGTTGACGCTCAGCCGCCACTCGATGCCGGGCAGGCTGCGGTCGTCCTCGATGTCGATAAAACCACCCAGCTCTGCCATGGCCGAGCGCAGCATATCGGTGGCCGCCGCCAGTCTGCGCTCGTCGCCGCCCTTGAGTTGCAACTCCACCGGCTTGCCGGCCCCCGGCCCCATCTGTTGCTGTCTGAATTCCAGCACGACGCCGGAAATATCCTCGGTCAGTGCCAGCATGGTGCCCTTGATGGCGCCGGCCGGCCGGCGCAGATACCAGTCAATGAACTGAAACTGCAGCACCCCGATCACATCGGTACCCATCTGGTTGTCGACCCGGGCAAAACTGCGGGCATACAGCGCCTTGACTTCGCTCAGCCCCTGCAAGCGTCCTTCCACCTCGCGCAAGATGGCGTCTTTTTCATACACCGACAGATCGCCCCGGGCACGCACCTGCAGTTGAGCACTGTCCGGCTCGATGGACGGAAAAAACTCCACCCCGAGGTTGAAGCGGGCATAACCGCCATAAATAAGCCCGATCAGCGCCAGGGTGCCAATCAGGGCCAGACCGGGCCGTTGCAACAAGCAGCCAAGCAGGCGTCGGTAGTGGCGGAGCCCCGGCACCCTGACCGGCTCCCTGGCGCGGGTTCTGTGTCGGCTGAGGCCGCCCATGGTGGGCAGGAAGATCAACGCCATGGCCAGGGAGGCCAGCAAACAGATGATAACGGTAGCGGGCAGGTATTTCATGAACTCCCCCACCACACCGGGCCAGAACAGCAGCGGCACAAACACCGCCAGGGTGGTGGCGGTGGAGGCAATCACCGGCCAGCTCATGCGGTGAGCGGCGTTGATCCAGGCCTGCTTCGGTTTCTGCCCCTCGTGCAGATGGCGGTCGGCCAGTTCCGACACTACTATGGCGCCATCCACCAGCATGCCGGCCACCAGGATCAGCGAGAACAGCACTATGATGTTCATGGTGAAATCGATGGCCCAGATGATCAGAATGCCGGTAAGAAAGGCGCCGGGAATGGTCAGCCCCACCATGATGGCCGAGCGGGCCCCCATGGTGGCCAGGATCAGGATCAATACCAGCACCACGGCGGTAAGCACGTTGTTGAGCAGGTCTGCGAGCATCTCCTCAATCTGCACGGATTGATCCATGATGTAGTTGATTTCCACCCCCGGCGGCAACAAGGGGCCGGCCTCCGCCAGCAGTGTCTTGACCCGGGCTATGGTATTGATGATGTTGGCGCCGGCGCGCTTGCTGACCTCCAGCACCAGTCCCGGCTTGCCGTTGATACGGGCGAAGCCGGTCGGATCCTTGAAGGTACGGCGCAGGGTGGCCACATCGCCGAAGGTCACCACCTGGTCGCCGCTGACTTTGATCGGCAGGCCCAGTATGTCGTCCAGATCCTCTATGACGCCGGGCACCTTGATCGCCAGGCGGCCGGCGCCGGTATCCAGGCTGCCGGCGGCGACCAGCCGGTTGTTGCGCGACACCAGATTGAACAATGCCGTGTAGTCGATGCCGTAGCCGCCCAGCACCTGGGGGTCGACCAGAATTTCCAGCAGGTCTTCCCGGTCACCGCCGATGTCCACCTCCAGCACCTCGGCAATGCCTTCAATCTCGTCTTTCAGTCGCCGGGCCGTCATCACCAGCTCGGCTTCCGACAGCGGACCGGACAGGGCCACCGACAGCACAGGAAACAGCGCCACGTTGATTTCGTTCACTATCGGCTCGTCGGCTTCCTGCGGCAGCGTGCTGCGCGCCGAATCGACCTTTTCCCGCACATCCTGCAATGCCTGTTTGGGGTCGAAGCCGGCATCGAATTCCAGCATCACCGAGGCATAGCCCTCGCTGGCGATGGAGGTCATTTTCTTCACCCCCTCCAGGGTATGCAGCTCCTGCTCCATGGGACGCACCAGCAGCCGCTCGCCGTCTTCCGGGCTGATGCCTTCCAGCCGCATGGACACATACATCATGGGGATGGTCACATCCGGGTTGGCTTCCTTGGGAATGGCCTGATAGGCGCCGTACCCCCCGAGCAGTAGAAAAACAAAGGCCATCAGGGTGGCGCGGCTGCGATACACCGCCGCGGCAATCAGCGCCCTCATGGCACCGGCTCCGCGTCGCGTACTCGCACCCCTTCACCTTCGGTCACAAAGCCCGCTCCCCGGGTGATGAGACGCACCGACGCGGGCAGGCCACCGATCCAGGCTTCGTCGGGGGTAATACCGAGCAGGGTGACCGGCACCCATTGCATGCGATCCTGTTCATCCACGATATGGACTCCCGGACGGCCATTAGCGTCCAGTGCCAGCAGCGCCGGCGACAGCCGATAGGCGGGCCGCAGCGACAGCGCTATGTTCAGCTCGGCACTGGCCCCCGCCACCCGCCAGCCCCGGGGATTATCCAGCCGGGCTTCCAGCATGAAGCTGCGGGTATTCACATCGGCAGACTGGGCGACAAACTCCAGTTCGCCCGTCAGTTCACGGCCATCCAGCAGCACCGCCGTCACCGGTAAGCCGGGAGCGAGCTCGGCCACCTGCTGCTGAGGCGCGGCGGCGCTGAGCTTGAGGGTGGAGACATCCACCAGGGTCAGCAGCACGTCACCGGTCTGTACAAACTGCCCCAGCTCCACCGGCAGTGCGTCAATACTGCCGGTAAAGGGGGCCTCGATGCGGGTATGACTCAACGCCAGCCGGGCCTCGGCCAATCCGGCTTCCGCCATGGCGGCGGCCGACTTCAATGCCAGATAATCGGTTTCGGAAATCATTTGGTTGCGACGCAGCCGGGTAGCCGCGGTCACTTCGGCCTGGCGCAGCCGGTATTCCGCCTCGGCCCGAGCCAGCTTGACCGTACGACCGTCGTCGCTCAGGGTGAGCAGGGGGTCGCCCTCGGTCACCGTTTGCCCGAGCCTGGGCAGCCTGGTAAGGGTGCCGCTTGCCCGGGTTCGCATCACCAGGGTACGGTGGGGCAGCAACTGCCCCTGCAGTACCACGCCGGGCTGATAGGGCTCGGCATCGAAGGCCATCACCTCGACATGAAATTCCTCGGCGGTCGACACCGGCTCTGCCGCCGGTGCTTCCACCTGCGCCTGATAACGCTCGCCCCGCCACAGCCAGAACAGCACCACCGCCACCACCAGTAGCAGCCAGCCCAATCCCTTGTGTCGCGCCAGCCATCGCGTGAACGCCTCCACTGCCATCGGTGATATTCCCTATCGAATAGAGTAGATATTCAGCATAACAGCTCGGCGAAAACGAACAGCGGGAAACAGGGCAACGAGGGGTGAGGGATGAGGAGTAAGGGGTGAGGCGTGAGGGGTGAGGCGTGAGGGCTGAGGGCTGAGGCGTGTAACAAAAAGCCCCGCCGAAGCGGGGCTTTGGGGCTCAGTCGAGCTGGCTGCGCAGCCAGTTCAGTACCTGAACGTAGTTGGCCGGCAGCAGGGGTTGCAACTGGTCCAAGGCGGTTTTGGTGTCTGCATGGTTGTCGAGGCAGAAGTTGATGTGCCCTACCTTGCGGCCGGGACGCACCTCCTTGCCGTACCAGTACAGTTCGGCACCGGGTACCGACAGCCAGGCATCGTTGCGCTCGGTACCCACCAGGTTCACCATGACGCTGGTGTTTTTAACGGTGGGCTGTACCAGGGGTAACCTGGCCACGGCACGCAGATGGGCCTCGAACTGGCTCATGTTGGCACCGGCCTGGGTCCAGTGACCGCTGTTGTGTACCCGCGGCGCCAGTTCGTTGATCAGCAGGTGATCGCCGACCCGGAAACATTCCATCGCCATCACGCCCACGTAATCGAGGTCGTTCATCAGGGTGCCCAGCATGCGCTCGGCTTCCGCCTGCAGATGTGCCAGCCGCGCCAATGGCGCGACCGAACCCAGCAGAATGCCGTTCACATGCAGGTTCAGGGTCAGCGGATAGAAGAAACACTGGCCGTCGGCACCACGCATGCCCACCACCGACATTTCTTCGTCGAAGTCGATGGCCTGTTCGGCAATGGCCTGCTCGTGCCAGTCGTCGGGAATGGCGTCCAGGCCCGGCTCGCGCAGCCAGTGCTGACCCCGGCCGTCATAGCCGCCGGTGCGGCGCTTGAGCAGCACCCGCTCGCCCAATTTCTGATGCAGTGCGTCGGCGCTGGTGTCGGTTTCAACCAGCTGCCAGGGCGCGGTGGCGAGGCCCAGCTTGTCGATCAACGATTTCTGAGTAAAGCGGTCGGCCAGCACGGGGAAGGTATCGAGGTTCACAAACGCTGGATGGGCGGCCAGTTGACGGGTGGCGGCGGTGTCCGGCCACTGTTCCCGCTCGGCGGTCACCTGTTCGTGGGGCTGCAGCGGAAAGGTCTCTTCCGACGCTATGTCCACCGGGCATACGTCGAGATCAAGCGGCATGCCGGCGTGTTTCAGCATCTGGCCCAGTTGGCCGGCGCCCAGTACCCAGATACGGCTCATGCTTCCTCCCGCGGGTCGGGGTTGCTCAATACGGTCTCGGTCTGCGCCTGGCGGAAGGCCTCCAGCCGTTCGGCCAGGGCCGCGTCGTTGTTGGCCAGGATCTGGCATGCCATCAGGCCCGCGTTGAAGGCGCCGGCCTCGCCGATGGCCAGGGTGCCCACGGCCACGCCCTTGGGCATCTGCACAATAGACAACAAGCTGTCCATGCCGTTGAGCGCCCGGCTTTGCACCGGTACACCCAGCACCGGCAATCGGGTCTTGCAGGCAACCATGCCCGGCAGGTGAGCGGCGCCGCCGGCACCGGCGATGATAACTTCAAAACCGCGATCCACGGCCTGTTCGCCAAATTCCATCAGTCGGTCTGGGGTGCGGTGCGCCGACACCACTTCCACTTCATAGGCGACCTGCAGTTTATCCATGATTTCCGCAGCACCCTGCATGGTGGGCCAATCACTCTTGGAACCCATGATGACGGCAACTTTTGCTTGCATGACTACTCCTGTTCAACAGCGTTTTAACGACGTCTCAACAACATCTCGATAACGTCTCAACAACGTTCAGCATTTTTGGTGGATCCGGGGGAGCGCGGATTATAACGAAAGGGGGGGATGGCGGCTAGTCGGCTAATGGTGTGTAGGTGGACATTACCCGAACGTAACGGTAATATGCTTCGTCCTCAAAAGTAAACATCACGTATACACAGGAGGTGTCCGCCCCATGATTGGTGCCATCGAAGCGTTACCCTAGTCACGACCATCAGTGTCGTCGACCGCACATTACCAGGCTATCGCCAACGTCTCTAAGCCATTGTTCTTACTTACTGCCGATCCGTTTTCTACGGGATCTTCGCGTCCGTTGCCGCTAGCCAGGTCGTCTTAACCTGCGTCAGGTCAGGTGCCGTTTACTCGGCCGCCTCGGCCTGTACGTATGCCCGTTTCACTCGTATGAACAGGGAGATGAACTTGGAACTCTATCAATTTTCCAGCACCACTGTGCTGCTGTTGCTGGCCGCCTTCTACGGCGGTACCTATTTGATCACCACCTTTATCAAGAAAGAACAGGAAGATACCGACGCCTTCATGGTCTCCAACCAGAGCGTCGGCTTCGGCATAGGCGCGGCCAGCATGACCGCCACCTGGATCTGGGCGGCGTCCTTCTATGCCGCCGCCACCTCCGGCTATACCTATGGCGTGTCCGGCCCCCTGCACTACGGTCTCTGGGGCGCGCTGATGATACTGTTCATCTATCCCTTCGGCCGCCGTTTCCGTGCCCTGGCCCCCAAGGCACATACTCTGGGTGAAATCATTCACGCCCGTCACGGTTCCTCCAGCCAGTTGATCCTGGCGCTGTCCAATCTGCTCGGCAGCCTCATCAGCCTGATGGTGAACTTCACCGCCGCCGGTGCCCTGGTGTCTGTGCTGTCGCCGCTGTCGTTTCAGGCCGGCGTCATCATCGCCGGCGCAGGCGTACTAAGCTACACCCTCTGGTCCGGTTTCCGCGCTTCCGTACTCACCGATTTCGCCCAGCTTATCGCCCTCATGGCCATCGCCGTGGTGATCATTCCGGCGGTACTGTTCGCCATGGGGGGCCCCACCGAGATGCTCAATGGCTTTGACAAGCTCAGCCTGCAACAGGCCGATCTGTTCTCGACCGACGCCATACTGCATCAGGGCGCCCCCTATTTTGTGGCGGTGCTGGCCTATGCCATCGGTAATCAGACCATTGCCCAGCGGCTGTTTGCGGTGAATGAAAAACACATCAAACCCACCTTCATCACCGCCACCCTGGGGTACGGTGCCATTGTGATTGGCCTCGGCATGATCGGTCTGATGGCCCTGACCACAGGGGTTGAGCCGCTGAACGGCAACATGAATAACCTGATCCCGCAGATGGTGTCTTCCTACCTGCCGCCGGTGTTTATCGGGCTCTTCTTTATTCTGGTGATCGGCTCCCTGTCGTCCACCGCCGACTCGGATCTGTCGGCGCTGTCGGCCATCATGATGGCCGATGTCTACGGCAAGAACATCGCCAAAGGCAAGGTCGACCCCAGGCGCATGTTGTTTATCGGCCGTCTGACCATGGTCGCTGCCACCATGATCGGTATCATTTTTGCCAGCTTCTCGTTTGATATTCTGGTGATGCTGGTGTTTGTGGGCGCGCTCTGGGGCGCCATCGTGTTCCCGGTTATCGCCAGTTGCTTCTGGAACCGGGTCACCAATCGTGCCTTTACCGGCTCGGTGATTGCCGGCCTGCTGATGTTCTGCGTAGCCCGCTTCGAGCTGCTGCCGATGACCGGCGCCATTGCCGTGCTGTTCGAGCTGCTGGCCAGCATGGGCGGTGGTGTGGTGATCGGCCTGATGGTGTTCGGCTTCTGTGGCACCCGTGCCGGTTTTGTGGCCGGCATTATTGCCGGGGTGGCGCTGATGTTCTTTGCCACCGGCTTCCTGCGGGAATACACGGTGCTGCTGTCGTCTCTGGTGGCCTACGGTGTCAGTACCCTGGTGTGCGTGGTGATGAGCCTGATGCAACGCCAGGAATTCGACTTCGATCTCATTGCCCAGCGGGTCGGCCACTATGACGACAGGGCCGATATCAAGCCCCTGGCCGGAAAGGCCAATATGAATTCCCCTCGTTTTGCCAAGGAGTCCTCATGAGCGAACTGATGTTAGGCGCCTATATTCTGATCTGGCCCGCCCTCACCCTGTGGATACTGCTGCTGATTTGCAAGGCGGTACTCAAGGATGTGCACGAGGCTAAAAAGGAAAACCGCGACCTAGTGTAATCACAGGTATCACGGCGTGTACAACGACAAAGGCGGGCCCAAGGGCCCGCCTTTTTAATGGTCAGTAAAAGCTCTGCAGCCAGCAGAGATAAAAAGCGTTGCCGTGGTGGCCATAGGTCAGGAATTCGATGTTGATGTTTGTGTGCGGCGATTAGATTTTTTTATATAAATAGGCAGAGCTGAGGCTTAAATTCAGCAAAAATGCTAACGTCGCTAGTAGAGGCGCAGCTTTGCTGCGTCCTGCTTACTGGCTTTTTTTATATTTTTTGTGCAACATAATTTGGCACATCAATTTTTTCTCCACCATTCGTAAAGTGAGAATCAAAACCGTATGCCATTTTTTCTAAAGGTGCCTCACCATAGCCCACCGTTTTAATTTCAGTAATGTAGCGTTCTATAAATGGTATTGCACCTAAATATCCCCATTGTGCAACATGGACAAGCTCATGAAAGTGTAAACGTAAATTTGATGCTAGATGAGGGAGAATGTAATAAGTATTTTTATACGTAATTCCGTGTACTTCCATATCAATAAAATTACCCAACCCCATTTGTCGCAATTCAGGAAAATTAGGTTTAGGGATTGTATCGACAACTACAAAATATGCCTGCTGGAGAAACTCTAGAGAATAAAAACCGCTGAAATCATCAAAAAACTTAGAACAAGAAATCCTTTGCCCTTGATACTCAAGATTAGTCTGATCAATCCACTGCTCAATTTTATGCAACATACGATACTCCAGAAAAAGATAAAGCCGCCAACACAGACGAGCGTAGCGAGTCCAGCCAGCTTGCTGGCGGTTGTGATTGGCCTTGTTAGACTATTTACCTTCGAATTTTACTTCTTGTGTTTGACCGGATTTAGGGCTTATGACTACTGTCCCAGCTAATTTGTCATGCCACCCTTGCTTTTTCTTGTCCCAAGCAACCCAAAAAATGCCTAACCCCAAAGGAATAGATGCTAAGAAATAGCCAATATACCTCACAATATATTGCTGTAATGTTGGCTTTTGACCTGTCTTGGCATCCACAATACGCGCCTGTATTGCCATTTTCCCTGGAGTTGCCTGGCGATAAATCCAAAATGCGATTATGGCAACAAGTGGAAATATCCAACTAAGTAATAAATCAGCAAAACCTTCGACTAAGTTATCACCATCAAGATAACTCCAGCCGTATATTGAAATTAAAATAGGGTACGTTAATACTAATATAATTACAGTATCGATTAGGCTTGCACCAACTCTTGGCCAGAACCCAGTGTATTTCATTACGTCACCCATTGTTGCGGGAAAGTCACTATTCATTATTACTCCTTAATTTTTAATGATGATAAAAATTATATTATTAGCCTAACGCCTTGCTCACCGGAAAATTGGGAGCGTAGCGAGTAATTTGTCCGCGTGCAGCAATTTGTTAGAGGTCAGTAATTTTCGGTAAAGTGCTAGGATCAAAGCGTTTTTCCTCTATTTCAGCCAAATCGCTTATTTGTCGATGACCGAGACGGTGCGCCAACAGATCTTCCACACACATTGGGCCAGAGAACTTATCGAGAGACGGGCAAAGAACATACACCTCAGCTTGGTCGATTGAGGTTGACCACAAATTCTCATCCTTGGATATCGTGACCATCAACCTATTTTTCCCATAGAGGTAAATTATTGCTAACAACCGTCCATGAACTGGATAGAGCATAATTGTGTGCACACCGGGCCATGCCAAAAACCTTGCTTCTTCAGGCTCTCTATTCTGAAAGAAGTCAGAAAACTCCACATCATATGAGTCTCTTTCATTGGGGGTTTTAGCCCAAAGAGCATTCCTAAGTTCTCTCGCATCTGTACTCTCTAAATAGCGCTCTCCAAGCCTATCAACTCCCACACCTAAAGCAAATTTACATAAAAACCTTTGCTCAAAGCCTATCTGGATCGCCAGACTTCCCTTATGAACTTCACCTTGAGCGGCTTTAAGGCTTGATAAGAATTCATTCTCATAAGAAGTTGGCTCATGAAAGTAATTATCATCATTTGGAAGCTCAATATTTCCCGATATTCTCTTGGAAGACTTGAAGCTCTTCATCACGGACTGAAGCAATACAAGGTTCCAATATTCATCTGAATGTTGAGCAAAAATATAGACCTCACCGCCAAATTTCTTATTGTCAATCGGATTTCCGCCAGCGAACGTATCGTACCTAGAATCGGCTTTCGGTCGTCGATGGTATACCAGTCCACCGTGTGGCCCCATCCATAATTCACACGTCAAATTAGGATCTGATACTAAACTTTGATGAACCCCCATGTAGCGAAGAGGCAAAGGCATTGGCTTGTTTAAGTCGATATAATATAAAGCATTCTCAGCCATATCATTCTGACTGAAAAAGTTCTTTACCAAAGGAGCATCAACAAAAAGTCCCATTATGGAGTTGCATCGCTGACAAACATGACGTGTTTTAAAAAGATCAGATGCTTGGGCTCCCCCCAAAGACTGCGGAAATATATGCTCCAGTGAAAACTCATTCTCTGGTTTTTCAGTCTTACAAAAAATGCATATTTTCGACACACCAATCTCCAACTCAGATACCTCTAACGTTTGGTTAAGGGGCGGGCTTTAGCCCGTCCTAGTGAGCGTAGCGAACGATTTGAACCAATTGTTGAACTAAGCCGCTTCGCGGCAGAACAATGGCGCTGCACATCATACTGATTTCAGAGCCCTACCAGAGTGGTAGCGGACTGGAGATAGCATGATGAATAGCCAACAGCAACGCCACTTCGATGCGCTGTATCAGCAGCACCTCAATAATTTAACCCTGCAGGGCAAACGCCCCGCGACCATTGACGCCTATGCCCGTGCCGTGAGGCGGATCGCCGCGTTTTTTGACTGCCCACCGGACAACCTGACTCCTGCCCAGCTCAAACACTACTTCGTCAGCCTGATTGACGTAAGCGCCATTAAATCAGCACTCTTGCTTTCAGCCGGATAATATTACTGTTTTTGAGATAGCTCTGCGGCAAGCTGCCAGGGCAGCAGGGCTT